>NZ_JADBRP010000009.1:185847-248587 GCF_014930695.1 Enterobacter cloacae complex sp. P40C2 | reverse complement strand
GGTGGGTCGTGCAGGATTCGAACCTGCGACCAATTGATTAAAAGTCAACTGCTCTACCAACTGAGCTAACGACCCACTTTTATGCTGCTTTCACGTTGTTTGATATCCCGTGGCAACGGCGGCATATATTACTGATTTAAGAATTCAGCGCAACAAAAATTTCGATGAAGATCACTTAACTGCTTAGGAATCATGCTGCACGACCAGAAATAACGCGATTTCTGGTCATGCGATAATCAACCCATCGAGTTCAAACGTTTTTGCGCCTGTTTTGCGCCGTCGGTGCCCGGGAATTTCGCAACCACCTGCTGATAAACCGCTTTGGCTTTTGCAGTGTCGCCTTTGTCCTGCATGATCACGCCGACTTTAAACATCGCATCAGGCGCTTTCGGTGATTTCGGGTAATTTTTCACCACAGAGGCAAAATAAAACGCCGCATCATCCTTTTTCCCCTTGTTGTAATTCAACTGACCCAGCCAGTAATTCGCATTTGGCTGGTAAGTGGAATCGGGGTACTTCTTCACGAAGTTCTGAAACGCAACGATAGCATCGTCCTGACGCGCCTTGTCCTGAACCAGGGCAATGGCCGCGTTGTAGTCCGTATTCGCGTCACCGCTCTGTACAGGCGCTCCAGACGACGCGGAGGCATCTGCCGCAGGTGCAGGCGTCGCCGCACCGCTTTGATCGCCTGCTGCGGGCTGTGCAGCCGCACCGCCGCTGCTCAGGCTATCCATCTGCGACAAGATTTGCTTCTGGCGTTCCACAACCTGATTAAGCTGATACTGACTCTCCTGGATCTGGCCACGAAGGGAATCGATATCGTTCTGGTTGTCGGAAAGTTGCTGCTGGAGTTGAGTTAAAAGCTGGCTGTGAGCGTTAGAGATACGCTCGAGTTGAGTGACCCGATCTTCTACCGAGCCTGAGCCGACACTACTGATTGGTGCCTGAGCAAAAGCGGCCCAGGGGGCCGCTATTCCAACCAGTAACGACAGACTCATCAGATGATGTCTGAAGTTACTGCTCATGCAATTCTCTTAGTAAACGAGTACGGCACGACGGTTTTTGGAGTAAGCCGCTTCGTCGTGACCCAGTACTGCTGGTTTTTCTTTACCGTAAGAAACGATGGAGATCTGGTCAGCAGAAACGCCTTTACCCTGCAGGTACATTTTAACAGCGTTCGCACGACGTTCACCCAGGGAGATGTTGTACTCTGGAGTACCACGTTCGTCCGCGTGACCTTCTACGGTGACTTTGTAAGACGGGTTGCTACGCAGGAAGTTTGCGTGCGCATCCAGCATTGCAGCGAAGTCAGAACGGATGTCGTATTTATCCAGATCGAAGTAAACGATGTTGTTCTGCTGCAGCTGCTGCATCTGAAGACGCGCTTGCTCTTCAGAAGACATGTTGCCATTGCCGTTAGCGTCCATACCGGTGCCGGCACCCATCATGCCTTCGCCGCTCTGGTCATTGCTTGCGTTCTTGTTAGAAGAACACGCTGCGATTGCCATTACAGGCAGAGCGATCATCAGCCCCTTCAGCACTTTGTTCAGTTGCATTTCTAAGATTCCTTTAGTAATCAATTAATTATTATTACAGATACGGCGACCAGGCAGGTGATTTGACCTGTCCATCAGTTGCCGGAAGACGCGCTTTGAAACGCCCATCTGTAGAAACCAGATTCAGCACGGATCCCATCCCCTGAGAAGAGCTGTAGATTACCATAGTGCCGTTAGGTGCCAGACTTGGCGTTTCATCCAGGAACGTTGACGACAGTATTTGTACGCCTCCCGTTACCAGATCTTGTTTGGCAATGTGCTGCTGACCACCCGCAGTGCTGACCATTACCATTGTTTTACCATCGGCACTGACGTCAGCATCCTGGTTCTGAGAACCTTCCCAGGTAATACGCTGCGCTGCTCCGCCGTTGATATTCATTTTATAGACTTGTGGACGACCCGCCTGGTCAGACGTAAAGGCCAGATTCTGGCTGTCCGGGAACCAGGTTGGTTCAGTATTGTTGCTACGGCCGTCCGTAATCTGGCGGATCTGACCAGATCCAATGTCCATCACATACAGGTTCAGGCTACCGGTTTTAGACAGGGCAAAGGCCAGCTTAGTCCCATCCGGAGAGAACGCAGGTGCACCGTTGTGGCGCGGGAATGAAGCAACCTGGCGCACGGCACCGTTAGACAGCGTCTGAATAACCAGCGCGGAACGGCCGCTCTCGAAGGTCACGTACGCCAGTTTGGAGCCGTCAGGAGACCATGCCGGAGACATCAGCGGCTGTGGAGAACGGTGAACGGTGAACTGGTTGTAGCCATCGTAGTCAGAGACGCGCAGCTCATACGGGAACTGTCCGCCGTTGGTCTGAACCACGTACGCGATACGGGTACGGAACGCACCTTTAATACCGGTCAGCTTCTCGAACACTTCGTCACTCGCCGTATGGCCAGCGTAGCGCAGCCACTGCTTGTTCACTTTATACGTGTTCTGAGCCAGAACGGTACCCGGCGCACCGCCGGTATCAACCAGCTGATACGCAACGTTATAGCCGCCGTCTGGTGCAGGCGTAACCTGACCAACAACTACCGCATCAATACCCAGTGCAGACCATGCAGCAGGCTGAACGTCCTGCGCAGTACCCGGCTGCTGAGGCAGGCGGGAACGATCTAATGGGTTAAATTTACCGCTGTTACGCAGGTCAGCTGCAACAATGCCGCCAATATCTTCAGGCGCAGCGCCCGGGCCTGCCCACTGGAACGGAACGACACCAATCGGACGCGCCGAGTCCACCCCCTGGGTGATCTCGATACGTACTTCTGCGTGCAGTACAGCTGCCCACAGCATTAAAAAACTAACTGCTACACGTAATGCCTGCTTCATCATATCTCCCTTATCTGGGTAACCTTACCCACGATAATTTAGCAGAATGTTAACAAACCCAAATAGACAAAACTACTTATCCTGATTACGACCATAGACTGTTTTTCATACTTCCGTTAGAAGAGTTGATTACAGCTTAAAGTCCAGTTTGGCATCTTTTATCCTTTCATAAACAGCCTCGCTAGGCGGTTTAGGAATGTTCGCCGATCTGGCTGCGGCCAGCGCAGCCTGACAGAGCGCAGGATCGCCCCCTTCAGACGTCACGCTTTTCAACCTGCCGTCTGGCGCAAGATTGATGTGCAGTACGCATTGCTTGCCCTGATACAGGCCTGCATCAAAGAGTCGGCTCTGAATCGCAACCTGGATCTGTTTGGCATAAGCACTGATATCTGCACCTGTTGCCCCACCGTTGGCTCCGGAGGTACCGCTGTCTTTTGACGGCTGTCCATTTCCTTTCGCCCCACCGCCCGTTTTCGGTGCATTCTTACCGGAACTCAGGTCGCCCAGCAGATCGTCAACCCCTGCGGCTGCGGCAGCTTTCTCAGCGGCAGCGGCCTTTTTAGCAGCGGCTTTTTCGGCTGCTGCTTTCTTATCGGCAGCGGCTTTCTCAGCTGCAGCTTTTTTATCAGCAGCGGCTTTTTCCGCAGCGGCGGCTTTTTCTGCCGCAGCTTTCTCAGCGGCAGCCGCTTTCTTCGCCGCTTCGGCGGCCGCTTTCTTCTCTGCTTCCTGGGCGGCTTTCTTCGCGGCTTCTGCTTCGGCTTTCTTCTGTGCGTCAGCAGCGGCTTTTTTCGCGGCTTCGGCTTCCGCTTTCTTCTTCGCATCAGCAGCGGCCTTCTTCGCGGCTTCTGCTTCGGCCTTCTTCTGCGCGTCAGCAGCGGCTTTTTTCGCCGCTTCTGCGGCTACTTTCGCCTGAGCATCTGCCTGCGCCTTAGCGTCTGCAGCGGCTTTGGCTGCCGCCTCCTCCGCCTGCTTCTGCTGTTCCTGCGCTTTCTTCGCTGCGGCTTCAGCCTGTTTCTGCTGCTCCGCCTGCTCTTTCGCGGCTTCCTGCGCCTGCAAACGCTCTTTCTCAAGCTGCTTCAAACGTTCCTGCTCGGCGGCCTGCTTTTCACGCAGCTCTTCCGCCTGCTGTTGCGCCTGTTTTTCACGCTGCTCTTCAGCGCGTTTTGCGCTCGCCTGCTGCTGTTGCTGACGATTATAGTTCTGCACTACCGCACCGGGATCTACCATGACGGCGTCGATGGATGAGCCTCCACCACCGCCCGATGCATCAATGTGCTCATCGAACGAACTCCAGATCAGCGCTGCAAAAAGAATCACGTGCAGCACTGCGGAGACGATTATCGCTCGCTTAAGCTTGTCGTTCTGTTCGGTTGCCTTTGACACTATCGGTTCCCAAAAACTACGCAGATGATCAAATAGGCTGAGTCATTAAGCCAACTGACTTAACGCCCGCGCTATGTAGCAAGTTCAGCGCTTTGATAATTTCATCATATGGTACGTCTTTCGCACCACCGATTAAGAAGACCGTCTTCGGATTTGACTCCAGGCGTCGTTGCGCTTCAGCAATAACCTGCTCTGGGGGGAGCTGATCCATACGATCCTTCTCGACCACCACGCTGTACTGCCCTACGCCGGAAACCTCAATGATGACCGGAGGATCGTCATTGGTGCTTACCGCCTGTGATTCTGTCGCATCCGGCAGATCAACTTCCACGCTCTGGGTGATGATGGGGGCTGTCGCCATAAAGATCAGCAGCAGCACCAGCAGCACGTCCAGTAACGGAACGATATTGATTTCGGACTTGAGCTCGCGACGACCTCGTCCACGCGATCTGGCCATGGTTTACCCCTTGTTGCTCTCGGTGCTGGTAAACGCCTGACGATGCAGAATCGCGGTGAACTCTTCCATAAAGTTGTCGTAGTTCAGTTCCAGTTTGTTCACGCGCTGGTTCAGACGGTTGTACGCCATCACCGCCGGAATTGCGGCGAACAGACCGATTGCGGTCGCGATCAGTGCTTCTGCGATACCCGGTGCTACCATCTGCAACGTTGCCTGCTTCACCGCGCCAAGGGCGATAAAGGCGTGCATGATCCCCCATACCGTACCAAACAGGCCGATATACGGGCTGATGGAGCCTACGGTGCCGAGGAATGGAATATGCGTTTCAAGATTTTCCAGCTCGCGGTTCATGGAGATGCGCATCGCACGCGACGCGCCTTCTACCACGGCTTCCGGCGCATGGCTGTTAGCACGGTGTAAGCGAGCAAACTCTTTGAAACCGCTGTAGAAAATTTGTTCGGAGCCAGAAAGGTTATCACGGCGTCCCTGGCTTTCCTGATACAGACGAGAAAGCTCAATACCCGACCAGAACTTATCTTCAAACGCTTCGGCTTCGCGCCCAGCGGCATTGAGGATACGCGTTCTCTGGATGATGATGGCCCAGGAAGCGATTGAAAAACCAATCAAAATCAACATGATAAGTTTAACCAGAAGGCTTGCCTTCAGGAACAAATCAAGGATATTCATGTCAGTCACTGCTTAAACTCCGCGACAATAGACTTAGGAAGCGCACGAGGCTTCATTATGGTTGGATCAACACAGACAATCAGGACTTGAGCTGAGTTCAGTACCGTGTTCTCTGCATTGACTATCCGCTGCGTGAAAACCAGTGAAGTTCCGCGCATTGATGTAATTTCAGTTTGGACTTCGAGCATATCGTCGAGTCTGGCAGGCGCAAAATACTCAAGCGTCATCTTGCGTACCACAAAGGCAACTCGCTCAGCCAACAGCACCTGTTGACTAAAGTGATGATGGCGCAGCATCTCTGTGCGTGCCCGTTCATAAAAAGCAACGTAGCTGGCGTGGTAGACCACACCACCGGCATCGGTATCTTCGTAATAGACACGTACCGGCCATCGAAACAGCGTTGTATTCACTTTACATCCCGGTAAAACATGAAAAGTTGGGGCTTTCAAACTTCGCTACTATACGCGCGGGAATGATGGTTTGGAATGGGGGAAAGTAAACGGAGAGTAAATTTTTATGGGCTCGGGTAAGCCCATATCGTTAACGGACATTTCTTATTCAGAAGAAGAAGAAAATCAAACCGGCGAGGAGAACCAGATCGGCAATCAGCGGACAGAAGATGCCCTGCCAGTGAATCGCTTTCGGTCGAAAGCCGACACCGTGAATGACCCCTGCACACACCGCCCACATCATCAGGAAGCCGTGCCAGATCTCAAGCTCGCTGGTTTTCGCCGCGAAGCGCGACGGGTCCCAGAAGATACAGCCTGCCAGCAGTAATGCCATCACTAAAGAAAGCGCCCGTAACGGGCGCTTATCCATTACCGCATATAACGTTGCGATAATGTTCATTAGTGTTTTTCTTCACCTGCTTTAGACGCTTCAACATGCTCAAGCGCCAGGGCAGTGATGACACCAAATGCACAGGCAAGAAGCGTCCCTAAAATCCATGCGAAATACCACATATTCAGCTCCTTACTTAATACATAGAGTGGGTGTTGCTTTCGATATGTTCTTTAGTGATACGACCGAACATTTTCCAGTAACACCAGGAGGTGTAGAGCAGGATAATCGGTACGAATACACAAGCAACATACGTCATCAGGTTCAGCGTCAGCTGGCTGGACGTTGCATCCCACATGGTCAGGCTAGCGTTCATCATGGTGCTGGATGGCATCACGAACGGGAACATAGCAATACCGGCCGTCAGGATGATGCACGCCAGCGTCAGTGAAGAGAACACGAACGCCAGGGCGCCTTTCTCCAGACGAGACGTCAGCACGGTCAGCAGCGGCAGCAGCACACCCAGAGCCGGGATAGCCCACAGCGCAGGGGTATTATTGAAGTTCACCAGCCATGCACCTGCCTGACGCGCCACTTCTTTGGTCAGCGGGTTAGACGGTGCAGTGTGGTTGATGGCGGACGTCACCACGTAACCATCAATACCGTACACCACCCACACGCCGGCCAGCGCGAAGCAGACCAGCGTCACCAGCGCCGCAACCTGGGCGGTAGCACGGGAACGCAGGTGCAGTTCACCCACGGTACGCATCTGCAGATACGTTGCGCCCTGCGTGATGATCATCGCCACGCTCACAACACCTGCCAGCAGACCAAACGGATTCAGCAGCTGGAAGAAGTTGCCGGTGTAGAACAGACGCATGTACTCGTCGACGTGGAACGGTACGCCCTGCAGCAGGTTACCGAATGCCACACCAATCACCAGCGGTGGAACGAAGCTACCAATAAAGATGCCCCAGTCCCACATGTTGCGCCAGCGGGTATCTTCAATCTTGGAACGGTAGTCGAAACCAACCGGACGGAAGAATAAAGACGCCAGCACCAGAATCATCGCCACATAGAAGCCGGAGAACGCAGCCGCGTAGACCATCGGCCAGGCCGCGAACAGCGCGCCGCCTGCGGTGATCAGCCACACCTGGTTACCGTCCCAGTGCGGGGCGATGGAGTTGATCATGATTCGACGCTCGGTGTCATTACGACCGAGGAAACGGGTGAGCATGCCCACGCCCATGTCGAAACCATCGGTGACCGCAAAACCGATCAGCAGAACACCGATCAGCAGCCACCAGACAAAACGCAATACTTCATAATCGATCATTTGATGACTCCTGTCTTAGCGTGCCGGCTGAGTAGTCACAGCAGACTGCTCGTAGTGGTAGCGACCGGTTTTCAGGCTGCTCGGGCCAAGGCGCGCGAACTTGAACATCAGGAACAGTTCAGCCACCAGGAACAGGGTGTACAGACCACAAATCAGCAGCATGGAGAAGATCAGGTCGCCTGCGGTCAGGGAGGAGTTCGCTACCGCCGTTGGCAGCACCTCACCAATCGCCCATGGCTGACGGCCATATTCCGCGACAAACCAGCCGGATTCGATAGCAATCCATGGCAGTGGGATACCGTACAGCGCCGTGCGCAGCAGCCATTTTTTCTCACCGATACGGTTACGAATCACTGACCAGAACGAGGCCGCGATGATCAGCAGCATGATAATGCCGCAGCCCACCATGATACGGAACGCGAAGTACAGCGGCGCAACGCGTGGAATAGAGTCTTTGGTTGCCATCTGGATCTGCGCTTCCGTCGCGTCGGAGACGTTCGGGGTATAGCGTTTCAGCAGCAGACCGTAACCGAGGTCTTTCTTCACGTCGTTAAACCGATCGCGAACGGCCTGGTCGGTAGAGCCGGCGCGCAGCTGCTCCAGCAGCGAGTAAGCTTTCATCCCGTTACGGATACGCTCTTCGTGCTGCACCATCAGATCTTTCAGGCCAGTAACCTGTTTATCGACGGAACGGGTGGCGATGATGCCCAGCGCGTAAGGAATTTGAATGGCGAAGCGGTTTTCCTGCGCGTCCTGATCGGGAATACCGAACAGGGTAAACGCTGCCGGCGCAGGCTGGGTTTCCCATTCCGCTTCAATCGCGGCCAGCTTGGTTTTCTGCACGTCGCCCATTTCGTAACCGGATTCATCACCCAGAACGATAACAGACAGAATTGCTGCCATACCGAAGCTTGCTGCGATAGCAAAAGAGCGTTTTGCGAAGGCGAAGTCACGACCGCGCAGCATGTAGTAGGAGCTGATGCCCAGTACGAACATGGCGCCGCACACATAGCCAGATGCTACGGTGTGTACGAATTTAACCTGAGCAACCGGGTTCAGGACCAGCTCAGCGAAGCTGACCATCTCCATACGCATGGTTTCGAAGTTGAAATCAGACGCGATGGGGTTTTGCATCCAGCCGTTCGCCACCAGGATCCACAGTGCGGACAGGTTGGAGCCTAATGCCACCAGCCAGGTTACCGCCATATGCTGGACTTTGCCCAGACGGTCCCAGCCGAAGAAGAACAGACCTACAAAGGTGGATTCGAGGAAGAAGGCCATCAGACCTTCAATGGCCAGCGGCGCACCGAAGATATCCCCAACGTAGTGGGAATAATAAGACCAGTTAGTCCCGAACTGGAACTCCATGGTCAGACCGGTTGCCACGCCTAGCGCAAAGTTGATACCAAACAACTTGCCCCAGAACTTGGTCATATCTTTATAAATCTGTTTGCCGGAGAGGACGTAAACCGTTTCCATGATTGCCAGCAGGAACGCCATACCGAGCGTCAGCGGTACAAACAGGAAGTGGTACATCGCGGTCAAGGCAAACTGTAAGCGCGACAGTTCGACTACGTCTAACATTATGACTCCTTGCTCATCGCATGAAGACTCCGAGAGTGGTTCCCGTTAGATAAGGATCCACACGCATGCCCCAATACAAAGTAATCTGCATCCCTTCTTCATTGCTTATTCCCGACAAGAAAAAAGCAGTGATGAAAGGTTACAAATACGTTAAGAAAAAACCAAATTGATCCCGCAAATATAATACGCTGCAAAACCCTTACAATAAACAGGTTTTTATTCGAACAGATTTACGTTTTTCGACGGCGATCAATTTATAGCAAAATTACCACTTTTAGGCCATTTTGATCGGGAACAATTTAACGCCTTTTGGAGCCTTTTTCCAAGTATTAAACATTGATTTAAATCAAAAACGGCCCACCCTGTTAATGATGTTTCTTTGTGACATGGATAGTAAAAACCATGTTAACGATATGTATATTGAAAGTCGTGAATGGTTATAAAAGGCAGAAGATAATATAAACAGATGTGATTTTTATTAACGCGGCAGGAAAAACGTATTTGGCATAAAGATAAACATATTATGTTATCCGCTTCACAGTATTTTTTTATTGCTGTGCTGGAACGGCGCATGGTTACATTTTATTCACTTTTAATGGTCTTGAAATTAACACCTCTGCGTGATTATTCATTAAAAAAGGCCGCCCCCTCTGCGGCCTTTTTATTGCGGCAAGCGTTACCGGTCAATCTTCAGGCTAAAAGTGCGCGACTGCCCGGGACGGAATGGCCCGGAAATGTCCGCCCCGCCCTCTCCTGCTGCGGTAAACCTCTCATTCATGTCCGTTTCGCCGCAGGCCTTAACCGCACGATTCACGGTAATCGCCACGTCACAGGAGCGGGTCTCCGAAGGGTTGTACAGGCGCAGAATCATCTCGTCACGATCTTCCGCCTTTTTAAGCGCGCTGAGTACACACCCGTTTGGCGCCAGCGTCAGCAGGCTGTAACTTGTAGGTGCGGTGACTGCGGCCCGGTTAAGCTTCATCGCATCCCACGGGATTTTGTTATAGCAGTGCACGGGCGTTAACCATGATTTCGCCTGCTGCGCAACGCCGGCACTCACAGGCGTACCGTTAAAGCTGAACAGGCTAAAGCGACAGGTTAGCTGACCACGCACCTGCGAATCCGGCACGGGCATTTTGATCCCGGACGGTCTGCCCGGTCGCAGAAGTAAATCCTCCTTCCCCAGTACCCCCACGCCGCGAAGCAGCGTCAGGGCGAAGGTTTTTTGACGCTCGCCAGTTACCTCAAATTCGCGCAACCCTTCGGTGAAAAGCGCCATTCCGTTGCGTCTTTCCTGAAGCACCGCGTAATTAAGCAGATTCCACACCGGCAGCGGCGCTTCCTTCCAGCCCTCCTCCTGCCAGCTGGCCATCGCCTCATCCCGTACGGGACGCGTCAGCGAACCGAACTGGGTGTCGGCTAACACCTCCTCGGTGGTGAAGGGCGTTGGGATCAGCACCCGAACACGATGATCGTCCGCATGGTTTTCCAGACGCGCCTCAACGTCGATACGCCGGCTGTTATGGCTGAGCGTAATCGTCATTTCAGCCTCAAGCGTCCCCGTCCGCTGACGCGCAGAACGTTCGGCAAGACTGGCCGGCACCGCCATACGATGGCGGATCACCGCCCTGCTCTGCCAGGCTTCGTGGAACACCTCCACCTGATGCTCGCCCTGCGCTGAAGTGAGTCTCCACTCCTCGCGCGAAGGCGAATAATCGTACTCATCGCCATCGTCCGAGCTCTCTTCAATTTCCAGCGCACGGTCATAGATAAGTCCGGACGCTTTGTCGAGCAGGCGCAGGGTTCCGTCTCCATTCAGCGTAATCTCCCAGAACGCATTTTCCAGCAGTGCCCCCGGGGAATCTGCCGGTGCGAGCACCCTGCCGGCCACGTGCGGCTCGATATAAAGCGTGCGGTAACCCATTGACGGCAGGATTTGAGCGATCTGGATGTCAAACTCCATGAAGGGATCGTAGTTACCGTAATGCACAATCTGTCGGTCAATCAGACCGGGGTCGATCTCACGCGCGCCGCGGAGGTAATAAGGGATTTCATTACCCCTGTCGTCCAGCAGGCGGAACCGGCTGGCGCGCAGACGCAGCGTGGTGTTAATGACTTCCTCGCGCGGCCACGGCGTCAGGTTAAACATCACCAGCTTGTCCTCATCGCTCTGCGGCATGTTGTCGACAATCTTGCGCATATAGAAGCGCGTCAGGTTATCGGCCATGTCTTCCGCCAGCTCAAAGCGGGACATCACCTCGCGGTGCACTTTGTCGCTACAGCAGCAGCCGATACTGTCGTGGGCGTGATTCTTGAGGATCTCCTTCCACATTTTTTCCAGCAAACCGTGGTGATACTCAAAGCCCAGCGTCCAGGCAAGCGTGGCCAGCGGCTCAAGCACGTTGACGATTTTATTCTCGATACGGGCGTGGGCGATCTTAATGTCCATCCGCGTGGAGCCAATTGTGCGGTGCACGCGCATGTATTTGCCGTCAATAAACTCCCCTTTCAGCGTCGCCAGCTCGTCGCGGCGCGCGTCGATGCGGTCAAACACCTCCTCAAAGCGGCTCATGACAAACTGACGCTGGGGATAGATTTCCCGAAGTTTATCCATCACCGCAAAAATGTTCTGCTGTAGCGGCATCTGGTCATGGCCGTTCGGCAGCAAAATTTCCTTCGTTACCGAGGCTTTTTCGAGCACCTCAAAATAGCTGTCGAGTCGTTTCCGCAGCCCGGCTTCATCCTCCGGTAAGTACTTACCAATCGCGTAACCCAGCGGCAGTACCTGCGCCGTAACTTCACTCCCGTCCTGGCTCTGCCAGAGGAATTCGGTTTTATCGGTACCGTGACGCTCGGAACAGCCGCGCCAGAACAGGGTGCGCGTGATGCCAAAACCGTTATAAATGTGCGGCAGCTGGGAAGACATCCCGAAGGAGTCCGGCAGATAGCCAATCTTCATCGGCTCGCCAAAGGCCATGCAGTCGCGAATGCCGTACATCAGATTTCGCACAATCGACTCACCGGAGACAATAGTGGTGTCCGTCTGGGTATACCACGGCCCGATGATGAGCTTTCCGGCCTCTACCAGCGCTTTCACGCGCGGCCTGCTTTCCGGCTTCACCGCAAAATAATCCTCCAGCACCGCCGTCTGGCCATCCAGGACGTAGTACTTATACTCCGCGTCCTGCTCAAGACGGGCGAGGATCTCTTCCATATTATTGACCAGAAGAATACGTGACGCTTCGGTGGTGAAGTACCACTCACGGTCCCAGTGCATATGTGGCGTGATATGAACGCGAGATACGGCTTTCATCTTCGTTTCCTGTCAGTGCGTGTTTAGGATGGAATGTCTTCGGCCACGTATTTGCCGCTCGCCACGGCCTGACGCCGCCAGAGCAGTAAAAAAAGCGTGGAGATTGCGGAGCCGATCAGCGCGGCGCCAAACCAGCCCGCAGCGGCCATCACGCCGCCGAGCCCGGCATCGTGCAGTAAGAAGAGGGAGAAAATACCGGCTCCCGGGGTGGAGAGCCCAATGCCCATCGCCCCGACAATCGCCCCGGTCGCCATTGACCCCAGAACAAATGAGCCGATGACACGCAGCGGATCCTCGATAGCCATCGGTATCGCCCCTTCCGTAATGCCCGCCAGCCCCAGTAGCCAGGTGGATTTTCCGGTTTCGATTTCGAACTGCTTAAACAGTTTCGGCGCCAGCATCGTTGACGCCGTGACGGTAAAGGCCGATACCATTTTGACGGAGGCAAAGATCGCATAAGGCCCGTAGACGCCGTTAGCCATCGCTCCCAGGCAAAAGGCGTAAGAAGCCTTGTTGACCGGCCCGCCCAGGTCGAACGAGCACATAAAGCCGAGGATCGCGCCCAGGAGCAGCGCATTTGCGCCGGACAGCCCGTTAAGCCAGACGGTCAGCGCGGTATTGACCCAGGCCACCGGTTCGCCGATCGCAAACAGCATCAGGCTGCCTGCGCCGAGCACGCCGATCACCGGATAGAGATAAAAGGTCAGAAAGCCGTTGTAGCGGCTGCTCAGGCGAATATGATTTTTCACCCAGCGCATCAGGTAGCCTGCAATAAGCCCGCCGACGATTGCGCCCAGAAAACCGGCACCGATCGTATTGGCGGCTAAGCCGGCAGCGAAGCCCGGCGTGAGAGCAGGTTTATCCGCCAGCGAGTAAGCGGTATAGGCGGCCAGAACCGGCACCATCAGAATGCCGAGCATGCCGCCGCCCAGCTTACGGTACAACCACAGCCACGAGTTTTCCTGATCGAAGAGATGCTGTAAGCCCAGAACCTGCGCCAGCAGTACCGACACGGCCAGCACCGTACCGCCAGCGACAATCAGCGGTACCGCAAAGGAGATGCCGCTGAGAAGCGCCTGCTTGAGTTCCGTTTTAACGCTCTTTTTCGCTTCAGTATCGGCATGCGCAAAACGCGCATCGGATGAAGGCCGTAGCGCCAGCGCGCGCTCAATGAGCGCTTCCGCGTGGCGCAACGGTTCCGCGACGGGAACGGAAATGGCGGGGATCCCGTGAAAGCGTTCGCTCTCTTTGATCGCCACGTCCGCAGCAAAGATGCAGGCTTTCGCCTCACGCAGCTGCTGCGCGGTGAGTCGCCCCTCAATGCCGTTCGCCCCCTGCTTCTCTACCACCACGTTGACGCCGAGCCGACGTCCCGCTTTTTCGAGATATTCCGCTGCCATATAGGTATGGGCGATCCCGGCCGGACAGGCGGTCACGCAGACGATGGTCGGGGCATTCACGGCGACGTCGGCCTCTTCAGCCTGCGAGTTCGCCTCCAGAGCAGCGAGCACCGCTTCCGGGCTGGTCGCCGTCATCACCCGGGCCCTGAGATCGTCGTCCGCCAGGCGAGAGGTCAGCGCCGTCAGCACCTGGATATGCGTCGATCCCGCCTGTGCGGGAGGAATGGCGAGCAGAAAAATCAGCTCAACCTCTTCAGGCCCGTCCACGCCCTCCCATGCCAGCGGTTCGCGCAGCGTTGCCACGGCAAAAGCCGCTTCCTTCACGACCGCTGATTTGCCATGAGGGACGGCCAGCCCCTCCCCCAGCGCTGTCGGGCCAAGCGATTCCCGATGGAACACTTCTGCCAGAAACGTATCGGCGTCGGCGATTTTGCCCAAGGCCACCAGCCGCATCGCAAGCTGGCGTATTGCCTCATCGCGGCCTGTAAACTGCGCCTGTACGCAGACAGCACGCGGATCGGTCAGGGTCGTCAGGTTCATAAAGATCCTCACATATGCAGAGTTATTGTCTGGGGAGGATTGTGGCAGACCTAATAATACATTTATGTGATCATTTTCACTGATAACGATATTTGTATTCTATTTGTGTTATTTACAAATCATCCACTGAAGGCATAATTCCCTGAAAAGGTATTAAACAGGCGCGAAAGAATGGGCAATAAACCGAGGTACCGGCAGATCGCCGATGCGTTCCGCGAGAAAATCAATGCCGGTGAGTTAAAGCCAGGCGACGCGCTGCCGACGGAATCCAGCCTGCAGGAGGCGTTTAGCGTCAGCCGGGTCACCGTGCGGCAGGCGCTGAAGCTGCTCGCCGACGAGCAGATCATCGAAAGCATTCAGGGCAGTGGCTCGTATGTAAAAGAGGAGCGGGTGAATTACGACATTTATCAGCTCACCGGCTTTTACGAAAAGCTGGCGGATCGAAACGTCGATACGCACAGCGATGTAAAAATCTTCGAAGTGGTCAAGGCCGATGAGAGGCTCGCTGCAAGGCTGGCAATTAACCAGGATGACAAGGTCTGGCACGTCAAGCGCGTACGCTTCATCAGGGAAAAGCCGGTAAACCTGGAGGAGACATGGATGCCGCTGGCGATGTTCCCCGACCTTACCTGGGAAGTAATGGAAAATTCGAAATACCACTACGTTGAGCAGATCAAAAGGATGGTTATCGATCGCAGCGAGCAGGAGCTGGTTCCGATCATGCCCTCGGACGAGGCGATCGCCGCCCTGGCGCTGGATCCGGCGAAGCCGATTCTGGAAAAGGTCTCTCGTGGGTTCCTGAAAGACGGTCGGGTATTTGAATACAGTCGCAACGTGTTTAATTCTGACGACTACAGGTTCACCCTCGTCGCCAGGCGCAGACAATAAAAAAGGCCGCTTTACAGCGGCCAACCATGTCGAAACGGACATTTTTTTATACTTCAACGCCCCCCTTCCGGGGAGCAGAGAGGACTTACTTAATGATGGATTTCAGCGCTTCACCGATATCCGCCAGGCTGCGAACGGTTTTCACGCCTGCGGCTTCCAGTGCTGCGAATTTCTCATCAGCCGTACCTTTACCGCCGGCGATAATCGCCCCCGCGTGACCCATACGCTTGCCTTTCGGCGCGGTCACGCCCGCGATGTAGCCCACTACCGGCTTGGTCACGTGATCTTTGATGTAAGCAGCCGCTTCTTCTTCCGCGCTACCGCCGATCTCACCGATCATCACGATCGCTTCGGTCTGTGGATCTTCCTGGAACAGCTTCAGGATGTCGATGAAGTTAGAGCCCGGGATCGGGTCACCGCCGATGCCCACGCAGGTGGACTGGCCGAAGCCGTAGTCGGTGGTCTGCTTAACCGCTTCATAGGTCAGGGTACCGGAGCGGGAAACGATGCCCACTTTACCCGGCTTGTGAATGTGGCCCGGCATGATGCCGATTTTGCATTCACCAGGGGTGATAACGCCCGGGCAGTTCGGGCCGATCATGCGCACGCCCGCTTCATCCAGCTTCACCTTCACGGTCAGCATATCCAGCGTCGGGATACCTTCGGTGATGGTGATGATAAGCTTAATGCCTGCGTCGATCGCTTCCAGAATGGAGTCTTTGCAGAACGGAGCCGGAACGTAGATCACGGTCGCGGTAGCGCCGGTTGCTTCTACGGCTTCACGCACGGTGTTGAACACCGGCAGGCCCAGGTGCGTGGTGCCGCCTTTACCTGGCGTCACGCCGCCAACCATCTGCGTACCGTAGGCAATCGCCTGTTCAGAGTGGAAAGTCCCCTGGCTACCGGTGAAGCCCTGGCAGATAACCTTGGTATCTTTATTAATTAAAACGGACATTATTTCCCCTCCACTGCGGCAACAACCTGCTGAGCTGCATCCGTCAGACTTTTCGCTGCAATAATATTCAGGCCGCTGTCAGCCAGTTTTTTCGCGCCGAGTTCAGCGTTGTTCCCTTCCAGACGAACCACTACCGGAACGTTAACGCCCACTTCTTCTACCGCGCCGATGATACCGTCGGCGATCAGGTCGCAACGCACGATACCGCCGAAGATGTTAACCAGAACGGCTTTCACGTTGCTGTCAGAGAGAATGATTTTGAACGCTTCGGTTACGCGCTCTTTGGTTGCGCCACCGCCCACGTCCAGGAAGTTCGCCGGCTCACCGCCGTGCAGCTTAACGATGTCCATGGTGCCCATTGCCAGGCCCGCGCCGTTAACCATGCAGCCGATGTTGCCGTCCAGCGCCACGTAGTTCAGTTCCCACTGTGCAGCCTGCGCTTCACGCGGATCTTCCTGAGACTGATCGCGCATTTCACGCAGATCGGACTGGCGGAACAGCGCGTTGCCGTCAGCGCCCAGCTTGCCGTCCAGGCAGATCAGATCGCCCTGGGTAGTGATCACCAGCGGGTTGATCTCGATCAGCGCCAGGTCGCGCTCCAGGAAGATGGTCGCCAGCCCCATAAAGATCTTGGTGAACTGCTGAACCAGCTTGCCTTCCAGACCCAGCTTGAACGCCAGCTCGCGCCCCTGGTAAGGCATTGGGCCGGCCAGCGGATCGATAGCGACTTTATGGATCAGGTGCGGGGTCTCTTCCGCTACTTTTTCAATTTCCACGCCGCCTTCGGTAGACGCCATGAACACCACGCGACGGGAGCTACGGTCCACCACGGCGCCGAGGTACAGTTCTTTTGCGATGTCGGTCGCAGCTTCAACCAGGATCTGGTTAACCGGCTGGCCGTTCGCATCCGTCTGGTAAGTTACCAGACGCTTGCCGAGCCAATGTTCAGCAAAGGCACGGATCTCTTCTTTGCTCTTAACAACCTTCACACCGCCCGCTTTACCACGGCCACCAGCGTGAACCTGACATTTAACTACCCACGGGCCGGAACCGATTTTAGATGCGGCTTCTTCTGCTTCACGCGGGGTAGTACAGGCATAACCCACCGGAGCCGGTAAGCCATACCGGGCAAACAGCTGTTTGGCCTGATATTCATGTAAGTTCATGTGTTCTATCCATCCTTCAGGGTAATCGTTATCTTCAAACCTGCAGGCCGGCGCAAGGCTTATCCGGCCTACAGGGCAGGTGATGCTAAAAGGGACTAGACGTCCAGCAGCAGACGCGTTGGATCTTCCAGCAGCTCTTTAATCGCTACCAGGAAGCCCACGGACTCGCGGCCGTCGATCAGGCGGTGATCGTAAGAGAGCGCCAGATACATCATTGGCAGGATCTCCACTTTACCGTCTACCGCCATAGGACGATCTTTAATGGCGTGCATACCCAGGATCGCGCTCTGCGGCGGGTTAATGATCGGGGTAGACATCAGCGAGCCGAACACGCCGCCGTTGGTAATGGTGAAGTTACCGCCGGTCAGGTCGTCTACGGTCAGCTTGCCGTCGCGGCCTTTCACGGCCAGCTCTTTGATTTTCTTCTCAATGTCAGCCATGCCCAGGGTGTCCACATCGCGCAGAACCGGGGTCACCAGGCCGCGTGGGGTAGAAACCGCCATGCTGACGTCGAAGTAGTTGTGGTAAACCACGTCATCGCCATCGATAGACGCGTTCACTTCCGGGTAGCGTTTCAGCGCTTCAACCACCGCTTTCACGTAGAAGGACATAAAGCCCAGACGGATACCGTGACGTTTTTCAAACGCGTCACCGTACTGCTTGCGCAGGTCCATGATTGGCTTCATGTTGACTTCGTTAAACGTGGTCAGCATCGCGGTGGAGTTTTTCGCTTCCAGCAGACGCTCGGCCACGCGCTTGCGCAGGCGGGTCATCGGCACGCGTTTTTCGCTACGTGCGCCAAGCTGAGGCTGTGCCGCTGGTGCTGCAGCAGGCGCTTTCGCTTCTGCTTTCGCATCAGAAGGCGCTTTAGCCAGATGCTTGTCGATATCTTCACGCGTCAGGCGGCCGCCTACGCCGGTGCCTTTAATGGCTGCCGGATCGAGGCTGTGCTCGGCCAGCAGGCGACGGATCGCCGGGCTGAGCGCGTCGTTGCTTTGCTCTTCCAGAGAAGCCTGCTGGCGCTGGGCCGGCGTAGACGCCTTCTCTTCAGATTTGGCGCTGGACTCTTTGCCCGCGCTGTTGCCTTCACGCAGGCGACCCAGGATCTGGCGAGAGGTTACGGTCGTACCTTCATCTTCCAGGACCGCATCCAGAATGCCATCCGCTGAAGCCGGTACTTCCAGTACCACTTTGTCAGTTTCGATTTCTACCAGCACTTCGTCGCGGGTTACCGCGTCGCCTGGTTTTTTGTGCCAGGTGGCGACGGTTGCATCTGCTACGGACTCAGGCAGGTCGGGAACAAGAATATCTACGCTACTCATTATGTATCCTTTAATTAATCGACGTTCAGCGCGTCATTGACCAGATCTTGTTGCTGCTTCTGGTGAACGGACATATACCCTACCGCCGGAGAGGCGGAGGCCGGGCGACCTGCATAACGCAGAGCAGACCCAAATGGAATCACTTCACGGAAATGATGCTGGCTGCAATACCACGCGCCCTGGTTGAGCGGCTCTTCCTGGCACCAGACAAAATCATGTACGTGAGCGTACTGTTTCAGCACTTCCTGCATCGCCTGATGCGGGAACGGATAAAGCTGTTCGATACGCACGATGGCGACATCTTTCTGATTGTTCTTACGGCGCTGTTCCAGCAGGTCGTAATAAACCTTACCAGAACACATCACGACACGCTTAACGCCCTGCGGATCCAGTTCGTCAACTTCACCGATGGCCGGCAGGAAGGTGCCGTTTGCCAGCTCTTCCAGGCTGGAGACCGCTAGCGGATGGCGCAGCAGCGATTTCGGCGACATGACCACCAGCGGACGGCGCATACCGCGCAGCGCCTGGCGACGCAGCATGTGGTACACCTGAGCCGGGGTGGACGGCACGCAAACCTGCATGTTCTGCTCGGCGCAGAGCTGCAGATAACGTTCCAGACGCGCGGAGGAGTGCTCCGGTCCCTGCCCTTCATAACCGTGCGGCAGCAGCATCACCAGGCCACACATGCGGCCCCACTTCTGCTCGCCGGAGGAGATGAACTGGTCGATAACCACCTGCGCACCGTTGGCGAAGTCACCGAACTGCGCTTCCCAGATGGTCAGGGTGCGCGGCTCCGCGGTGGCGTAACCGTATTCGAACGCCAGTACCGCTTCTTCAGACAGCACGGAGTCCCAGACCTTGAACTGGCCCTGACCGTTATGCACGTGCTGAAGCGGGGTATAGGTTGAACCGTTAGACTGGTTGTGAACCACCGCGTGACGGTGGAAGAAGGTGCCTCGGCCCGCATCTTCACCGGACAGACGAACCGGAATGCCTTCATCAACCAGCGTTGCATAAGCCAGCGTTTCCGCGCCGCCCCAGTCGAACAGCTTCTCGCCCGCCGCCATCGCCTGGCGATCGCCATAGATTTTGGCCACGCGAGACTGCATCTCGATCGCTTCCGGCACGGTGCTGATGCGCTTAGCCAGCTCCTGCAGGCGCTTCATCTCAACCTTGTTCGGGTAGCTCTCGTCCCACTCGTGGTTGAGGTACGGCGACCAGGTGAAGGAGTGCATGTTCATTGGGCGCAGCTCTTTCACAACGCATTCACCCGCATCCAGCGCGTCGCGGTAGAGGTTGACCATCTCGGTCGCATCTTCCAGCGTCGCCACGTTTTCGCCTTCCAGCTTGTCAGCATAGATTTTGCGCGGCGTCGGGTGTTTTTTGATTTTCTGATACATCAGCGGCTGGGTTGCACTTGGCTCATCCGCTTCGTTGTGGCCGTGGCGGCGGTAGCAGAAGAGGTCAATGAACACATCACGCTTAAAGGTGTTACGGAAGTCCAGCGCCAGACGGGTAACAAAGGCAACGGCTTCCGGGTCATCCGCGTTAACGTGGAAGATTGGCGCCTGAACCATTTTACCGATGTCGGTGCAGTACGGGGTGGAGCGCGCATCCAGCGGGTTCGAGGTGGTGAAGCCCACCTGGTTGTTGATCACGATGCGAACGGTACCGCCCACTTCATAACCACGCGCTTTCGACATGTTCAGGGTTTCCTGAACCACGCCCTGCCCTGTCACCGCCGCATCGCCGTGAATGGTGATTGGCAGCACTTTATTGCTGCTTGGCTCGTCCAGACGATCCAGACGCGCGCGCACGGACCCGATTACCACCGGGCTGACGATTTCGAGGTGTGACGGGTTAAACGCCAGCGCCAGGTGAACCTGGCCGCCCTCGGTTTCGATATCCGACGAGAAGCCCATGTGGTACTTCACGTCACCGGTGCCGAGGTGCTCTTTATGTTTACCCGCAAACTCGTCAAACAAATCCTGCGGTTTTTTACCCAGCACGTTAACCAGCACGTTCAGACGGCCACGGTGCGCCATGCCCAGCACCACTTCGCGCGTGCCGCTCTTACCGGCATGACGAATCAGCTCTTTCAGCATCGGGACTAACGCATCGCCGCCTTCCAGCGAGAAGCGTTTTGCGCCCGGGAATTTCGCGCCCAGATAGCGCTCAAGGCCTTCTGCTGCGGTCAGTTCGCTCAGGAAACGTTTTTTCTCGTCTGCTGAGAAATTCGCGTGGCCCGCCACGGATTCGATACGCTGTTGGATCCAGCGTTTCTCTTCGGTGGAGGTAATGTGCATATATTCCGCGCCGATGGAGCCGCAGTAGGTTTGCTTGAGCGCATCAATCAGATCGCCCAGCTTCATCGTGTCTTTACCGATGGCAAAAGAACCTACGTTAAAGCTTTCCTGGAAATCGGCCTCGGTCAGATCGTGATAGGCCGGATCGAGATCCGCCACACGTTCCTGCTGCCACAGTCCCAGCGGATCGAGATTCGCATGCTGGTGACCGCGGAAGCGATAAGCGTTGATAAGCTGCAGGACTTTAACCTGCTTCGCATTGGTGTCAGGGTCGGAAATCGCAGAAGAGTAACGTGAGGCATCCTTCGCCAGACGACGGAAATAATCACGTGTTTTGGAATGGAATTGATCCGGTTTGACCCCTGTACCAGGCAACTGCTGGAACATGGAACGCCAGTTTGCGTCCACTGAGTCAGGATCGGTTAAGAAGTCTTCATAGAGCTGTTCTATCCAGCTCTGGTTAGAACCAGAGAGGTAAGAAGAGTCCAGCCAGGCTTTCATTGCGCCGTTCTGCATCGTGATCCCTTAAGCATTTTTATGCTTACTTTCGCCGTAGAAACTACCACGCACACCACGTGTACGTGCCGGGGTTCACCTGCGAGCTCTTTTACTTTGGCCCGCGAAGGAACCTTTAGAAACTGTCTTAAGGGTTTCCCCTCACCCCGACCCTCTCCCACAGGGAGAGGGGGAAGGTCGTCGGCAGTTTTTAAAGATTTCCTGCAATCTGTTCCCTCTCCCTGTGGGAGAGGGTTAGGGTGAGGGGAACACCGCTCCCCTCTCACTACTTACGCACTGCGCTGCAGCAGCATCGACTTAATATGGCCGATGGCGCGCGTCGGGTTCAGCCCTTTAGGACACACACTGACGCAGTTCATGATGCTATGGCAGCGGAATACGCTGAAAGCGTCACTTAGCCCTTCCAGGCGATTATCGGTTTCGGTATCGCGGCTGTCGATCAGGAAGCGATAGGCAGCCAGCAGACCCGCAGGGCCGATAAACTTGTCCGGGTTCCACCAGAATGACGGACACGACGTTGAACAACATGCACAGAGAATACACTCGTACAGCCCATCGAGTTTTTCACGCTGCTCGGGAGACTGTAAGTGCTCGCGAGCGGGTGGATTTTGCCCATTATTCAATAAGTAAGGCTTAATCTTCTCATATTGTGCATAGAATTGTCCCATGTCCACCACCAAATCACGCACGACAGGCAGCCCGGGCAGAGGACGGATAACAATTTTCTGACCTGGACGGTTTAGCGCTGAAATTGGCGTGATGCAGGCCAGGCCATTTTTGCCGTTCATGTTCACACCGTCGGAGCCACACACCCCTTCACGGCAGGAGCGGCGGAACGACAGGGTAGGATCTTTTTCCTTCAGCTGGATCAAGGCGTCCAGCAGCATCATGTCACGACCTTCTTCCGCTTCCAGGGTGTAGTCCTGCATACGCGGAGCGTCATCAACATCCGGGTTATAACGATAAACTGAGAATTCGAGTTTCATTATCCTGTCTCCGCATTAGTAAGTACGAATCTTCGGCGGGAACGCCGGACGCAGTTTCGGTTCCATGTTGACGCTACGACGCGTCATGGATTCCGACTCTGGCAGATACAGGGAATGGCACAGCCAGTTTTCGTCATCACGATCCGGGAAGTCGAAGCGGCTATGCGCGCCGCGGCTTTCGGTACGGAAGTTTGCCGACATCGCGGTCGCGAACGCGGTTTCCATCAGGTTATCCAGCTCCAGGCACTCAACGCGCTGGGTGTTGAACTCGCTGGAGGTGTCGTCCAGACGGGCATTTTTAAGACGCTCGCGGATCGCTTTCAGCTGCTCCAGGCCTTTAGCCATAGCGTCACCTTCACGGAATACCGAGAAGTTGTGCTGCATGCATTCCTGCAGCGCTTTACGAATTTCCACCGGATCTTCGCCGTTACGGTTGCCGTTCCAGCGGTTGAGGCGCTCAAGAGAGGCATCAATTTCGTCGTCGGTCGCGTCACGCAGCGCGCCCTGCTCGGCGATCGATTCCTGCAGATGCAGGCCCACCGCACGGCCAAACACCACCAGGTCCAGCAGGGAGTTGCCGCCCAGACGGTTTGCACCGTGAACGGATACGCAGGCAATTTCGCCTACCGCGAACAGGCCAGGGATGACCACGTCTTCGCCCTGCTCGTTCACGGTCAGCGCCTGACCGGTCACTTTGGTCGGAATACCGCCCATCATGTAGTGGCAGGTTGGGATAACCGGAATCGGCTCTTTTACCGGGTCGACGTGGGCGAAGGTACGGGACAGCTCCAGAATGCCCGGCAGGCGGGATTCCAGCACCTCTTTACCCAGGTGGTCGAGCTTCAGCTTCGCGTGCGGACCCCATGGGCCATCGCAGCCGCGGCCTTCGCGGATTTCGATCATGATGGAACGCGCCACCACGTCGCGACCCGCCAGGTCTTTCGCGTTCGGGGCATAACGCTCCATGAAGCGCTCGCCGTGTTTGTTCAGCAGGTAGCCGCCTTCACCGCGGCAGCCTTCCGTGACCAGCACGCCCGCACCGGCGATACCGGTTGGGTGGAACTGCCACATCTCCATATCCTGCACCGGCACGCCGGCGCGGATTGCCATACCCACGCCGTCACCGGTGTTGATGTGGGCGTTGGTGGTGGACTGGTAAATACGGCCCGCGCCGCCGGTCGCCAGCACGGTTGCGCGGGCTTTGAAGTAGACTACCTCGCCGGTTTCAATGCACAGTGCGGTACAGCCCACCACTGCGCCATCGGCGTTTTTCACCAGATCCAGCGCATACCACTCGGAGAAGATGGTGGTGTGGTTTTTCAGGTTCTGCTGATACAGCGTGTGCAGCAGCGCGTGACCGGTACGGTCAGCCGCCGCCGCGGTGCGTGCCGCCTGCTCGCCGCCGAAGTTTTTCGACTGGCCGCCAAACGGACGCTGATAGATGGTGCCGTTTTCCAGGCGGGAGAACGGCAGGCCCATGTGGTCCAGCTCCAGAATCGCTTCCGGGCCGGTTTTACACATGTATTCGATGGCATCCTGGTCGCCGATGTAATCGGAACCTTTTACCGTATCGTACATGTGCCATTCCCAGTTATCTTCATGGGAGTTACCCAGCGCAACGGTGATACCGCCCTGCGCGGACACAGTGTGGGAACGGGTCGGGAAGACTTTTGAGAGCAGCGCACAGGTCTGGCCGCTCTGGGAAATTTGCAGTGCGGCGCGCATACCTGCGCCACCCGCACCAATCACAACAGCATCAAATTCTCTGACTGGCAGTTTCATTACACACCCCACACCACAACAAATCCATAAATGACGTAAACCACCAGAGCAACAACAATAACAAGCTGAAGCGGAAGGCGAATCGCCAGCGGTTTAACGTAATCGGTCAACACCTGCCACATGCCAATCCAGGCATGAATAAGGATGGAGAACAGCGCCAGCAGGGTGAACACTTTGGTGAAGGCCGATCCGAAGAAACCACTCCAGATTTCCCACGTCAGCGTCCCGCTGGTCGCGAAGAAACCGATCATATAGATGATGTAAAGCGTGAGGACGATCGCGGTAGCGCGGACCAGAATGAAGTCATGTACGCCGTTGCGTCCTAATGCGGAGGCGTTGCTTACCATACGAGAACTCCTGCGAGAAGTGAAAGCACGACAGTGATCACAAATGAAATGTTAGCGGTACGTTTTCCGGCCTCGAACGTCTCTTCCAGATAGCCAAAGTCCATCAGCATATGGCGAACGCCGCCAACAACGTGATAGGCCAGCGCGGTGAGAATGCCCCACATGATGAATTTCACGAAGAAGCTGTTCATGATGGCTGAGGCCTGGAGGAATCCTTCAGGGGATGAGAGGCTGGTTCCCAGTAACCACAGCAAAATACCGACCGCCACAAACGTAATCACACCTGAAACACGGTGCAGAATGGACGCTATTGCTGTTACAGGGAATCGGATCGTTTTGAGATCCAGATTGACAGGTCTTTGTTTTTTCACATTTCTTATCATGAATAACGCCCACATGCTGTTCTTATTGTTTCCTTCCTCCGGACTGCGATGCGGGTCAGACAGCGTTCCTTTTCTATAACTGCGCGTCATGCAAAACATTGCTTCCAAATGCTAAAACGACACGTTACAACGCTGGGTGGCTCGGGATTGCAGGGTGTTCCGGAGACCTGGCGGCAGTATAGGCCGTTCACAAAATCATTACAATTAACCTACATACAGTTTGTTGGGTTTTCTCTGGAACAGTGATCGGGGTCACGATAACAACATCTTTTTAATTTTTAATCATCTGATTTGACAAATGTTAAACAATATTGTTACAAACGTCATTAGAAAAGGCATATAATGCGCAAAAGTTATGAGGTCTTACTTTCACCTGACAAATAGTTATGTAACAGTGTGATGGTATTGACCGAAGTTATCAGGACAGTTATTAGTGATATACAGGTTTGAATAATTCGGACTGCAAAAACGCTGATTTGCTGTTGTTTCACTGATATTTCATTCGTTTACCTGCAAGGCGCCATAGCTCTGTACCCTGGTTTCTCCTCGTGAGCTGAGCGGTAAGCCAAATAACAATCTGGTAACGGTGATTAACAGCTGAATGCAAATCCGGTGAAAAGCAGTCTTAAGCATAAGGCGCTAAGGAGACCGTAAATGGCTGATACAAAGGCAAAACTCACCCTAAATGGTGATGATGCTATTGAACTGGATGTGCTAAAAGGCACGCTCGGTCAGGATGTTATTGATATCCGTACGCTGGGTTCTAAAGGGGTATTCACCTTTGACCCTGGATTCACCTCCACCGCATCTTGCGAATCCAAAATCACCTACATTGACGGTGACGAAGGTATCCTGCTCCATCGCGGCTTCCCCATCGATCAGTTAGCCACCGAATCCAACTATCTGGAAGTGTGCTACATCCTGCTGAACGGCGAAAAGCCGACCCAGGCTGAATACGATGAATTCAAAACCACCGTGACCCGTCACACCATGATCCATGAGCAGATTACCCGTCTGTTCCATGCGTTTCGTCGTGACTCTCACCCGATGGCGGTCATGTGCGGTATTACCGGTGCGCTGGCGGCGTTCTACCACGATTCTCTGGACGTGAATAACCCGCGTCATCGTGATATCGCGGCGTTCCGTCTGCTGTCCAAAATGCCTACCATGGCGGCGATGTGCTACAAATACTCCATCGGCCAGCCGTTTGTTTATCCGCGCAATGACCTCTCCTACGCCGGTAACTTCCTGCGCATGATGTTCTCCACGCCGTGCGAAGAGTACGAAGTGAATCCGGTGCTGGAACGCGCAATGGACCGTATTCTGATCCTGCACGCTGACCACGAACAGAACGCGTCCACCTCTACCGTCCGTACCGCTGGCTCTTCAGGCGCGAACCCGTTCGCCTGTATTGCGGCGGGTATCGCCTCCCTGTGGGGACCGGCGCACGGCGGCGCGAACGAAGCGGCGCTGAAGATGCTGGAAGAGATCAGCTCCGTTGAGCACATTCCGGAATTCGTGCGTCGCGCGAAAGACAAGAATGACTCCTTCCGCCTGATGGGCTTTGGTCACCGCGTTTACAAAAACTACGACCCACGCGCAACCGTCATGCGCGAGACCTGCCACGAAGTGCTGAAAGAGCTGGGCACCAAAGATGACCTGCTGGAAGTGGCGATGGAGCTGGAGCACATCGCGCTGAACGACCCGTACTTCATCGAGAAGAAACTCTACCCGAACGTCGATTTCTACTCCGGTATCATCCTGAAAGCGATGGGCATTCCGTCCTCCATGTTCACCGTGATCTTCGCTATGGCACGTACCGTAGGCTGGATTGCGCACTGGAACGAAATGCACAGCGAAGGCATGAAAATCGCCCGTCCTCGTCAGCTGTATACCGGCTACGAGCAGCGCGACTTCAAGTCTGATATTAAGCGCTAACAGAAGCTGGGTAAGGCCCTCTCCCACAGGGTGAGGGTGAAAACATTAAAAACGGTAACCTACGGGTTACCGTTTTACTTTTATCTCTGGCAGTGCGGGCACCAGTAAAAGGGCCTCGACGAGAGCATCATCCTGTCGATAATCCCGCCGCATCGCTCACACTTTTTTCCCGCCCGATGAAACACCTTAAAGCGGAACAGCGCCCCGTGATGCCTGTTCTCATCCACCACGCCGCGCGTGCTGTAGGATAAGCGCGGAATATCGAGCAGCGCGTGGGACAGCGCGTCCAGCTGTTCATCGCTCAGCTGAGAGGCTTTACGCTGCGGCGCAAGCCCCACGCTCCAGAGGATTTCCACCCGCAGATAGTTGCCTAACCCGGCCAGGAACGCCTGGTCGAGCAGCAGCCCGGAAAATTGCCGGTTGCGGAACTTAGGGGATAACAGCCGGGCTTTAACGTCGCTCGCCGTCAGGCGCATGTCCAGCACGTCCGGCCCGACCCGCTGCAGGAACGGGTGCGTCAGCAGCTGCTCCGGCGTTAACATTTCGATATCCGACGCGCTGTAAAGCAGGATTGCTTTATCCGCCGTTTGCAGCCTGACGCGCAGCACGCGGGTGGTTTGCGGCTGCTCGTCTGCCTCCACCACGCGCCAGACGCCGTAAAGCTGATTGTGGCTGTATAACGTCAGGTTATGGGAAAAGTGGGTCAGCAACGCTTTGCCGCGCGTTTCAATATGGGTCACCGTCTGCCCCACCAGCTGTGATTCGTACGGCTTCAGTTGAGGAAAGGCAAACCAGGCTTTTGTCAGGGTTTTGCCCTTTATCGCCGCCTCCAGGCTATCCGCCGCGCGGCGGATCTCCGGACCTTCTGGCATAGTATTGTCCTTACATAATTATTCTGCGCTGACGAGAATGCCCTCTTCCGAGAACGCCGCCCGCAGGCGTCGCGCAAACCGGAGCGCATGCTCGCCGTCGCCGTGTAAACACACCGTATCGGCCTGAACGCTTGCCGCTGTGCCATCTACGGCGATGACCCGCCCGGCGCGCACCATCTCCAGGGTCTGCGCCAGGGCTTTATCTTCGTCGGTAATCAGCGCGCCGGCCTGCGCACGCGGCACCAGGCTGCCATCCGGCTGGTATCCCCGGTCGGCAAATACTTCCTGCCGGGTGGTTAACCCCAGACGCGCACCGGCGCGGATCAGTTCGCTGCCCGCCAGGCCCACCAGAATCAGCTGCGGATTGTAGTCCCGCACCGCGCGGGCGATGGCGTCCGCCAGCGCCGGATCCTTCGCCGCCTGGTTATAGAGCATGCCGTGCGGTTTCACGTGGCGCATCACGCCCCTCTCCGCGCGCACAATCGCGTCCAGCGCACCGGTCTGATAGAGCATTTGCGCGTACACCGTCTCAGGCGGCAGATCCATCGCCGTGCGGCCAAAGTTTTCCCGGTCGGGAAAGCTGGGGTGAGCCCCAATCGCGACGCCGTTTTTAACGGCGGTACGCACGCTCTCCAGCATGGTCTGCGCGTCCCCCGCATGAAAACCGCAGGCGATGTTGACCGAGGAGACCAGCGTCATCAGCGCCGCATCGGCGCTGCTGCCCTCCCCCAGGTCGGCGTTCAGGTCAATCTTTACCATCGAGCCTCCACGCCAGCTGTTCGAGATAACGCTGCCGATCCTGTCGCGCCTTCAGCGCCTCCTCCAGCGAACACTGCACAAAATGAATCGGCTGGCCGAGAGGGATTTGCGCCAGATGGTAGCGATCCGCCTCAATGATGCAGGCAATGCGCGGATAACCGCCGGTGGTTTGCGCGTCGTTCATCAGCACAATAGGCTGACCGTTGCCCGGCACCTGGATCACGCCCGGCAACAGCCCGTGGGAAAGCAGCTCCCGATCGGTCGTGCGGGTTAACGGCTGCCCCTGAAGGCGATACCCCATGCGGTTACTCTGCGGGCTGATCTTCCACGGCGAGCGCCAGAAAGACTCCTTTGAGGCCTCATCGAACTCATGATATTCCGGCCCCGGCAGGGCGCGGATCAGGTTCCCCCACAGCAGCTGCTTCACGCCCTGCGTGGTGGTGAAATGGCGCGCTGATGGCTTAATCGCCAGGCGATCGCCGTCGCGCAGCAGCCGTCCTTCATGCCCGCCCATTCCCGCTTTCTGGTCGGTACTTGCTGAGCCCAGCACCTCAGGCACGTCGATGCCTCCCGCCACCGCAAGGTAGCTGCGCACGCCGTGCAGAGGGCGTTTAAGCGTCAGACGCTGCCCGGCCTTCGCCCGCAGGCGCCAGCCGGTCCACACCGCTTTGCCGTCCAGCGTCGCGTCACAGCCCGCACCGGTTAAGGCAAACCAGGTTTCCTGACCAAACTCAATCACGCACTGGCCCAGCGTAATTTCTAACGCCGCCGTGCTGCCGGCGTTGCCTACCAGCAGGTTGGCAATCTCCAGCGACGGGCGGTCAAGCGCACCGCAGTAGCTCACGCCCGACTGACGCAGGCCAAAGCGCCCGGCATCCTGAACGGAGGTGTAAAGCCCGGCGCGAATAAGCGTTAACATACTCCCTCCTTCTGCGGGATAAAGCGCAGGGTGTCACCCGGACGCAGAAGTATTGGCGCGTCCTGGCCGGGTTCAAATAACGGCGTGGACGTGTGCCCGATAAGCTGCCAGCCTCCCGGCGAGGCGAGCGGATAAATTCCCGTCTGTTCGCCGCCAATCGCCACCGTGCCCGCCGGTACGCTCAGGCGCGGCTCCGCGCGGCGCGGGGTATGCAGCTGAGGTGACAGCCCGCCAAGATACGGAAAGCCCGGCTGAAAACCCAAAAACCAGACGACATAATCGACGGCGCTATGCAGCTCCACAACCTGCTTTTCCGTAAGCCCACAGTATTCAGCCACCACGCCCAGGTCGGGGCCGCCCTTGCCGCCATAGACGACCGGGATCTCAATCGTCCGCGACTCCGGCTCCAGCGCCTCGCTCTCCTCCCACCAGCGCTGCAGACGCTCAATCGCATCCAGCGCCCCCGCGTGCGGGTTACGCAGCACCACGGTGATATTATTCATGCCCGGAATAGCTTCAACCACGCCGGGCAGATCGGGCAGACGCTGAGCCAGCCGCCAGATACGCTTTTGCGTGGCAAGCGTTACGGGAGGCTCAAGCTCCAGAACTACCGCGGTTTCACCCAGAAGATAACAACGCGCTCGCTGCACTTAACTACCTCTCATCAGGCCGGATTAGGGATATCAATAAAGGTCACATCCAGATCGGTATTTTCCGTCAGCCACTCGCTGAGGGCACGGATGCCGCCGCGCTCGGTGGCGTGATGGCCTGCCGCGTAAAAGTGCAGACCCTGTTCACGCGCAGAATGAATAGTCTGCTCGGAAACCTCGCCGGTAATGAAGGCGTCGACGCCGAATCGCGCCGCGCTATCAATAAAGCCCTGACCGCCGCCGGTGCACCAGGCCACGCGCTTCACGGTATCCGGCCCGGTATCGCCGCACCACAGCGGACGACGCCCCAGGCGCGCTTCGATCCATGAGGCCAGCTCCAGCCCCGGTACCGGCATTGACAGCTCGCCCCACGGAACCAGCGGCTCAATTTCGCCCATGACCGTAATGCCCAGCAGCTGTGCCAGCTGGACGTTATTGCCCAGTTCAGGGTGCGCATCCAGCGGCAGATGGTAACCGTACAGGTTGATGTCGTTCGCCAGCAGCGTTTTGAGGCGGTTGCGCTTCATGCCGCGAATTACGGGCGATTCGTTTTTCCAGAAATAGCCATGATGGACTATCACCGCGTCGGCTTCCTGACGCACCGCCTCGTCCAGCAGCGCCTGGCTTGCCGTCACGCCGGTGATGATTTTCTGCACCGTTTCGCGACCTTCCACCTGCATCCCGTTCGGGCCGTAGTCGCTAAAGGAGGCGGCGTTGAGTTTTTCGTTAATCAGGCGTTCCAGTTCACTGTTTTTCATCATCACTCTCTCAAGCTTTTCGGGCGGCTTCGTACGCCGCCAGCGTGGCGACGCGTGCCTGTTTATGGTCGACAACGGGACGGGGATAATCCAGGGTAACCCGCTGTTTATCCGCCCATGTCCAGGGGTCATGAATAGCTTTGGCGGGGACATCCTTCAGCTCAGGCAGCCAGCGGCGGATAAACGCGCCGTCAGCATCAAATCGCTGTCCCTGCGTGGTCGGGTTAAAGATCCGGAAATAAGGAGCCGCGTCCGTTCCGGTGGAGGCCGCCCACTGCCAGCCGCCGTTATTCGCCGCCAGATCGCCATCGATGAGCTGAGAAATAAAATAGCGCTCTCCGATTCGCCAGTCGATAAGCAGATCCTTCACCAGGAAGCTGGCGGTTATCATGCGTAGACGGTTATGCATCCACCCGGTTTCATTCATCTGCCGCATAGCTGCATCAACAATCGGATAGCCGGTGCGTCCGCTCTGCCACGCCTTCAGCAGCTTTTCATTGGACTGCCACCTTACGTTATCGGTCCAACGAATGAAGGGACGATGTTTACATAACTCAGGATGATACGTCATCAGGTGGCGATAAAACTCGCGCCAGATCAGCTCGTTCAGCCATACTGCGCCCGCGCCACCGTCCAGCGCCCGGGGCTGTTCCGCCAGCAGCCGATGCAAGCACTGGCGCGGGGAGAGCGCGCCCAGCGCTAAACAGGCCGACAGGCGGCTGGTGCCTTCAATCGCCGGAAAATCCCGGCGCGCCTCGTATTCAGCCGCGCCCTGTTTGCAGAAGTCGCGCAGCTGGGCAATAGCCGCTTTCTCGCTGGAGGGAAATAACGCGTCATCGAACGTCTGGCGGGGGTAATTCAGGCTGATTTCCGCCGGATCCGCTATCGTTTCTCCTCGCCCGGCAGGCGCGGGCACGCACTCGGGCAGCCCTTCCTTCAGGCGTTTGATAAAGGCATTTTTAAACGGCGTGAAAACTTTATACATCTCGTGATTGCCGGTCATTACGCTGCCCGGCGCGAGCATCACGCTGTCATCAAATCCTTCACAGACAACGCCCGCAAGGTTTTTTTCCAGCTGTCGGTCGCGCTGCTGCTCGTTAAATTCGTACTGGTAGTTGTAAAAAAGATGCGTTACCGCGTGCTGCCTACAGATGGCCTGCACCGTCTGAAGCTGCCCGGCAAAATCGTTCACCTCTTTGTAGATCAGCGGAATGCCTTTTTCGGCCAGCGAACGCTGCACATCGTTCAGGTACGCGTTGAGTAAAGCCGCCTGCCGGGGCGCCATATCGTGCTGACGCCACTGTTCAGGGGTGGCGATAAACAGGGCCAGCACCTTAGCGTCCCTGGCGCGGCAGGCGGCCGCGAGAGCGATGTTGTCGTGAATGCGTAAATCCGCGCGAAACCAAACCAGATGGGTGGGCATAAAACTCCTGGCAATTGTCCATTATGTCCGTAAGGGCATGCCGTAAAAGGAAAAAGGCACGCATTGAACTACTTTGCCATGAAGTGTAGACGGGATGAAATAAAAAAGGCCGCCCGAGGCGGCCTTAACGCTACTTGTCCTGCGTTAATACTTTTTGCAATTTTTTATGGCTACGTATCAGTAGAAGTCGCAGGTTGCCTTCTCGGCCTGATCCATCCATACCGGTTTCTCGCTGGTTTTTGCCCAGACGCGGTGCAGATAGCTGTAAAAACGTGCGCGATCTTTCCAGAACAGCATCACCGGCAGGGCCAGCACGCCAGCCACTACGGCGAAAGTGCGACGCATGAAAATGATATGAGCCGGAAACTCTTTATAAAGATCCATATTTTTCTCCCCTGTAGTTGGCCGGAAACGTTCTCCGGAAAATGTGAAATCTGTGACCTGGATAAAATAATACCGCTTTGTTTGTAATTTTACTACTCATCCGACCACTCAATTTCATCCATTTAGTGAATATTTACATTCACGCCGTAATTAAGTTACAAAAAAGTTAACGATTTACTTATCAATAGTTAAATCATGGTCTTTCCGTTTTTATACTTTTTTTACACCCGCCCCGCGGATTTTTGCGAAATCTTTGCGCCGTAAACCCTACCGTTAGCACCAATACAAATGTCACCCGGAGGTGGGTTGTGAGTGCAGGTCTGATTGCCGGCATTGTGCTGGTGTTCCTGTTATTGGGTTATCTGGTTTATGCCCTGATTAATGCGGAGGCGTTCTGATGGCTGCTCAGGCGTTTTTGCTTATTGCGGGCTTTTTACTGGTGCTGTTTGTCCTTGCCAGGCCGCTGGGAACGGCGCTGGCGCGGCTGATCAACAACGTGCCCCTGCCGGGCACGGGCCACGTCGAAAACGGGTTATGGCGCGTGCTGGGCGTCAGCGACCGGGAAATGAACTGGCGGCAGTACCTGACGGCGATAGTGCTTCTGAATATCGTGGGTCTGGTCGTCCTATTCGCCATGCTGATGCTTCAGGGCAGCCTGCCGCTTAACCCGCAGCGGCTACCCGGCTTATCCTGGCATCTGGCGCTAAACACCGCGGTCAGCTTCGTTACTAACACCAACTGGCAATCCTATGCCGGTGAAACCACGCTCAGCTATTTCAGCCAGATGGCCGGATTAACCGTGCAAAACTTTCTCTCTGCGGCCAGCGGTATCGCGGTTATTTTTGCCCTGACGCGCGCCTTCGCCCGTCAGAATGTGGGCACGCTGGGCAACGCCTGGGTTGATATAACGCGTATCACCCTCTGGATCCTGGTTCCCGTGGCGCTGGTTATTGCCCTGTTCTTTATTCAGCAGGGCAGCCTGCAAAACCTGCTGCCTTATACCCCTTACACCTCGCTTGAAGGCGTCAACGGTCTCCTGCCGATGGGGCCGGTGGCGTCGCAGGAAGCGATAAAGATGCTGGGCACCAACGGCGGTGGCTTCTTCAACGCCAACTCAGCCCATCCGTTTGAAAACCCAACGGCGCTCACCAACCTGGTCCAGATGCTGGCGATCTTCCTGATCCCCGCCGCGCTCTGCTTCGCGTTTGGCGATGTGGTTAACGATCGCCGTCAGGGACGCACGCTGCTGTGGGCCATGTCGTCGATCTTCGTGGTGTGCGTCGCGCTGGTGATGTGGGCCGAATGGCACGGCAACAGCCACTTCATGCAGCTCGGGGCCAGCAGCAATATCAACATGGAAGGTAAAGAGAGCCGCTTCGGCATTCTTGCCAGCAGCCTCTATGCGGTAGTCACCACGGCGGCCTCCTGCGGGGCGGTGAACGCCATGCATGACTCTTTCACCGCGCTCGGCGGCATGATCCCGATGTGGCTGATGCAGATCGGCGAAGTGGTCTTCGGCGGGGTCGGCTCGGGTCTGTACGGCATGCTGCTGTTCGTTCTGCTGGCGGTATTTATCGCCGGGCTGATGATTGGCCGCACGCCTGAGTATCTCGGTAAAAAAATCGACGTGCGCGAGATGAAATTAACCGCGCTGGCGATCCTGGTTACCCCTGCCCTCGTGCTGCTCGGCACCGCGCTGGCGCTGATGACCGAAGCAGGCCGCAGCGGCATCTTCAACCCCGGCATCCACGGCTTTAGCGAAGTGCTTTACGCCGTATCGTCTGCGGCCAACAACAACGGCAGCGCCTTTGCAGGATTGAGCGCCAACTCGCCATTCTGGAACTGCCTGCTGGCGTTCTGCATGTTCATGGGGCGTTTCGGCGTGATCGTTCCCGTCATGGCGATCGCCGGAGCGCTGGTGAGTAAAAAAATTCAGCCGACCACTACCGGTACGTTACCGACTCACGGCGCGCTGTTTGTCGGTCTGCTGGTGGGTACCGTCCTGCTGGTGGGCGCCCTGACCTTTATCCCCGCCCTCGCGTTAGGCCCGGTCGCGGAAACTCTCTCTTTACGCTGATTTTGCGGAGTATTTGTCATGAGTCGTAAACAACTGGCCCTGCTCGAACCGACGTTAGTTCGTCAGGCCCTCATGGATGCGGTGAAAAAACTGAGTCCGCGCGTGCAGTGGCACAACCCGGTGATGTTTATCGTCTGGATAGGAAGTTTACTCACCACCGCGCTGGCGATTGCCATGGGAACGGGTCAACTGTCGGGGAATGCCACCTTCACCGCCGCCATCAGCCTGTGGCTATGGTTTACCGTGCTGTTCGCCAACTTCGCCGAAGCGCTGGCGGAAGGCCGCAGTAAGGCGCAGGCCAACAGCCTGAAAGGGGTTAAAAAAACCGCTTTCGCGCGCAAATTACGCGAACCGAAATACGGCGCGCAGATGGATCGCGTCCCGGCAGACGAGCTGCGCAAGGGTGATGTGGTGCTGGTGGAAGCGGGCGACATCATCCCCTGCGACGGGGAGGTGATTGAAGGGGGCGCATCGGTTGACGAAAGCGCCATTACCGGGGAATCCGCGCCGGTTATACGTGAATCGGGTGGAGATTTCGCTTCCGTCACCGGCGGAACGCGCATCCTTTCCGACTGGCTGGTGATCCGGTGCAGCGTCAACCCGGGCGAAACTTTCCTCGACAGAATGATCGCCATGGTGGAAGGGGCGCAGCGCCGTAAAACGCCGAACGAGATCGCCCTGACCATCCTGCTGGTGGCGCTCACCATCGTCTTCCTGCTGGCAACGGCAACCCTGTGGCCCTTCTCCGCCTACGGCGGCACGGCGGTCAGCATCACCGTGCTGGTCGCCCTGCTGGTGTGCCTGATCCCCACCACCATCGGCGGCCTGCTTTCGGCGATTGGCGTGGCGGGGATGAGCCGCATGCTGGGCGCGAACGTGATTGCCACCAGCGGACGCGCCGTTGAGGCGGCGGGTGACGTTGACGTGCTGCTGCTGGATAAAACCGGCACCATCACCCTCGGCAACCGTCAGGCATCCGAATTTTTACCGGCTCCCGGCGTGGATGAAAAAACGCTGGCCGACGCGGCGCAGCTCTCGTCTCTGGCCGATGAAACGCCGGAAGGTCGTAGCATCGTGATTCTGGCAAAGCAGCGCTTCAACCTGCGCCAGCGCGACGTCCAGAGCCTGCAGGCCACGTTCGTCCCGTTCACGGCGCAAACCCGGATGAGCGGGATCAACATTCAGGACAGGATGATCCGCAAAGGGTCCGTTGATGCCATTCGCCGCCACATTGAGGCGAATAACGGCCATTTCCCACCGGAAGTCGACAAGCTGGTGGAAAGCATCGCGCGACAGGGGGCAACCCCGCTGGTGGTGGCGGAAGGTTCCCGCGTGCTCGGCGCGATCGCCCTGAAGGATATCGTAAAGGGCGGTATTAAAGAGCGTTTTGCCCAGATGCGGAAGATGGGCATTAAAACGGTGATGATCACCGGGGATAACCGTCTCACCGCGGCCGCCATTGCCGCCGAAGCGGGGGTGGATGATTTCCTCTCCGAGGCGACGCCGGAAGCGAAGCTGGCCCTGATCCGCCAGTATCAGGCGGAAGGCCGTCTGGTGGCGATGACCGGCGACGGCACCAACGATGCTCCGGCGCTGGCGCAGGCCGACGTGGCGGTAGCGATGAACTCCGGTACGCAGGCGGCAAAAGAGGCGGGCAACATGGTCGACCTTGACTCGAACCCGACCAAGCTCATCGAGGTGGTGCACATCGGGAAGCAGATGCTGATGACGCGCGGCTCGCTGACCACGTTCAGTATCGCCAACGACGTGGCGAAGTATTTCGCCATCATCCCGGCGGCTTTTGCGGCCACCTATCCGCAGCTGAATGCCCTGAACGTGATGCACCTGCACTCGCCGGCCTCGGCGATTCTGAGCGCGGTGATCTTCAACGCCCTGATTATTGTCTTCCTGATCCCGCTGGCGCTGAAGGGGGTGAGCTATAAGCCGCTGACGGCCGCCGCCATGCTGCGCCGCAACCTGTGGATTTACGGTCTCGGCGGGCTGGTGGTGCCCTTTATCGGCATCAAGGTTATCGACGTGCTGTTAACGCTGTTCGGGCTGGTTTAAAAGGTGAATCAAATGACGATGTTACGTCCCGCTATACTGTTGTTTATTCTGCTGTCTCTGGTTACCGGCGGGCTTTACCCGCTGGCGACCACCGCGCTGGGCCAGTGGTGGTTTCAGGATCGGGCCAACGGCTCGCTGATTATTCAGAACGGTGAAAACCGGGGGTCGCGCCTGATTGGACAGAATTTCACAGAGGCACACTACTTCCAGGGACGCCCTTCCGCCACTGCGGAAAGCCCGTATAATCCCATGGCGTCCGGCGGCAGTAACCTGGCGGGCAGCAATCCCGCGCTGGATAAAGCGGTAGCGGAACGCGTTGCCGCCCTGCGCGCCGCGAACCCGCAGGCCAGCCGGGAGGTGCCGGTTGAGCTGGTCACCGCCTCCGCGAGCGGCCTGGACTACAGCCTGACGCCGGAAGCGGTGGCCTGGCAAATCCCGCGCGTGGCCGCCGCCCGCCGGCTGCCCGTCGAACAGGTGAGCCAGCTGGTCGCAGAGCACACGCAAAAGCCGCTGGTCAGCGTCATCGGCATGCCGGTAGTGAACATTGTTGAGCTGAATCTGGCGCTGGACGCGCTAAGGAAAAACTAAATGACCGACGAGCCCATGCGCCCGGATCCGGACAGGCTGCTTGAACAAACGGCTGAAGCCCATCGCGGCAAGCTGAAAATTTTCTTCGGCGCCTGCGCGGGCGTCGGGAAAACCTTCGCCATGCTGACGGAAGCCCAGCGGCTGCGGGCGCAGGGGCTTGATATTCTCATCGGCGTGGTTGAAACCCACGGTCGCAAAGAGACCGCGGCGCTGCTGACGGGGCTTGCCACGCAGCCGCCCCGGCGCATCAGCCACCGCGGGCGGCTGGTGACGGAGTTCGATCTGGACGCGGCCCTCGCCCGCCGTCCCGCCCTAATTCTGATGGACGAGCTGGCGCACAGCAACGCGCCAGGCTCCCGTCACCCGAAGCGCTGGCAGGACGTTGAGGAATTACTTGAAGCCGGGATTGACGTTTTTACCACGGTGAACGTTCAGCATCTGGAAAGCCTGAACGACGTGGTGAGCGGCGTAACGGGCATTCAGGTGCGGGAGACTGTTCCCGATCCGTTTTTTGATTCTGCCGATGAAGTGGTGCTGGTTGACCTGCCGCCGGACGATCTGCGCCAGCGCCTGCACGAGGGCAAGGTATATATTGCCGGCCAGGCCGAACGCGCCATTGAACATTTTTTCCGCAAAGGCAACCTGATTGCCCTGCGCGAGCTGGCCCTGCGCCGCACTGCCGATCGCGTTGATGACCAGATGCGCGCCTGGCGCGATCTGCAGGGGCGGGAGCGCGTCTGGCATACGCGGGACGCCATTCTGCTGTGCATCGGCCACGGCAGCGGCAATGAAAAGCTGGTCCGCACCGCCGCTCGTCTCGCGGCGAAGTTCGGCAGCGTCTGGCATGCGGTGTATGTCGAAACGCCACAGCTTCACGCCCTGCCGGAAAATCAGCGCCGCGCCATCCTGAGCGCGCTGCGGCTGGCGCAGGAGCTGGGCGCGGAAACGGCGACCCTCTCCGATCCGCAGGAGGATAAAGCCATCGTGCGCTACGCGCGTGAGCACAATCTGGGCAAAATTGTTACCGGGCGTCGCCAGCACCGCCGCTGGTTTAGCCGTGAATCCTTTGCCGACAGGCTGGCGCGCCGCGCGCCGGATCTTGATTTAGTCATCGTCGCGCTGGACGACAGGCCCGCCCCCCTGCCCAACCGTGCGCCGGACGCGCGCACCTTTGGCGATAAATGGCGGATCCAGATCCGCGGCTGCCTGGTTGCCGTGGTGCTGTGCGCCCTGATTACGGTAATCGCCAGCCAGTGGCTGATCGCCTTCGACGCCGCCAACCTGGTCATGATCTATCTCCTGGGCGTAGTGGTGGTGGCCCTCTTTTACGGTCGCTGGCCGTCGGTGCTGGCAACGGTGATCAACGTCGTCAGCTTCGATCTGTTCTTCATTGCCCCGCGCGGGACGCTCGCCGTCTCGGACGTGCAGTACATTCTGACCTTTGCGGTGATGCTTACCGTCGGGCTGGTGATTGGGAATCTGACGGCGGGGGTACGCTACCAGGCCCGCATTGCCCGCTACCGCGAGCAGCGTACGCGCCATCTGTACGAGATGTCAAAATCGCTGGCGGTGGGCCGCACGCCGCTGGATATCGTCCAGACCAGCGAGCAGTTTATCCGCTCGACGTTTCATGCCGGTAACCTGATTTTGCTTCCCGACGAGCAGGGGCATCTTCGCCCCCTCACCTCCTCCTCGGGCATGACGCCGTGGGATGAAGCCATTGCCCGCTGGAGTTTCGATAAGGGGTTACCTGCCGGGGCCGGGACCGACACCCTGCCCGGCGTGCCTTACCAGATCCTGCCGCTGCGCAGCGCGGATAAAAATCACGGGCTGGTCATCGTGGAGCCGTCTAACCTGCGCCAGCTGATGATCCCCGAGCAGCAGCGCCTGCTGGAAACCTTCACGCTGCTGGTTGCCAGCGCCCTTGAGCGGCTGGCGCTCACGGCCAGCGAAGAGCAGGCGCGTCTGGCAAGCGAGCGCGAAAGCATTCGCAATTCGCTGCTGGCGGCGCTGTCCCACGATTTACGCACCCCGCTCACCGTGCTGTTTGGTCAGTCCGAAATTCTCACGCTGGATCTCGCGGCGGAAGGGTCAAAGCATGCGATGCAGGCCAGTGAAATTCGCCAGCACGTGCTGAATACCACGCGTCTGGTGAATAACCTGCTGGACATGGCGCGCATTCAGTCCGGCGGGTTTAACCTCAAAAAAGAGTGGCTCACGCTTGAGGAGGTCGTCGGGAGTGCGCTGAAGATGCTGGAGCCGGGGCTGGGCGGACGCCATATTGAACTGAACATGCCGGATCCCCTGACGTTAATTCACGTTGATGGCCCTCTGTTTGAGCGGGTGCTGATCAACCTGCTGGAAAATGCCGCGAAATATGCCGGAGCAAAGGCGCAGATTGGCATTACCGCCGCGATGGACGCGCAGGCGCTGCGGCTTGAAGTCTGGGATACCGGGCCGGGCATTCCCGCTGGCCAGGAACACGCCATTTTTGATAAATTCGCGCGCGGCAGTAAAGAGTCTGCTATTCCGGGCGTTGGGCTGGGGCTGGCGATCTGCCAGGCCATCGTCGACGTGCATGGCGGCACCATTTCGGCCGAAAACCGTCCGGAAGGTGGCGCCCGCTTTTGTGTTACACTTCCTCTTGAAACCCCACCAGAACTTGATGAATTGCCAGAGGATTTGTGATTAACGTTCTGATTGTTGAAGATGAACTCGCTATCAGTCGATTTCTGCGCACCGCGCTGGAAGGCGACGGTTTGCGCGTTCACGAAGCCGGTACGCTTCAACGGGGGTTAATCGAAGCCGCGACCCGCAAGCCGGACCTGGTTATCCTGGACCTGGGGCTACCGGATGGCGACGGCATTGATTTTATTCGCGAGGTGCGTCAGTGGAGCCAGATGCCGATTCTGGTGCTCTCTGCCCGCACCGAAGAGACGGATAAAATCGCCGCGCTGGATGCCGGCGCGGATGATTACCTGATTAAGCCGTTTGGCATTGGCGAGCTGCAGGCGCGGCTTCGCGTCGCATTGCGTCGCCACAGCGCCACCGCGCCTTCCGATCCGGTATATACCTTTGGCGATATCCGGGTCGATCTTGCCGCTCGCCGCATCCTGCGGGGAGACGAAGAGATACACCTTACGCCTATCGAATTTCGTCTTCTGGCCGTGCTGCTCAATAACCATGGAAAAGTGTTGACCCAGCGACAGCTGTTAAGTCAGGTCTGGGGACCGAATGCTGTCGAACATAGTCACTATTTACGCATTTATATGGGGCACCTTCGCCAGAAGCTTGAAGCCGACCCCGCGCGCCCTCGTCATTTATTAACAGAAACCGGTATCGGCTATCGTTTTATGATCTGAATAAGTATTCAGATTTATTTTCAATAATCCCTCCACGTCATCTTAATAAGCCATAAAAATAGCGACAAGTTTATTTTTATGGCTACGCACGGCTATTAAAAACACAAAGAAAACACTCAATTAACATGAAGTCAACAAAACAGCATTTTGATCTGCATTATTCATCAAAAGCGACTAATTATTTCTGTAATGATCGGTTAAGGGTGATCTAATTCACAGTTAATCGCTTTTTACCGGATAAAATGACCATGCTTTCAATTACTGAAAGGAAACTGAACATGGAAAACAATAACCGTTTAATGCCCCATATAAGGCGGACAACGCATATCATGATGTTTGCCCACCGAAACTGTTTTGACTTTCACCTCTTTAACGCCCGGTAGTCCTTCGACTTCTGGCGCATCTGCTTACAGGTCATCCTGAAACACGCTATTTTACAGGCTGTTGCCTGTGAACACCTGCGCTCATTTCTTGTAATTCAGATTCTCCGCATCCGGGCGGACTGAATTTCACTCAGCAAAAAGCAAATAACTGATTTCCGTATCAGCGGTCACGCTTTGCTTTATTTTCCGGAAACAATCGATTTCTTTCTCATAAGAAGTCGAGGGATCAATATTGCCTGAATAAAGAGAGAAAGATGAAAAAATTAAAAATTGCCGTCAGCCGTGCCTGCCCTGAATGTTTTACAACCCAGCGCGAAATGGTGGACGTTAACGCTTCGGATTATATTGACGTGGCGGCCGTGGTTCTGGCCGTCAGCGATATTTTCACTGGCGCAATTGAAGAGATAGAGGCCACGGGATTTGGCATCCCGGTGTTTATTGCCACGCATAAGGAAGAAATGGTTCCGGCTGAATTTCTGTCGCGTATTCACGGCGTTTTTGAGTACGCCGACAGCTGCAGTGCGTTCTACGGACGCCAGCTGGAAGCGGCCGCGCAGAAATACGAAACCCAGCTTCGTCCCCCGTTCTTCCGCGCGCTGGTCGATTACGTCCAGCAGGGCAACAGCGCGTTTGACTGTCCCGGGCATCAGGGAGGCCAGTTCTTCCGCCGCCATCCTGCCGGCAATCAGTTTGTTGATTTCTTTGGCGAAACGCTTTTCCGCTCCGATCTGTGCAACGCCGACGTGGCAATGGGCGACCTGCTGATCCACGAAGGCGCGCCGTGCATCGCCCAGCAGCATGCGGCAAAAGTCTTTAACGCTGACAAAACCTACTTCGTGCTGAACGGTACCTCCTCCTCCAATAAGGTGGTGCTGAACGCCCTGCTCACCCCAGGCGATCTGGTACTGTTCGATCGTAATAACCACAAGTCTAACCACCACGGCGCGCTGTTGCAGGCGGGTGCAACGCCGGTGTACCTGGAAACGGCGCGCAACCCGTACGGCTTTATCGGCGGTATTGACGCACGCTGCTTTGAGGAGAGCTACCTGCGTGAGCTGGTGTCGGAGGTTGCGCCGGACCGCGCGCGCGACGCACGTCCGTTCCGTCTGGCGGTGATCCAGCTGGGCACCTACGACGGCACCATTTATAACGCCCGTCAGGTGGTGGATAACATTGGCCACCTGTGTGACTACATTCTGTTTGACTCTGCGTGGGTCGGCTACGAGCAGTTTATCCCGATGATGGCCGACTGCTCGCCGCTGCTGCTGGAGCTGAACGAGAACGATCCGGGGATCCTGGTTACCCAGTCCGTGCATAAGCAGCAGGCTGGATTCTCGCAAACCTCGCAGATCCACAAGAAGGACAGCCACATCAAAGGCCAGCCGCGCTATGTCCCGCACAAGCGCCTCAACAACGCCTTTATGATGCACGCCTCCACCAGCCCGTTCTACCCGCTGTTTGCCGCGCTGGACATCAACGCCCGCATGCATGAGGGGCAAAGCGGCCGTAATATGTGGATGGATTGCGTGGTGACGGGCATTGAGGCACGCAAGCTGATCCTGGAAAATTGCCAGTTTATTCGTCCTTTCGTTCCTGAAACGATTGACGGCAAGGCGTGGGAAAGCTGGGACACGGCGGAGATCGCGACGGATTTGCGCTTCTTCCACTTCGTGCCGGGTGAACGCTGGCACGCTTTTGAAGGCTACGCCGAGCACCAGTATTTTATCGATCCGTGCAAGCTGCTGCTGACCACGCCGGGAATTAACCCCCGCACCGGCGAGTATGACAATTTCGGCGTGCCCGCCACTATCCTTGCCAACTTCCTGCGTGAAAACGGCATCGTGCCGGAAAAATGCGACCTCAATTCCATTCTTTTCCTGCTCACCCCGGCGGAGGACATGGGCAAACTGCAGCAACTGGTCGCCCAGCTGGTGCGCTTCGAAAAGCTGCTCCAGAGCGATGCGCCGCTGAAAGCGGTTCTCCCCTCTCTTTATAAGCAGCATCCGGAACGTTACGCGAATTACACGCTGCGCCAGATTTGCCAGGAGATGCACGACCTCTATGCCCGCCATAACGTCAAGCAGCTGCAAAAAGAGATGTTCCGCAAGTCCCACTTCCCGCGCGTGATGATGAACCCGCAGGAGGCGAACTACGCCTACCTGCGCGGGGAAGTCGAGCTGGTTTCCCTGCGCGATGCAGAAGGCCGTATCGCCGCGGAGGGGGCGCTCCCTTACCCACCGGGGGTGCTGTGCGTGGTCCCGGGGGAAGTCTGGGGCGGTTCCGTGCTGCGCTACTTTGCCGCGCTGGAGGACGGGATCAATCTGCTGCCGGGCTTTGCGCCGGAGCTACAGGGCGTGTACGTCGAGGAGCGTGACGGACGTAAACAGGTGCGCTGCTACGTCATTAAACAACCTGCCGCTCAGCCCGCGCTGCTGAAAGGAGAAAAAGTATGAGTAAGGCCAACAAGATGGGCGTGGTGCAGCTGACAATTCTCACCATGGTGAACATGATGGGGTCCGGGATCATCATGCTGCCCACCAAGCTCGCCGAAGTGGGGACGATTTCGATTATCTCCTGGCTGGTCACCGCCGTGGGATCGATGGCGCTGGCGTGGGCGTTTGCCAAGTGTGGGATGTTCAGCCGCAAGTCAGGCGGCATGGGCGGCTACGCCGAATATGCGTTCGGCAAGTCCGGTAACTTTATGGCCAACTACACCTACGGCGTGTCGTTGCTGATCGCTAACGTGGCGATTGCTATTTCCGCCGTCGGCTACGGCACGGAGCTGTTTGGCGCGACGCTCAGTCCGGTACAGATTGGTTTAGCCACCATTGGCGTGCTGTGGATCTGCACCGTGGCCAACTTCGGCGGCGCGCGCATCACCGGACAGCTCAGCAGCATCACCGTCTGGGGCGTGATCATCCCTGTGGTCGGCCTGTGCGTTATCGGCTGGTTCTGGTTCAGCCCGACGCTGTACGCAAACTCCTGGAACCCGCACCACGTGCCGTTCTTTTCCGCAGTCGGATCTTCTATCGCCATGACGCTGTGGGCCTTCCTCGGTCTGGAGTCGGCCTGCGCAAACGCTGAAGTGGTGGAAAATCCGGAGAAAAATGTCCCCATCGCGGTGCTCGGCGGAACGCTGGGCGCGGCGGTGATCTACATCATCTCCACTAACGTGATTGCGGGGATTGTGCCAAACGCGGATCTGGCAAACTCCACGGCACCGTTCGGGCTGGCCTTCGCGCAGATGTTCAACCCGGAGGTGGGGAAAGTCATCATGGGGCTGATGGTGATGTCCTGCTGCGGCTCGCTCCTCGGCTGGCAGTTCACCATCGCACAGGTGTTTAAATCTTCGGCTGACGAAGGCTACTTCCCGAAAATCTTCTCCCGGGTGACAAAAGCCGATGCGCCGGTGCAGGGCATGCTGGCCATTGCGATTGTCCAGAGCGGCCTGTCGTTAATGACCATCAGCCCGTCGCTGAACAGCCAGTTCAACGTGCTGGTCAACCTGGCGGTGGTAACGAACATCATTCCTTACATTCTGTCGATGGCGGCGCTGGTGATTATTCAGAAGGTGGCGAAAGTGGATCCGCGAAAGGCCCGGGCGGCAAATATTGTGGCGCTGACGGGGGCGATTTACAGCTTCTACGCGCTCTACTCGTCCGGTCAGGAAGCGATGCTGTACGGCGCGATGGTGACATTTATGGGCTGGACGCTGTACGGTCTGGTGTCGCCGAGATTTGAACTAAAGAATAAGCACGGCTAGGTAAAAGCAAAACGGCAACCCTGAGGTTGCCGTTTTCCATGTTTTCACCCTCTCCCTGTGGGAGAGGGCCGGGGTGAGGGCACCAGCCCGCACCAAACACCACTTACGCGTTTTTCAGCACTTCACTGACAATTTCTACCGCTTCTTTCTCAATCTGCTGGCGATGCTCAGCGCCGAGGAAGCTTTCGCAGTAGATTTTGTACGCATCTTCCGTACCGGATGGACGCGCCGCGAACCAGCCGTTTTCAGTCATCACCTTCAGGCCGCCGATGGACGCGCCGTTGCCCGGTGCCGCCGTCAGACGTGCGGTGATCGGGTCACCCGCCAGCGTGCTTGCGCTGACCATCTCCGGAGAGAGTTTGGACAGGGCCGCCTTCTGGGCAGAGGTCGCGCCAGCCTGAATACGGTTGTAGCTTGGCGCACCAAAACGTTCCGCCAGCTCGTTGTAATGCTCCTGCGGGTTCTTGCCGGTGACAGCGGTGATTTCCGCGGCCAGCAGGCACATGATGATGCCATCTTTATCGGTTGACCACGGGGTGCCGTCGAAGCGAAGGAAGGATGCTCCCGCGCTCTCTTCACCGCCAAAGCCGAAGCTGCCGTCGTGCAGACCGTCTACAAACCACTTAAAGCCCACCGGCACTTCCACCAGCTTGCGGCCCAGCGCGTCGACCACGCGGTCGATCATCGCGGAGGAAACCAGCGTTTTACCGACGGCGACCTCTTTGCCCCACTGCGGACGATGCTGGAACAGGTAGTTGATTGCCACAGCCAGGTAGTGGTTAGGGTTCATCAGACCCGCAGGGGTAACGATACCGTGGCGGTCGTAATCCGGATCGTTAGCAAACGCCAGATCGAATTTGTCGCGCAGCGCCAGCAGGCCAGCCATTGCGCATTCAGAGGAGCAGTCCATACGGATCGCGCCGTCTTTATCCAGGTGCATAAAGCGGAAGGTCTGGTCAACGTGATCGTTCACGATGGTGAGATCCAGCTTGTAGTGCTCGGCAATACGCTTCCAGTATTCAATACCGGAGCCGCCCAGCGGATCCACGCCCAGCTTCAGGCCGGCTTTCTGGATGGCGGCCATATCAACGATATCCGCCAGCCCTTCCACAAACGGCTGCACCAGATCCTGCTCTTTCACATGACCGGAGGCCATGGCTTCATCCAGGGAGATACGCTTCACGCCGTCCAGGCCATTAGCCAGCAGCGCGTTCGCGCGATCTTCCACCACTTTCGTGACGTTGGTGTCTGCCGGGCCACCGTTCGGCGGGTTGTATTTGATACCGCCATCTTCCGGCGGGTTGTGGGACGGGGTGATGACGATACCGTCAGCCAGCGCGCCGCCTTTTTTGTTGTGTACCAGAATGGCGTTGGAAACCGCAGGCGTTGGCGTAAAGCCGTTGTTCTCCTGAACAATCACGTCCACGCCGTTCGCCGCCAGCACTTCCAGCACGGAGATAAAAGCGGGTTCAGACAGGGCGTGGGTATCTTTCCCAACGTAGCACGGACCGGTGACGCCATTTTTGGCGCGCTCTTCCGCGATGGCCTGAGCAATGGCCAGAATGTGCGGTTCGTTAAAGCTGTGGCGCGCCGCGCTGCCGCGGTGGCCAGATGTACCAAACTTCACTGCGTGTTCTGCGTTGCCCAGGACCGGTTTCAGCACGTAGTACTGCGCGGTCAGCTGAGCGACGTTAATCAAATCGCGTTGTTGTGCAGGTTGGCCTGCACGGCTGTGATTTGCCATTGCCTGGTCCTTCTGATGCAAGGGTTAAATTGTACCGCAAACCTTTTCGATCAACTCCGCCGGGAACTGCATGGACTGCATGATATGTTCGATCATGCTGCACTTGCGGCCCGTATTGGTATTGGTGATCACCCAGTATGGTGTACCGGGAACGTGTTTGGGTTTGGTTTGATTGCCATTTTGCAGCAGCGTCTGCTCGTCGCCGGCGAAGTAAACGCGAGTACGACCGTGGAGCGACTCTGTCGCCTCAGCAAACGCTTTGTTATCCAGTGAGTAAAGTGTAGACAGCACCAGCATAAAGCGGTTAACCGCCTTTTTCTGCTCTGCATATTCATCAGACAGCAGCAGCTCGCGCATGGCGCGCACTTTGTCTTTAGCCGGCATGACGGCAGGTTTTACTTGTGCGACAACGCTCGGCTGAGACACGACATCCTTAGAGACAGAAGCGGGCTGTGAGGCGGCGGAAATTTTAAGCATGCGCCGTAAAATGTCGGACGCGCTCTCCCCAATATGCCGCGTCTGGCTGGCAATATACTGATAGAGTTCGTCATCAACTTCGATTGTTTTCATCTTAATCCAGTGCGATATCTTATCTGAATACAAGTCATTGAGATTATAAGGTCTAATCCCAACAGCGGATAGCGTCAAACCAGGTTGGCGGCAAAAGTCGGATTAAACTGGATCCTTGCCCCCGGGCGGCAGAATGGTCAACATGATACCCTAACCTGACAAACCTAAAAAAAGAACTTTGCCATGAAATTGAATACCCGAGCGCAAACTGCACAATCGCCGAACAATAATTCTCCCATCGTACTGGTTCACGGCCTGTTTGGCAGCCTGGATAACCTGGGCGTGCTGGCGCGCGATTTGGTTACCGATCATGAAATTCTTCAGGTTGATATGCGAAACCACGGTCTTTCCGGACGTTCAGAGGAGATGACCTACGCGGCCATGGCGCAGGATCTGCTGGACACGCTGGATGCGCACGATATCCAGACAGCGACGCTCATCGGGCACTCAATGGGCGGCAAGGCGGTGATGGCGCTCACCGCGCTCGCGCCCGAGCGCATTTCCGGGCTGGTGGTCATTGACGTTGCGCCCGTCAATTACGACGTTCGTCGCCACGATGAAATTTTTGCTGCGATCGGCGCCGTGACGGCGTCAGGCGCTTCCACCCGCCAGCAGGCGGCTGCCGTTATGCGCGACCATCTTGATGAAGAGGGCGTGGTGCAGTTCCTGTTGAAATCGTTTGTGGACGGACAATGGCGCTTTAACGTGCCGGTGCTGTGGGACCAATATTCGCACATCGTGGGCTGGGAGAATGTTCCCGCCTGGCCGCACCCTACCCTCTTTATCCGTGGCGGTAACTCCCCCTACGTCACTGACGCGTACCGCGACACGCTGCTGGCGCAGTTCCCGCAGGCTCGCGCCCACGTGATTGCCGGTGCCGGGCACTGGGTGCACGCGGAAAAACCGGATGCCGTACTGCGCGCCATTCGTCGCTATCTCACTGATACTGCGAATTGATTAAAAAGCCAGCGACCGGAAGACGACGGGCTTCCAGTCGTTGGCGTGTGGATTTGGGTGATGTATGATGGCGCGCTTATCGCCCGGGCATTAGCAGGGCGGCGTGTTTCCCCCGAAGTCTCAGAATCATGGCCAAAGAACAAACGGACCGTACGACACTAGATCTGTTCGCGAATGAGCGTCGACCGGGACGACCGAAAACGAATCCGCTTTCGCGTGACGAACAGCTGCGTATTAATAAACGCAACCAGCTTAAACGCGATAAAAATCGTGGGCTTAAGCGTGTCGAACTGAAGCTGAATGCCGATGCCGTCGATGCGCTTAACGAGCTGGCTGAAGCACGCAACATCAGCCGCAGCGAACTGATCGAAGAGATGCTGATCGCCCAACTTGAGGCCTTACGCGGCAAGGCGTAACTCAGAAAATCCCCAATATTACCCTTTTCATGTAGCACAGAGTGCAGTCCTGCGTGATAGCTGTTTCCGCAGGGTTGCCAGTTCTGCTATTATTGCCCTTATCCGTGGACAATTTGCGCCACCATACCATTAAGTTTCAAGAGGTTATTTTACTCATGGCAATCATCGGCATTTTCTTTGGCAGTGATACCGGCAATACTGAAAATATCGCAAAAAACATTCAAAAACAGCTCGGTAAAGACGTTGCTGATGTGCATGACATCGCCAAGAGCAGCAAAGAAGATCTCGAGGGCTATGACATCCTGCTGCTGGGCATCCCGACCTGGTACTACGGCGAAGCGCAGTGTGACTGGGATGATTTCTTCCCGACGCTGGAAGAAGTCGACTTCAACGGCAAGCTGGTTGCCCTGTTCGGCTGTGGCGATCAGGAAGACTATGCTGAATACTTCTGTGATGCGCTGGGCACCATTCGCGACATCATTGAGCCACGCGGTGCGGCAATTGTCGGCCACTGGCCAACGGCGGGTTATCACTTCGAAGCTTCTAAAGGCCTGGCAGATGACGATCACTTCGTTGGCCTGGCGATTGACGAGGATCGTCAGCCAGAGCTTACCGCTGAGCGTGTTGAAAAATGGGTTAAGCAGATCCGCGAAGAGCTGAACCTGGACGACATTCTTAACGCCTGATTTCCCTGCGGCGCAGCTCCGGTTGCGCCCGTTTTCCAGGTTATACCGATTAAATTAATTGCTACAAACTTTTAACTTTTTCGTTCAGACCTGTACAATATCCCCCTGGTAAAAAGTGGGTGCCATCGAACAAGTTTGTTGGTGATACCACGTTTTTATAAGCATACTTTGCTTGAGACTTGCAGTTTTCATTTAGCCATGGCAGTTCTATAATGAGACGCATTATCCCAAGTGCATTTTCTGTCACTTCTTCTTTAGAAGTGAATCGTTTAGCAACAGGACAGATTCCGCATGACTGACAACAATACCGCATTAAAGAAAGCTGGCCTGAAAGTAACGCTTCCTCGGTTAAAAATCCTTGAAGTGCTTCAGGGGCCAGACAATCACCATGTCAGTGCGGAAGACCTTTACAAGCGTCTTATCGATATGGGTGAAGAGATTGGGCTGGCAACCGTCTATCGTGTGCTGAACCAGTTCGATGACGCGGGCATTGTTACTCGTCATAATTTCGAAGGCGGTAAATCCGTGTTCGAGCTGACTCAGCAGCACCACCACGATCACCTGATCTGCCTCGATTGCGGCAAGGTCATTGAATTTAGCGATGATTCCATTGAATCACGCCAGCGTGAAATCGCCGCCCGTCATGGCATCCGCCTGACTAACCACAGCCTGTACCTGTACGGTCACTGCGCTGAAGGTGATTGCCGCGAAAATGAACACGCGCACGACGCAAAATAAGTTAGCGTTCATACTCTGAGCCAGCCGAAAGGTTGGCTTTTTTTTGCCGTAAAAAAGCCCGGTGGCGCAGCGCCACCGGGCAGGATAACAGCAGGTTACTTACCGTTATTGCTTCGAATGTCTTCCCAAATCTTGTCGCAACGCTTCGCCACTTCCTGATCGTTACCCGTTTTACGCGCCTGAATGCAGGCCTGATAGTCCATCACGCGAACGGTTTCCTGCTTGGCGAACTGCTCGTGCGCTTTGTCTTTTTTCAGCACGTCCAGCACGCTCTGGCAGGCTTCAATCTTCTCAGGCGAGCCCTGCGCGGTATTGATGCAGGCGCTATACGCCTCCTTCAGGCGAGAATCTTCCTTTGGCGCCGGTTCCTGCGCGCACGCCACCAGCCCCGATGCCAGCAGCGCGACGATTACGATTTTTTTCATCATATTTAGTCTCCGGTTCGGCGGGAGCTACCCCGCCGGACTCTTCATCAGAAGATGGTGAATGGCGCGATGACCATGAACTTCACGTCACGTTCATCCTGGAAGATGTTGCCGTAACCGCCCGCGTAGCTCGGGATATCGGAGTGGTTGTCATACTGGGTGAAGTGCAGCTTAAACATCGTGCCTTTCGCCCGGCCTTCCTGAAGGGTGTAAATCGCATCCAGACTGTATGAAGACTCCTTCAGACGGTAGTTCGGATCGTAGTAAGCGTCCGGCGTCGCCATATCCCCCGGCTTCGCGTCCCAGGCGTACGCGTAGGATGCCCCTACCGCCCAGCCCGGCAGGTTCCAGTTCTTCAGGTCATACATCGCGCCGAAGAAGACCGCTTTTTCACCGTCGGCGTTGAAGTCAGAGCGGTTATCCCACCAGATGTCCAGGCGACCGTTGGAGGAGGCGTAGGTTGGCGTCATACGCTGCAGGAAGTAGCCCTGCTGCCCTTCTGCCTTCACCCACGTCCCTTCCAGACGCAAATCGACCTGGCCTACCTTGTAGCCGAAGGTCAGCGCCTGCAGCCAGGCCGTACCGTCATAGATATCATTTACGCCGCCATCGCTGACCTTATCGCGCGTACCGTAGAACTGGTAGCTGGTGCTCAGCGGGCTGCCTGCGATATCAAATTTGTAGCTGGCTTTCGCAAAATACTGATCGATATAACCTTCAGCCTGACCAAAGGCGGCTTCCAGCACCAGATCGTTTTTGAAGTCATACTTCGCGCCGAGCGAGTGGAGATAGTCGACCTTTGTTTTTTTATCGTTTTGATAGAACTTGTCCATCTCAATGTGCCACGGCGCTTTGTACTCGTTGGTCCACATATAGGAGAAGCTCAGCGCACCCGCATCGCCGTAGTCAAAATTAGCGCCAGCTTCCGCCCCCTGATAGGTACCCGGCATAAAGCTCCAGTGCGGGGCTAACAGCGTCTGGCCGGTTGGCTGAATATAGCCACCACGCGCCCATACCGGGCCATATTTGAATTTCGCAGCCGCTTTATAGAGGCTGATGCCGCTTTTATCCCCGGACCAGTCTTCTTTATAAGCTTTGTTGCTGGAGGAGAAAGCAATTTCGTTCGGGTGGCCGCTGTCGCCATTTTCCGCCATTTCAATTGCCGTAAATGCCGCAATATCCAGACCGAACATATCGGCGGCATATCCCGACTGGAAATCCAGATTGGCGTTCCAGGTGGAGTGAGAAAGGTTGGTTTTGTATTTATCTTCAGTGACGTCTTTACGGTCACGCTCACGCTGCCAGTAATAAATACCGCCCGTGAGGGTAGAATCTTCGATGAAACCGGCTGCTTTTGCTTCTGGCGCAACCACCAGACCCGACATTGCTGTCACACCGGCGATAGCCAGCGCCAGCGCACTACGTTTGCCACTGAACGTACGCATAGATTATTCCTCTTTGACGAATTAAAACGCCTTAAACGGCGAAAAATAAAAAGACCAAACGGTCAGGGGTAGTCAGAAATACCCTCGAATTAACTACCGTCTTTAGGTTATTTTTCGCGACGCGAATTATCAATGCTTTTAATGAGGCAAAAGTCAGGATTATGACGAAGTGCACATATTTCGTAGCGGTTTGTAACAATTACCGCGGAGTGAGCGCTGGCGGGGAACAGACGCGTTTTCAGTAAGTAACAAGGTAATGAAGAATTTATTTTAATCGGATTCCGTTTTTCATAAACAGAGAAACTTTTTTCAAAAAAATAAGTAGCACCACGTTGACCTGCATTTTTTATTTTTACTATTTCCCCCTCTGCTTAACGACATGATCGTTAAATAAAAAAACGCCGCATTACGCGGCGTTTGTTTCTCATTGACCAGTGCAGCGTTATTATTCGCCGATCTTAGTCCAGGTATCGCGCAGACCCACGGTACGGTTAAATACCGGTTTTTCAGCCGTGCTGTAGCGGCTGTCCAGGCAGAAGTAACCTTCACGTTCGAACTGGAACGCTTTACCGGCTTCAGCGGCTTTCAGAGACGGTTCCGCGTAGCCCTGTTTGATGACCAGCGATTCCGGGTTGATGGTGGCGAGGAAGTCTTCCGCCGCGCCAGGGTTCGGCACGCTGAACAAGCGATCGTACAGGCGGATCTCAACCGGCAGCGCGTGCATTGCGCTCACCCAGTGAATAACGCCCTTCACTTTACGTCCATCAGCCGGATCTTTGCTCAACGTCTCTGCATCATAGGTACAGAAGATAGTCGTGATGTTACCTTCTGCATCCTTCTCCACGCGCTCGGCTTTGATCACGTAGGCGTTGCGCAGGCGAACCTCTTTGCCCAGCACCAGACGCTTGTACTGCTTGTTCGCTTCTTCACGGAAGTCAGCGCGATCGATCCAGATTTCACCGCTGAACGGCACGTCACGGGTGCCCATTTCCGGTTTGTTCGGATGGTTTGGCATAGAGACCATTTCGCTGCCGCCGTGATAGTTTTCGATGACCAGCTTCACCGGATCGATAACCGCCATTGCGCGCGGCGCGTTTTCGTTCAGATCTTCACGAATGCAGGATTCCAGAGAGGCCATCTCAATGGTGTTGTCCTGCTTGGTGACGCCGATACGTTTGCAGAACTCGCGAATGGACGCGGCAGTATAACCACGACGACGCAGGCCCGAGATGGTCGGCATGCGCGGATCGTCCCAGCCTTCAACGTGCTTGTCGGTTACCAGCAGGTTCAGCTTACGCTTGGACATCACGGTGTATTCCAGATTCAGACGAGAGAACTCGTACTGACGCGGATGCACGGGGATCGTGATGTTATCCAGCACCCAGTCGTACAGACGTCGGTTGTCCTGGAACTCCAGCGTGCACAGAGAGTGCGTAATGCCTTCCAGCGCATCGCTGATGCAGTGGGTGAAGTCGTACATCGGGTAGATGCACCACTTATTGCCGGTCTGATGGTGTTCCGCGAACTTAATGCGGTACAGCACCGGGTCGCGCATCACGATGAACGGTGACGCCATATCGATTTTGGCGCGCAGGCACGCTTTACCTTCTTCGAAGCCGCCGGCGCGCATTTTTTCAAACAGCGCCAGGTTCTCTTCCACGCTGCGATCGCGGAACGGGCTGTTTTTGCCAGGCTGAGTCAGCGTACCGCGATACTCACGAATTTCGTCAGCAGACAGCTCGTCAACGTAGGCCAGACCTTTGTTGATCAACTCAACCGCATAGGCGTACAGCCGATCGAAATAGTCAGAGGAGTAGCAGATATCGCCAGACCAGTTGAAGCCCAGCCACTGCACGTCGTTTTTGATCGACTCAACGTATTCGATGTCTTCTTTTACTGGGTTGGTGTCATCGAAACGCAGGTTGCACTGTCCCTGGTAATCCTGGGCGATGCCAAAGTTCAGGCAGATCGATTTAGCGTGACCAATGTGCAGGTAGCCGTTTGGCTCCGGCGGGAAACGCGTATGCACCGTGGTGTGCTTACCACTGGCCAGATCTTCATCGATGATCTGACGAATAAAGTTACTCGGGCGGGCTTCTGCCTCACTCATCGTGGATTCCTCAAAGCGTAAACAACGTATAACGGCATATGATCTTATAAGCCGGACGTAGTGACAACCCTTAAAACGTCCCGGAAGAAAATAATGGGGACAATTGCTGCAAAAAAAAGCGGCGGAGGATATCCCCCGCCGCTAAAGGCATAACTCTACTCAGGAGCGATTACTTGCCTTTAATCTCATACAGTGGCGTTTGACCGGCAACCACCTGACCCTGCGCCTGGATAACCAGACCGCTGAAGTCGTCGATGTTGCTGCATACCACCGGGCTTATCATGGAGCGCGCATTGGCGTTCAGGTAATCCAGATCCATTTCCAGGATCGGCTGGCCTGCCACGACTTCAGCGCCCTCTTCCACCAGGCGAGTAAAGCCCTGACCGTTCAGCGCAACGGTGTCGATACCCATATGGACAACGATCTCCGCGCCTTTTTCCGTTTCCAGGCAGAACGCGTGGTTGGTGTTGAAGATTTTCACGATAGTACCGGCTGCCGGAGAGACCACGGTTTTGTCCGTAGGCTTCACCGCCACGCCGTCACCTACCGCCTTGCTGGCGAACGCTTCGTCAGGCACCTGCTCAAGCGCAACGACGTCACCTGTCACCGGAGAAACCAGCGCCGCGACGGTCACCGCATTTGGCACCGCCTGCGGTTTAGCAGCCGGAGCGTCAGCCACCGGTGCGCTATCCGCTGACGCGGCAGCAACCGGCCCACGGGCAACCACTTTTTTCATCTCGTCGCCGATAGATTCGGCTTTCGCACCCACGATGACCTGGATGGTTTGCTTGTTCAGCTTCACCACGCCAGACGCGCCCAGGCGTTTACACATTGCATCGCTTACGCGCGCAGAGTCGCCAACGGTCAGGCGCAGACGGGTAATACAGGCATCAATGGCTTTCAGGTTGTCGGTACCGCCTACCGCGGCAATGTAGCTGGTTGCCAGCTGGGTTAAACCTTCTTCGGTATTGCTGTTTGCTTCGCTGGTAACAACGTCGTCTTTCGTATCTTCACGGCCCGGCGTCTTCAGGTTAAACATACGAATAACCGCGCTGAACAGAACGAAGTAGATAATGAAGAAGATCAGACCCATCACCACCAGCATCCAGACGTTGCTGCTTGCCGCCGGCAGGTTGTACATCAGCACGTAGTCGATAGCGCCTGCGGAGAAGGAGAAGCCAGCATGGATGCCCAGAAGAGTGGCAACAAACAGGCTGATACCGGTCAGGATGGCGTGCATGAGGTACAGCAGCGGAGCCAGGAACATGAACAGGAATTCCAGCGGCTCGGTCACGCCGGTCAGGAAGGCCGTTACCGCCACGGACAGCAGCATACCGCCAACCATTGGGCGACGCGCTTTCGGCGCGGCCAGGTACATCGCCAGCGCAGCGCCAGGCAGACCAAACATCATGATTGGGAAGAAGCCGGACATAAACATGCCCGCGGTGCCGTCGCCTGCGTAGAAGCGGTTGATATCACCGTGGAATACGGCGCCCGCCGCGTTGGTGAACTCGCCGATCTGGAACCAGGCGATGGTGTTCAGCACCTGATGCAGACCCGTTGGGATCAGCAGACGGTTGATGAAGCCGAAGATACCCGCACCCATTGCGCCCGCGGAAACGATCCACTCGCCACCCGCATGGATAGCGTGCTGCACCGGTGGCCACACGTAGCCAAAGATGGCGGCAAGGATCAGACAGAAAAAGCCCGTCGCGATCGGCACGAAGCGTTTTCCGCCGAAGAAGCTCAGGAAGTCAGGGAGCTTGATACCCGCCCAACGGTTGTACACGGCACCACCGACGAGACCGGTAATGATACCCGCCAGTACGCCCATGTTGATTTCAGGGTTGATGGTCACCATCGCTTTCGTGAGGATGAAGTAACCCACGGCTCCGGCCAGTGCCGCAGCACCGGCGCTGTCTTTAGACCAGCTAGATGCCACACCGATGGCGAAAATCAGCGCCAGGTTGTCAAAAATTGCGCCGCCTGCCTGGGCGATAAACGGCACGTTGAGAAGATCGGGTTGCCCGAATCGCAGCAGGAGCGCTGCAACCGGTAGCACGGCGATAGGGAGCTGCAAAGCCCTACCGAGGCGCTGGAAAAAACCTAAAATATTCATCCTATTCCCCCTACGAGACCCGTTGTGAAGGCTCGCGCATAAACTATGTTTTTTATTGTGTCACGAACGATAGATACAGTTGATGATTCACTGGCAGTGTGAGTGTGTGAAAAATTAATTCGTATCGCAAATTAAACACCTATTTTTTGTGATTATTGTCACCAAATATCGTATTCAACCCTCCCTTTCACTGGCTAACGACGAAAACTTATTTTATCATTCAAAAAATCAAGACGGATTGATCCGGCCTGAAAGGTTCCAGGTTACGCTTAGTTCAGGTTGCACTAATCATCCGCCCACTTTTACTTAAACTTTAGAGGTGAATAATGAGACTGATTCCCCTGGCAACAGCTGAACAAGTCGGAAAATGGGCTGCACGTCATATCGTTAACCGCATCAACGCCTTCAAGCCAACTGCCGATCGTCCTTTCGTTCTCGGCCTTCCAACCGGCGGCACGCCGCTGACCGCGTATAAAGCGCTGGTGGAAATGCATAAAGCGGGCCAGGTTAGCTTCAAACACGTTGTGACCTTTAACATGGACGAATATGTCGGCCTGCCAAAGGAACATCCGGAAAGCTACCACAGCTTTATGCACCGTAACTTCTTCGATCACGTTGATATCCCGGCGGAAAATATTAACCTGCTGAATGGAAACGCGCCTGATATTGACGCAGAATGCCGTCAGTATGAAGAAAAAATCCGTTCTTACGGTAAAATCCACCTGTTTATGGGCGGCGTGGGCAACGATGGCCACATCGCGTTCAACGAACCGGCCTCTTCACTGGCATCCCGTACCCGTATCAAAACGCTGACCCACGACACGCGTGTGGCTAACTCCCGCTTCTTTGACGGCGACGTGAACCAGGTGCCTAAATACGCGCTGACCGTTGGCGTAGGCACCCTGCTGGATGCCGAAGAAGTGATGATTCTGGTGCTGGGAGCCGTGAAAGCGCAGGCGCTTCAGGCCGCTGTTGAAGGTAACGTAAACCACATGTGGACCATCAGCTGCCTGCAGCTGCATCCAAAATCAGTCATCGTGTGTGACGAACCGTCCACCATGGAACTGAAAGTGAAAACGCTGAAATACTTCAACGAGTTAGAAGCAGAGAACATCAAAGGTCTGTAATTGAATAACCGCCTCTTTATTCAGGGGCGGTCGCTTTTGTTAACCGGGGGTCAATATGTACGCTTTAACCCACGGTCGGATTTATACCGGCCATGAAATTCTGGATGACCATGCGATTGTTATCGCCAATGGCCTGATTGAACGTGTTTGCCCGCTGGCAGAACTGCCGCCGGAGATCGAACAGCGTTCTCTCAATGGAGCTGCGATCTCCCCCGGTTTCATCGACGTACAGCTTAACGGCTGCGGCGGTGTCCAGTTTAACGATACCCCAGAGGCGGTAACGGTTGAAACGCTGGAAATCATGCAAAAAGCCAACGAGAAATCGGGCTGCACCAGCTATCTGCCGACGCTTATCACCAGCAGCGACGACCTGATGAAGCAGGGTATCCGCGTCATGCGCGATTACCAGGCAAAATATCCGAATCAGGCGCTGGGCCTGCATCTGGAAGGACCATGGCTGAACATGGTCAAGAAAGGCACCCATAACCCGAACTATGTGCGCAAGCCGGATGCCGAACTGGTTGATTACCTGTGCGCCAACGCCGATGCGATCGTTAAAGTCACGCTGGCACCGGAAATGACCGGCACGGACGTTATCAGCAAGCTGGCTGCCGCCGGGATTGTGGTATCAGCGGGTCACTCGAACGCCACGCTGAAGGAGGCGAAAGCCGGTTTCCGCGCAGGCATTACGTTTGCCACGCACCTTTACAACGCGATGCCGTACATCACCGGCCGCGAACCGGGCCTGGTTGGGGCTATTCTGGATGAGCCGGACGTCTACTGCGGCATTATCGCCGACGGTATGCATGTCGATTACGCTAACATCCGCAACGCCAAGCGCCTTAAGGGCGACAAGCTGTGCCTGGTAACCGATGCCACCGCACCGGCAGGGGCAAATATTGACCAGTTCATTTTTGCTGGTAAAACAATATACTACCGGAATGGACTGTGCGTGGATGAGAACGGCACGCTGAGCGGTTCTTCTCTGACGATGATCGAAGGGGTACGTAACCTCGTTGAGCATTGCGGAATTGCCCTTGATGAAGTGCTGCGTATGGCCACGCTTTATCCGGCACGCGCAATTGGCGTGGATAAACGGCTCGGTGGTATTGCACCCGGTATGGTTGCAAACCTGACGGCGTTCACACACGATTATAAAATTATTAAGACCATCGTTAATGGTAACGAGGTCGTCACTGAGTAAGTAAAAGTATGACACCAGGCGGACAAGCTCAAATCGGTAATGTCGATCTCGTTAAACAGCTTAACAGCGCGGCAGTTTATCGCCTGATTGACCAGCACGGGCCAATCTCACGCATTCAGATAGCCGAACAAAGCCAGCTTGCTCCCGCCAGCGTAACAAAAATTACGCGTCAGCTTATTGAGCGCGGCCTGATCAAAGAAGTCGATCAGCAGGCCTCCACCGGAGGCCGTCGCGCGATCTCCATCGTTACTGAAACCCGCAACTTTCAGGCGATCGGCGTCCGTTTAGGCCGTCATGACACCACGCTTACGCTCTACGATCTGAGCAGCAAAGCCATTGCCGAAGAGCACTACCCGCTTCCTGAACGCACTCAGGAGACGCTTGAACACGCCTTACTGAATACCATTGCGCACTTTATCGAAAGCTGTCAGCGCAAGATCCGCGAGCTGATTGCCATTTCGGTCATTCTGCCCGGTCTGGTCGACCCGGAGAGCGGCGTTATTCGCTACATGCCGCATATAAACGTGGAAAACTGGGGGCTGGTTGAGGCGCTGGAAAAGCGCTTTAAGCTGACCTGTTTTGTCGGTCACGATATCCGCTCACTGGCGCTGGCGGAGCACTACTTTGGTGCGAGCCAGGACTGCGAAGACTCCATTCTGGTGCGCGTGCATCGTGGTACAGGCGCTGGCATCATCTCTAACGGACGCATTTTTATCGGTCGTAACGGCAACGTGGGCGAGATTGGCCATATCCAGGTTGAACCGCTCGGCGAGCGCTGCCACTGCGGTAACTTTGGCTGCCTCGAAACCGTGGCCGCCAATGCCGCCATTGAGCATCGCGTTCGCCATCTGCTGGAGCAGGGTTACCAGAGCCGCGTTACGCTGGACGATTGTAAAATCGCCGCCATCTGCAAAGCCGCCAACAAAGGCGACGCGCTGGCCTGCGAAGTGATCGAACAGGTTGGTCGCCATCTGGGTAAAACCATCGCCATTGCCATCAACCTGTTTAATCCGCAGAAAGTGGTGATTGCCGGCGAGATCGTTGAAGCAGAAAAAGTACTGCTGCCGGCTATTGAAGGCTGCATCAATACCCAGGCGCTGAAAGCGTTTCGCCAGAACCTGCCGGTGGTGCGTTCTACGCTCGATCACCGCTCGGCGATTGGCGCGTTCGCGCTGGTAAAACGTGCGATGCTCAACGGGATCCTGCTCCAGCATTTGCTGGAATCCTGATCGGACCTTATAGTAACGCCTTCTTTTTTTGATGTCGGGTTGACCATGACCATTAAGAATGTAATTTGTGATATCGACGGCGTGCTGATGCACGACAACGTTGCCGTGCCGGGTGCTGCGGAATTTCTTCATCGCATCATCGACAAAGGAATGCCACTGGTTCTTCTCACGAACTACCCTTCACAGACTGGTCAGGATCTGGCAAACCGCTTTGCGACTGCGGGCGTCAACGTACCGGACAGCGTGTTTTATACCTCCGCCATGGCAACGGCTGACTTCCTGAAGCGTCAGGAAGGCAAGAAAGCCTACGTGGTCGGCGAAGGTGCGCTGATCCATGAGCTCTACAAAGCGGGCTTTACCATTACCGACGTGAACCCGGACTTTGTCATCGTGGGCGAAACGCGTTCCTTTAACTGGGAGATGATGCATAAAGCTGCCTACTTTGTCGCAAGCGGCGCGCGCTTTATCGCCACCAACCCGGATACGCACGGCCGCGGCTTCTATCCGGCCTGCGGCGCACTGTGCGCCGGTATCGAAAAAATCTCCGGCCGTAAGCCGTTTGTTGTCGGTAAACCGAGCCCGTGGATCGTTCGTGCAGCGCTGAATACGATGCAGGCCCACTCTGAAGAGACCGTGATTGTCGGCGATAACCTGCGCACTGATATTCTGGCCGGCTTCCAGGCGGGGCTCGAAACGATACTGGTGCTCTCCGGCGTCTCGACGATTGACGATATCGACACCATGCCCTTCCGCCCAAGCTGGATATACCCTTCCGTCGACGAAATCGACGTTATTTGATCAAGAACCACGCCTCAGGGCGTGGTTTTTTATTTCTGTAGCCAAAAAACACCGTCAAATCTAACAAAAAGCACCTTCCATTGAACAATCCTCAATAAAACCGCGCAAAACATACTCATTTTTTAAGATTCCGCAATCGTCATTGCACTTTTTGCGTATTCACCCGTAAAACGCTTGCGCCCTCTCCCCCTTTTGCGGCATTTTCATTAGCAAGCAACATCACAACGCAACAGGGTTAACGGAGAAGGTTATGTGTTCTATTTTTGGCGTACTGGATATTAAAACTGACGCGGGCGAACTGCGTAAAAAAGCACTTGAGCTGTCCCGTCTGATGCGCCATCGCGGTCCGGACTGGTCCGGCGTTTATGCCAGCGATAAAGCGATTCTGGCTCACGAACGTCTTTCCATTGTTGACGTCAACGCCGGTGCACAGCCGCTGTATAACGAGAAAAAAACGCACGCGCTGGCTGTGAACGGTGAAATCTACAACCATCAGGCCCTGCGCGCCGAGTATGGCGACCGCTACGCCTTTCAGACCGGCTCTGACTGTGAAGTGATCCTGGCGCTGTATCAGGAGAAAGGCCCGGAATTCCTCGACGACCTGCAGGGCATGTTTGCCTTCGCCCTGTACGACAGCGAAAAAGACGCTTACCTGATTGGCCGCGACCACATTGGTATCATTCCGCTGTACATGGGCCACGACGAGCACGGCAACTTCTATGTCGCGTCAGAGATGAAAGCGCTGGTGCCGGTTTGCCGCACCATTAAAGAGTTCCCGGCAGGCAGCTACCTGTGGAGCAAAGATGGCGAAATCCGTCAGTACTACCAGCGCGACTGGTTTGACTACGACGCGGTAAAAGACAACGTGACGAATAAAGCCGAACTGCGCCAGGCGCTTGAAGATTCCGTTAAGAGCCACCTGATGTCAGACGTGCCGTACGGCGTGCTGCTCTCCGGCGGGCTGGACTCCTCCGTGATCTCCGCCATCACCAAGAAATTCGCCGCGCGCCGCGTGGAAGATCAGGAGCGCTCTGAAGCCTGGTGGCCGCAGCTACACTCCTTTGCCGTAGGCCTGGAAGGTGCGCCTGACCTGAAAGCCGCGCAGGAGGTGGCGAACCACCTCGGCACCGTGCACCATGAAATTCACTTCACCGTGCAGGAAGGCCTGGATGCGATTCGCGATGTGATCTACCACATTGAAACGTATGATGTGACCACCATCCGCGCCTCCACGCCGATGTATTTGATGTCGCGTAAGATCAAAGCGATGGGTATCAAGATGGTGCTCTCCGGCGAGGGTTCAGACGAAGTGTTCGGCGGCTACCTCTACTTCCACAAAGCGCCGAACGCCAAAGAGCTGCATGAAGAGACCGTGCGCAAGCTTCAGGCGCTGCACATGTTCGACTGCGCTCGCGCCAACAAAGCGATGTCCGCCTGGGGTGTGGAAGCCCGCGTGCCGTTCCTGGATAAGAAATTCCTCGACGTGGCGATGCGCATCAACCCGCAGGACAAAATGTGCGGCAACGGCAAAATGGAAAAACATATCCTGCGCGAATGTTTTGAATCCTACCTGCCGGCAAGCGTGGCGTGGCGTCAGAAAGAGCAGTTCTCCGATGGCGTAGGCTACAGCTGGATCGACACCCTGAAGGAGGTGGCGGCGAAACAGGTTTCTGACCAACAGCTGGAAACCGCGAGCTTCCGCTTCCCGTACAACACGCCGGGCTCGAAAGAGGCGTATCTGTACCGTGAAATCTTTGAAGAACTGTTCCCGGTGCCAAGCGCAGCCGAGTGCGTTCCGGGTGGTCCATCTGTCGCCTGCTCGTCAGCCAAAGCCATTGAATGGGATGAATCTTTCAAGGCCATGAACGATCCGTCAGGACGGGCGGTAGGCGTACACCAGTCTGCCTATAAATAACGTTCAGATTGTCATCAGGCCCTCCGGGGCCTGATTTTTTTTGCCTCACTTTTCACCGCATAAAATCGATTAATAACCAATAATTGTCGAATATTCGGCCTCGCTGTTCGCAACCTAACCAAACAGTCACATTCCGGCTATTTTCATTGAAAAAGGTGTTGACGCTGCAAGGGTCTATACGCATAATGCGCCCCGCAACGCCGATAAGGTAACGCGAAAAAAAGATGGCTACGTAGCTCAGTTGGTTAGAGCACATCACTCATAATGATGGGGTCACAGGTTCGAATCCCGTCGTAGCCA
>NZ_JADBRP010000009.1:0-185838 GCF_014930695.1 Enterobacter cloacae complex sp. P40C2 | reverse complement strand
ATGGCTACGTAGCTCAGTTGGTTAGAGCACATCACTCATAATGATGGGGTCACAGGTTCGAATCCCGTCGTAGCCACCATCTTTTTTGCGGGAGTGGCGAAATTGGTAGACGCACCAGATTTAGGTTCTGGCGCCGCAAGGTGTGCGAGTTCAAGTCTCGCCTCCCGCACCATTCCCAGGTAAGCGTTGCACGGATGGGGTATCGCCAAGCGGTAAGGCACCGGTTTTTGATACCGGCATTCCCTGGTTCGAATCCAGGTACCCCAGCCATCGAAGATTGCAGTACTGGCTACGTAGCTCAGTTGGTTAGAGCACATCACTCATAATGATGGGGTCACAGGTTCGAATCCCGTCGTAGCCACCATATTTACGTTATCGAATACTATTCGGTAAACTGAACATTGTTGGGGTATCGCCAAGCGGTAAGGCACCGGATTCTGATTCCGGCATTCCGAGGTTCGAATCCTCGTACCCCAGCCACTTTAAAGTCGTTAAGCAGTACGTTTAACGCAATTGGGGTGTCGCCAAGCGGTAAGGCTCTGGTTTCTGATACCAGCATTCCGGGGTTCGAATCCCTGCACCCCAGCCACTTAAAACAAACAAGCCCGCTCTGCGGGCTTTTTTGTTTTTGTCGTCAGTGCGGTCTGGGCCCCTCACCCTAACCCTCTCCCCGGAGGGGCGAGGGAATAGTCGGAGCAAAGATTAGAGTCCGAGGGCGTATTTCAGAGCCTGACGCTTCAGGCCACCGGCGCGTTCCGCCGCCATCAATCCAATATTTCGCAATATACGCACCGGACCAACGTCATTGCTGAACCCGGCATAGAACAGATCCATCCCCGACTGCATAATGAAGTTATCCGCCATACGGCGCGTCTGGTAGCGCTTCAGCACCTGATGGCTGGCCCACGATTCCGCGTGGGCGCGGGCGTTACCTGCCACATCCAGTAGCGCGTCGACGTCACGGTATCCCAGGTTGACTCCCTGGCCTGCCAGCGGATGGATGGTGTGCGCCGCGTCCCCCACCAGGGCCAGCCCTTCACGGGCATACTGCAACGCATGGCGTCGCATCAGCGGGAATGCGCCCGCAGCAACCGGCGTGACATGCCCAAGGCGTTCCGGGAAGTGCAGCATAATCTCGCGCTGTAATTGTTCCATACTCAGCCCCTGTAACTGACGAATACGCGCCGGCTTGTCGTACCACACCAGCGACGCCCAGTTATCAAACAGCGGCAAGAACGCATGCGGACCGTTCGGCGTAAAATGCTGCCAGGTGCTTTCGCCCGGCGCGGTCTCGCACTGGACGGTGATCAGCATGCAGGACTGATGATACTGCCAGGCATGGATGCCTATACCCGCCATCTGCCTGACCTGCGAATTTGCACCATCCGCCCCCACCACCAGCTTCACGGCGAGCTCGTCGTCGTTGTCCAGCGTAAGAAGATAGTCGCCGTCATGCCGATGAAGGGCTTTCAGCGAGGCCGGAACGCGCAGCGTCACCTTCGGGTGCGCCTCCAGCGCCTGCCAGAGCGCGAGCTGCAAGACGTTGTTTTCTACCATATAGCCCAGGCGCGGCAGCTTCAGCTCGGCGGCATCAAACGACACGTGAGCATTTTCCCACTCCCAGGTTTCAAGACGGCTATAGGGGTGCGCGCGCATCGCCAGCACCGCCTCCCAGACGCCCAGCCCGCGAAGCAAATCAACGGACGCCGCGCTAATGGCGGATATGCGCACGTCCGGCTTGCTGGCGGGATCGAATGCCGGCGGAGCAGCCTGTTCAATAACGGTTACGTCAAATCCCTGCTGCGCCAGCCCCAGCGCCAGCGCGCCGCCGACCATACCGCCGCCGACGACGGCAACTTCGGTGTGTTGGAGTGTCATGGTCACTATTCCTTATTGGAGAATGCCTTAAGTTTACCGGATTTTTGCGGTCCTGAGGTTGACAACCTTCATACTGGTCACAACCGCACCAAAGCATTACAATACGCGGCTTGCAATCCTGAGCTGAGCAAGTCGATGACTAAAAAACTCCATATAAAAACCTGGGGCTGTCAGATGAACGAATACGATTCATCCAAGATGGCCGATCTGCTGGATACCACCCACGGATACCAGCTGACTGAAAATGTGAAAGAAGCCGATGTGCTGCTGCTGAACACCTGTTCAATTCGTGAAAAAGCGCAGGAGAAAGTCTTTCATGTGTTAGGCCGCTGGAAACTGCTTAAGCGGAAAAATCCGGACCTGATCATTGGCGTTGGGGGCTGCGTTGCATCGCAGGAAGGTAAGCTGATCCGCCAGCGAGCACCCTATGTGGATATCGTCTTTGGCCCTCAGACCCTGCACCGCCTGCCAGAGATGATTAATCAGGTTCGCGGCAATCGTAGCCCGGTAGTGGACGTAAGCTTCCCTGAGATCGAGAAGTTTGACCGTCTGCCGGAGCCGCGTGCCGATGGCCCGACCGCATTCGTCTCCATCATGGAAGGCTGCAATAAATACTGTACTTACTGCGTGGTGCCTTATACCCGCGGTGAAGAGGTCAGCCGCCCGGCAGACGATATTCTGTTCGAAATCGCGCAGCTTGCCGCGCAGGGCGTGCGTGAAGTAAACCTGCTGGGCCAGAACGTGAACGCCTGGCGCGGTGAAAACTACGACGGTACCACGGGCAGCTTTGCAGAACTGCTGCGCCTGGTGGCCGCGATTGACGGCATCGACCGTATTCGCTTTACCACCAGCCATCCGATGGAGTTTACCGACGACATCATCGATGTTTACCGCGATACGCCGGAGCTGGTGAGCTTCCTGCACCTGCCGATTCAGTGCGGCTCTGACCGCGTGCTGAACCTGATGGGGCGTCCACATACGGTGCTGGAATACAAATCCACCATCCGTAAGCTGCGCGAAGCGCGTCCGGATATCCAGATCAGCTCCGACTTCATCGTTGGTTTCCCAGGCGAAACCGCTGAAGACTTCGAGCGCACCATGAAGCTCATCGGCGAAGTCAATTTTGACGTCAGCTACAGCTTCATCTTCTCCCCGCGTCCCGGAACCCCGGCGGCCGATATGGTTGACGATGTGCCGGAAGAAGAGAAAAAGCAGCGTCTGTATATTCTGCAGGAGCGTATCAACCAGCAGGCCAACGCCTGGAGCCGTCGCATGCTCGGGACCGTCCAGCGTATTCTGGTGGAAGGTACCTCCCGTAAGAGCATTATGGAGCTGTCCGGTCGTACCGAGAACAACCGCGTGGTGAACTTTGAAGGCACCCCGGACATGATCGGCAAATTTGTGGACGTGGAAATTGTCGACGTGCTCACCAACTCGCTGCGCGCGAAGCTGGTGCGTACCGAAGACGAAATGGGTCTGCGCATTGCTGAGACCCCGGAATCCGTTATCTCTCGCACCCGCAAAGTCAACGATTCTGGCGTAGGCATTTACCAGCCATAATCCTTCTGGCCTGCCTGTCCGGCAGGCCTTGTATTTCCTCTCAGCACCCCCAATATCTACCGCAACGCTTGCGCCTTTATTCTATGGCGTGAATAATTTCGGTAATGACCATTTTATTACGCCGTGTGGCCTCAGGTCAGTTAACCAATCAAAGAGGAACAGTTTGAACATAGATACGCGTGAAATTACCCTAACGCCCGCAGACAACGCTCGCCTGCTGAGCCTGTGCGGGCCGTTTGATGACAACATCAAGCAACTTGAGCGACGTCTGGGTATCGAAATCAATCGTCGCGATAACCATTTCAAACTCACCGGACGCCCTATCTGCGTCAACGCCGCGGCGGATATTCTGCGCAGCCTGTATGTTGATACCGCCCCGATGCGTGGCGAAATTCAGGATATTGAACCTGAACAGATTCACCTTGCCATTAAAGAGGCGCGCGTGCTCGAGCAGAGCGCAGAAAGCGTGCCGGACTACGGTAAGGCCATCAATATCAAAACCAAGCGCGGCGTGATTAAGCCTCGTACCCCAAACCAGGCGCAGTACATCGCCAACATTCTCGACCATGACATCACCTTCGGAGTGGGCCCGGCGGGTACGGGTAAAACCTATCTGGCGGTTGCCGCTGCGGTAGATGCGCTGGAGCGTCAGGAGATCCGCCGTATCCTGCTGACCCGTCCTGCTGTAGAAGCCGGTGAGAAACTCGGCTTCCTGCCGGGCGACTTAAGCCAGAAGGTGGATCCTTACCTGCGCCCGCTGTACGACGCGCTGTTCGAAATGCTGGGCTTCGAGAAAGTTGAGAAGCTCATCGAACGTAACGTGATTGAAGTCGCCCCGCTGGCCTACATGCGTGGCCGTACGCTTAACGATGCGTTCATCATTCTGGATGAAAGCCAGAACACCACCATCGAACAGATGAAGATGTTCCTGACGCGTATTGGCTTTAACTCGAAAGCGGTTATTACCGGTGACGTCACCCAGATTGACCTGCCGCGCAGCACCAAATCGGGTTTGCGTCATGCCATCGAAGTGCTGGCCGAGGTGGACGAAATCAGCTTTAACTTCTTCCACAGCGAAGACGTGGTACGCCACCCGGTGGTCGCGCGTATCGTTAACGCTTATGAGGCCTGGGAAGAGGCCGATCAGAAGCGCAGGGCCGAGCTGGCCGCAGAACGTAAGCGCGAAGCGCAGGAGCATGAACAGAAATGAGTCAGGTGATCCTCGATTTACAGCTGGCCTGTGAAGATAATTCCGGCATGCCGGAAGAGGCACAGTTTCAGAAATGGCTGGATGCCGTTATCCCCCAGTTTCAGGAAGAATCAGAAGTCACGATTCGCCTGGTGGATGAAGCGGAAAGCCACGAGCTTAACCTGACCTATCGCGGGAAAGATAAACCGACCAACGTGCTCTCTTTCCCGTTCGAAGCTCCCCCGGGCATCGAGATGCCATTGCTGGGCGATCTGATCATCTGCCGTCAGGTGGTTGAGCAGGAAGCCAAAGAGCAGCAAAAGCCGCTGGAGGCGCACTGGGCACACATGGTCGTGCACGGTAGCCTGCATCTTCTGGGTTACGACCATATTGAAGATGACGAAGCGGAAGAGATGGAATCCCTTGAGACAGAGATAATGCTTGCTCTGGGCTATGAGGATCCGTACATTGCCGAGAAAGAATAGTCAGTCACTGACTACCATGCCGCCGCGCAGGGATAGAGCGCGGCGGTTAACGTTGAACTAACAAGAGAACCCTTTACAAACGCCATGAGCGACGACAATTCACACAGTAGCGACACGACAACCACTAAAAAGGGATTTTTCTCCCTCATTCTGAACCAGCTTTTCCACGGCGAACCGAAAAACCGTGATGAACTGCTGGAGCTGATTCGTGATTCCGGGCAAAACGACCTTATCGACGAAGATACGCGCGAAATGCTCGAAGGGGTCATGGACATCGCCGACCAGCGCGTCCGCGACATCATGATCCCCCGCTCGCAGATGATTACCCTGAAACGCAACCAGACGCTGGACGAGTGCCTCGATGTGATCATCGAATCGGCCCACTCGCGCTTCCCGGTCATCAGCGAAGACAAAGATCACATTGAAGGGGTTTTGATGGCGAAAGATCTGCTGCCGTTTATGCGCAGCGATGCCGAAGCCTTCAGTATGGAAAAAGTGTTACGCCCGGCGGTGGTTGTGCCGGAAAGTAAACGTGTGGATCGGATGCTGAAGGAGTTCCGCTCCCAGCGCTACCACATGGCGATTGTGATTGATGAATTTGGTGGCGTTTCCGGTCTGGTCACGATTGAAGACATCCTTGAGCTGATCGTTGGCGAAATCGAGGACGAGTATGACGAAGAAGAGGATATCGACTTCCGTCAGCTGAGCCGCCACACCTGGACCGTTCGCGCGCTGGCCTCTATTGAGGACTTCAACGACACCTTTGGCACCAGCTTCAGCGATGAAGAGGTGGACACCATTGGTGGTCTGGTGATGCAGGCCTTCGGCCATCTTCCGGCCCGCGGTGAAACCGTTGACATCGATGGTTACCAGTTTAAGGTCGCCATGGCCGACAGCCGACGTATTATTCAGGTCCACGTCAGAATGCCGGACGACTCACCGGTGCCAAAACTGGAAGATTAATGTAAATGGCATTTGCCCCATTATTTGAACGCCAGCGCGTCCGTTTGCTGCTGGCGCTGTTACTCGGAGCCAGCGGTACGCTGGCTTTTTCTCCTTACGATATCTGGCCGGCCGCCCTTCTCTCGCTGATGGGGCTACAGGGTCTGACCCTGAACCGTCGTCCGGTACAGGCCGCCGCCATCGGCTACTTCTGGGGCCTGGGGCTGTTTGGCTCTGGTATTAACTGGGTCTACGTCAGTATCGCGCAGTTTGGCGGCATGCCGGGGCCGGTTAACGTCTTCCTGGTTGTGCTGCTCGCCGCGTATCTCTCGCTCTACACCGGCCTGTTCGCGGGGATCCTGTCCCGGCTGTGGCCAAAAACGACCTGGCTGCGCGTGGCGATAGCCGCTCCCGTTGTCTGGCAAATCACTGAGTTTCTGCGCGGCTGGGTACTCACCGGCTTCCCGTGGCTACAGTTCGGCTACAGCCAGATAGACGGCCCGCTGAAAGGCCTGGCCCCGGTCATGGGCGTGGAGGCGATTAACTTTCTGCTGATGGTGGTCAGCGGCCTGCTGGTGCTGGCGCTGGCTACGCGCAGCTGGAAACCGCTGGCAGCCGGGCTGATCCTCTTTGCCCTGCCCTTCCCGCTGCGTTATATCCAGTGGTTCACGCTGGAGCCCGCCCGCGCCACGCAGGTTTCTCTGGTGCAGGGCGATATCCCGCAGTCAATGAAATGGGACGAGAATCAGCTGCTGAACACGCTGAAAATCTACGCTAAAGCCACCGAACAGGTGATGGGCAAATCGCAGCTCATCATCTGGCCCGAGTCCGCGATCCCTGACCTGGAGATCAACCAGCAGCCCTTCCTGAAGATGATGGACGATTTGCTGCGCGCTCGCGGCAGCACCCTGATTACCGGCATCGTGGACGCGCGTCTGAACCAGCAGAACCGCTACGACACCTACAACACCATCATCACCCTCGGTAAGGACAGCGAATACAGCTATACCTCCACCAATCGCTACAACAAGAACCACCTTGTACCGTTTGGCGAGTTTGTTCCGCTGGAGTCGATACTGCGCCCGCTGGCACCGTTCTTCGATCTGCCGATGTCCTCGTTCAGCCGTGGCCCTTACGTTCAGCCGCAGCTGCACGCGCACGATTTTGCCCTGACGGCCGCCATTTGCTACGAGATTATCCTCGGCGAGCAGGTGCGCGATAACTTCCGCCCGGATACCGACTACCTGCTGACCATCTCGAACGATGCGTGGTTCGGCAAGTCGATTGGCCCGTGGCAGCATTTCCAGATGGCGCGAATGCGTTCCCTGGAGCTGGCGCGTCCGCTGCTGCGCAGCACCAATAACGGCATCACCGCCGTGATTGGCCCGCAGGGCGAAATCCAGGCCATGATCCCGCAGTTCACCCGTGAAGTGCTGACCACTAAGGTCACGCCTGCCACGGGCCTGACGCCGTACGCCCGTACCGGCAACTGGCCACTGTGGATCCTGACCGCGCTGTTCGGTTTTGCCGCGGTGCTGATGAGCCTGCGTCAGCGTCGTAAATAACCCCTCACCCTAGCCCTCTCCCCCTGGGAGAGGGAACAGTCCACGCACAGTTTCACCATCCAGCACCGCCTTTTCCCCTCTCCCTTCCAGGGAGAGGGTCAGGGTGAGGGTCAATTCTGGCACGCCTATTGCTTTATTTATTCGCGCAAACGCAGTTTGGCTTAACGTGCAACCTTGTCGCACCAGCGTAGATCGTCGGTAGCACCGAAACGGTGCAACGAGAGATTATTGCCTCTGAATGGTGCGGCGCGCTTCGCAAAAATAAACAATAACGCAGCAAAATCTTTACATTAAGCCAGACTAAATGTTAACAAGCTTGCATAACACTGCACTCGCATTGCGCGAGATATAACAACATCACAATGGGTATCAAAGCGTCACTGGCGCTGATAAGAAAGGAGTTGGGTATGCAATTACGTAAACTGGCCACAGCAATGCTGGTTATGGGAATGTCCGCGGGCGTCGTTCACGCTGAAGACGCTCCGGCAGCAGGAAGCACCCTCGACAAGATTGCCAAAAACGGCGTGATCGTGGTCGGCCACCGTGAATCTTCTGTCCCGTTCTCTTACTACGACAACACGCAAAAAGTCGTGGGCTATTCACAGGACTACTCCAACGCCATCGTTGAAGCTGTGAAGAAAAAGCTGAACAAACCTGACCTGCAGGTGAAGCTGATCCCCATCACTTCACAGAACCGTATTCCCCTGCTGCAAAACGGCACATTTGATTTCGAGTGTGGCTCCACCACCAACAACCTTGAGCGCCAGAAGCAGGCTGCCTTCTCCGACACCATTTTCGTTGTGGGCACCCGCCTGCTGACCAAAAAAGGCGGCGACATCAAAGACTTCGCTGACCTGAAAGGCAAAGCGGTTGTCGTGACCTCCGGTACCACGTCCGAAGTGCTGCTGCACAAGCTGAACGACGAGAAGAAAATGGACATGCGCATCATCAGCGCGAAAGACCATGGCGACTCCTTCCGTACGCTGGAAAGCGGCCGTGCCGTCGCGTTTATGATGGATGACGCGCTGCTGGCGGGCGAGCGCGCGAAGGCGAAAAAACCAGACAACTGGGAGATCGTAGGTACCGCGCAGTCGAAAGAAGCGTACGGCTGTATGCTGCGTAAAGGCGACGCGGACTTCAAGAAACTGATCGACGACACCATCGCTCAGGCGCAAACCTCTGGCGAAGCAGCCAAATGGTTCGACAAGTGGTTCAAAAACCCGATTCCACCAAAAAACCTGAACATGAACTTTGAACTGTCTGACGACATGAAGGCGCTGTTCAAATCACCAAACGACAAAGCTCTTAACTAATTAGAACGACAGGGGCGGGATCTCCTGCCCTCTCGATTGTCGGGAAGCATGGACAGACTATACGTTGAGTGGTCGTTCCCCACTCAGCGCAAAAATTGAGCTTCTCACCAATCTTCGAGGGTAGCGCTGCTACCCTCTTTTTTCTGGAGTTTACTATGTCAATTGACTGGAACTGGGGCATCTTCCTGCAACAGGCCCCGTTCGGCAACACCACCTATCTTGGCTGGCTGTGGAGCGGCTTTCAGGTTACCGTTGCGTTATCGATAACGGCGTGGATCATCGCGTTTTTTGTCGGTTCGCTGTTCGGCATTCTGCGTACCGTACCTAACCGTTTTCTCTCTTCGATTGGCACGCTGTATGTGGAACTGTTCCGTAACGTTCCGCTGATCGTGCAGTTCTTTACCTGGTATCTGGTGATCCCGGAACTGCTGCCGGAAGATCTCGGCATGTGGTTCAAGGCGGAACTGGATCCTAACGTACAATTCTTTGTCTCCTCCATGCTGTGTCTGGGGCTGTTCACCGCCGCGCGCGTCTGCGAGCAGGTGCGTGCCGCCATTCAGTCGCTGCCTCGCGGACAAAAGAATGCGGCGCTGGCGATGGGGCTGACCCTGCCACAAGCCTACCGTTACGTTCTCCTGCCTAACGCCTACCGCGTCATCGTTCCGCCAATGACCTCTGAGATGATGAACCTGGTGAAAAACTCGGCCATCGCCTCGACCATTGGCCTGGTCGATATGGCGGCACAGGCGGGCAAGCTGCTGGACTACTCCGCTCACGCGTGGGAATCCTTTACGGCGATTACGCTCGCGTATGTTCTGATTAACGCTTTCATCATGCTGGTGATGAACCTGGTTGAACGCAAAGTACGCCTGCCGGGCAACCTGGGGGGCAAATAATGTACGAATTTGACTGGAGTTCTATTGTTCCCTCCATGCCCTATCTGCTGGACGGGCTGGCAATCACCTTAAAGATCACCGTCATTGCGGTTATCGTGGGTATTGTCTGGGGCACCCTGCTGGCGGTGATGCGCCTGTCGAGCTTTAAGCCGTTCGCCTGGTTTGCCACGGCTTACGTTAACGTGTTCCGCTCTATCCCGCTGGTGATGGTGCTGCTGTGGTTTTACCTGATCGTTCCCGGATTTTTACAGAACGTGCTGGGGCTGTCGCCTAAAACCGACATCCGCCTGATCTCCGCCATGGTGGCGTTTTCCATGTTTGAAGCCGCCTACTACTCCGAGATCATTCGTGCGGGTATTCAGAGCATCTCGCGCGGGCAGTCGAGCGCTGCGCTGGCGCTCGGGATGACGCACTGGCAGTCCATGAAGCTCATTATTCTGCCGCAGGCGTTCCGCGCCATGGTTCCGCTGCTGCTGACGCAGGGCATCGTACTGTTCCAGGATACCTCTCTGGTTTACGTGCTGAGCCTGGCAGACTTCTTCCGTACCGCCTCCACCATTGGCGAACGTGACGGAACGCAGGTTGAGATGATCCTCTTCGCGGGCGGGGTCTATTTTGTGATTAGTTTAAGCGCATCGCTGTTGGTCAGCTGGCTGAAGAAAAGGACGGTATAATGATTTCCCTGAAAAATGTTTCTAAATGGTATGGGCACTTTCAGGTGCTGACCGACTGCTCAACGGAAGTAAAAAAAGGCGATGTGGTGGTCGTATGCGGTCCGTCCGGTTCCGGTAAGTCCACGCTGATCAAAACCGTTAACGGTCTGGAACCCGTACAGCAGGGCGAAATTGTCGTTAACGGCACCAAAGTTAATGACAGGAAAACCAACCTTGCCCAGCTTCGCTCCCACGTTGGGATGGTGTTCCAGCATTTTGAGCTGTTCCCGCACCTTTCCATCATTGAGAACCTGACGCTGGCGCAGGTAAAAGTGCTGAAGCGCGATAAAAAGGCGGCCCGAGAAAAGGGGCTGAAACTGCTGGAACGCGTTGGCCTTTCTGCGCACGCGGATAAATTCCCGGCTCAGCTTTCCGGCGGCCAGCAGCAGCGCGTGGCTATCGCGCGCGCGCTGTGCATGGATCCGGTGGCAATGCTGTTCGATGAACCTACCTCCGCGCTCGATCCTGAGATGATCAACGAAGTGCTGGACGTGATGGTGGAGCTGGCGCACGAAGGGATGACCATGATGGTGGTGACCCACGAGATGGGCTTTGCCCGTAAAGTGGCTAACCGCGTGATCTTTATGGACGAAGGGAAAATCGTGGAGGACTCGCCGAAAGAGGAGTTCTTCGCTAATCCGAAATCAGAACGCGCGAAAGACTTCCTCGCCAAAATCCTGCATTAATCCTCTCAGTGCGCAATCCGCGGATTGCGCACTGCCTCACGCTTTCACGTTCTTGTTCTCGTCGGCGTCACGGGGCAGCGTTAACCTTGTCACAAAATAACGCTACGTACGGAGAACGCCATGGCACAGCCTATTATTCTCGACTGCGATCCGGGTCATGATGACGCGATTGCACTCGTCCTCGCTCTTGCCTCCCCTGAACTTGAAGTCAAAGCCGTCACCTCGTCCGCCGGGAACCAGACGCCGGATAAAACCCTGCGCAACGTGCTGCGCATGCTGACGCTGTTGAAACGTACCGATATCCCTGTCGCCGGCGGCGCTGTTAAGCCGCTGATGCGCGATCTCATCATTGCGGACAACGTTCACGGGGAGAGTGGCCTGGATGGCCCGGTGCTGCCGGAGCCGGGCTTTACGCCACAACACTGCACCGCCGTGGAGCTGATGGCAAAGGTGCTGCGTGAAAGCGCCGAGCCCGTAACGCTGGTCGCCACCGGCCCGCAGACGAACGTGGCCCTGCTGCTCAACAGCCATCCTGAACTGCACGGCAAAATCGCCAGAATCGTCATCATGGGCGGCGCGATGGGGCTGGGAAACTGGACGCCAGCGGCGGAGTTCAACATCTATGTTGACCCGGAAGCGGCGGAAATCGTCTTCCAGTCGGGCCTGCCGATTGTGATGGCGGGGCTGGATGTGACGCATCGGGCACAGATTATGGCGGACGATATTGAGCGTTTCCGTGCCATAGATAACCCGGTCGCCACCACGGTCGCAGAGCTGCTCGATTTCTTTATGGAGTATCACAAAGCGGAGAAATGGGGCTTCCAGGGCGCGCCGCTGCACGATCCGTGCACCATTGCCTGGCTGCTGAAGCCGGAAATGTTTACGACAGTCGAGCGTTGGGTTGGCGTGGAAACACAGGGGAAATATACCCAGGGGATGACGGTGGTGGACTATTACTCGCTGAAGGGAAATCAGCCGAATACGACGGTAATGGTGGATATCGATAGGCAAGCGTTTGTGGATCTGCTGGCGGAAAGGCTGGCTTACTATTCTGCGGCCTGATGCCCTCACCCCAACCCTCTCCCACGGGGAGAGGGAGCAAACACTAAAAACGGTAACGTGGTTGCCGTTTTGCTTTTACCTTTTGCGGCCTGATGCCCTCACCCCGGCCCTCTCCCACAGGGAGAGGGTGCAAACACTAAAAACGGCAACGTGATTGCCGTTTTGCTTTTACCTAGGGCTCAAACGGCCGACGCTGGAACTGATCGTGCCCGCACTTCGGACAGAGGGACAGCACCTCCGGCGTATAAACGGCAATATGGTGATGGCACTTCTCACAGACCAGGTTTCCCAGCCCCACGACTTCGCCGCTGTGATACACGCCATGGTGGTTCAAATCCTGGAACACCTCGCGCCACTCCAGCTGGGTTTTATCGGTAATATCCGCCAGCTCCTGCCACAGGCTCTCCTTAATGACCCGCATAAAGACGCTGTCGGCAATCTCGTCCTGACTCTCTTCGTAGCTACGCGCAAACTCCTCCAGGTCGCGGCGAACGGCGCGCGTCACCTCTTCCACTTCGGTTCGCGTTAACTCACCCGTTTGCGTCACGCGCGCGCGGGCCTGTTCAACCAGCGCGTCGATATCGCGCTCGCCGTTACGCAGCCGTTCCGTCAGTGTCGCCACCAGTTCGCGGTAAAATTGAGCAACCTTGTTCATCATTTTGCCTCCCGGGTAAGTAACTATTTCTAATAATAGACCTTATTTCGTCGCCGCTTTGTCAGGTGAAGCACAGACCCGGTAAATTCCTGCAAAGCGCATTTGTGCGAAAGGCTGTTTTGACGAGGACGTTTGGGCTATGCTATGCGGATCTGAATCACCACATCCATTGGCTACATTTGTAGCTGTATTGAACACAGGACCACTGGCTGCCATGCAAGAGCAATACCGCCCGGAAGAGATAGAATCAAAAGTCCAGCAACACTGGGACGAGAAGCGCACCTTTGAAGTAACCGAAGACGAGAGCAAAGAGAAGTATTACTGCCTGTCGATGCTTCCCTATCCTTCTGGTCGACTACACATGGGCCACGTGCGTAACTACACCATCGGCGACGTGATTGCACGCTACCAGCGCATGCTGGGCAAAAACGTGCTGCAGCCTATCGGCTGGGATGCGTTCGGCCTGCCTGCTGAAGGCGCGGCGGTTAAAAACAACACCGCACCGGCGCCGTGGACGTACGACAACATCGCGTACATGAAAAACCAGCTGAAAATGCTGGGCTTTGGCTATGACTGGAGCCGTGAACTGGCGACCTGTACGCCGGAATATTACCGCTGGGAGCAGAAGTTCTTCACCGAGCTGTACAAAAAAGGCCTGGTATACAAGAAAACCTCAGCCGTTAACTGGTGCCCGAACGACCAGACCGTTCTGGCGAACGAGCAGGTTATCGACGGCTGCTGCTGGCGCTGCGACACCAAAGTTGAACGTAAAGAGATCCCGCAGTGGTTTATTAAAATCACCGCTTACGCTGACGAGCTGCTGAACGATCTGGACACGCTGGATCACTGGCCTGACACCGTTAAGACCATGCAGCGCAACTGGATCGGCCGTTCCGAGGGCGTGGAGATTACCTTCAACGTCGAGAATTACGACCAGACCCTGACCGTCTACACCACCCGTCCGGACACCTTCATGGGTGCGACCTATCTGGCAGTTGCCGCCGGTCACCCGCTGGCGCAGAAAGCGGCAGAAAACAACCCGGAACTGGCAGCCTTCATCGACGAATGCCGCAACACCAAAGTGGCCGAAGCGGACATGGCGACGATGGAGAAAAAAGGCGTTGCGACGGGCTTCTATGCTAAGCACCCGCTGACTGGCGAAGCGATCCCGGTCTGGGCGGCAAACTTCGTTCTGATGGAGTACGGTACCGGTGCGGTAATGGCGGTTCCGGGTCACGATCAGCGCGACTACGAGTTCGCCACCAAATACAACCTGCCGATCAAAGCCGTTATCCTGGCCGCAGACGGTTCCGAACCCGATCTGTCTGAGCAGGCGCTGACCGAAAAAGGCACCCTGTTCAACTCTGGCGAATTTAGCGGTCTGAGCTTCGAAGAGGGCTTCAACGCTATCGCCGACAAGCTGGCCTCGCTGGGCGTCGGCGAGCGTAAGGTGAACTATCGCCTGCGCGACTGGGGCGTTTCCCGTCAGCGTTACTGGGGTGCGCCAATTCCAATGGTGACCCTGGAAGACGGCACCGTAATGCCAACGCCAGAAGATCAGCTCCCGGTGATCCTGCCGGAAGATGTGGTCATGGACGGCATCACCAGCCCGATCAAAGCCGATCCTGAATGGGCAAAAACCACCGTTAACGGTCAGCCCGCGCTGCGTGAAACCGACACGTTTGACACCTTTATGGAATCTTCCTGGTACTACGCGCGCTACACCTGCCCGCAGTACAAGGAAGGCATGCTGGATTCCGAAGCGGCAAACTACTGGCTGCCGGTAGACATCTACATCGGTGGTATTGAACACGCCATCATGCACCTGCTCTACTTCCGCTTCTTCCACAAGCTGATGCGTGATGCAGGACTCGTAAACTCTGACGAGCCAGCGAAACAGCTGCTGTGCCAGGGCATGGTGCTGGCAGATGCCTTCTACTATGTTGGCGCAAACGGCGAGCGCAACTGGGTTTCTCCGGTTGATGCGATCGTTGAGCGCGACGAGAAAGGCCGTATCGTTAAGGCGAAGGACGCTGAAGGTCATGAACTGGTGTATACCGGCATGAGCAAGATGTCCAAGTCTAAAAACAACGGTATTGACCCGCAGGTGATGGTTGAGCGTTACGGTGCCGACACCGTGCGTCTGTTTATGATGTTCGCCTCCCCGGCGGATATGACGCTGGAATGGCAGGAATCCGGCGTGGAAGGGGCAAACCGCTTCCTGAAACGCGTCTGGAAACTGGTATACGAGCACACCTCTCAGGGTGAGGCACCAGCGCTGAACGTGGCTGCTCTGACGGAAGATCAGCAGGCGCTGCGTCGTGATGTTCATAAAACAATTGCGAAAGTGACCGATGATATTGGTCGTCGTCAGACCTTCAATACCGCAATTGCGGCTATTATGGAACTGATGAACAAGCTGGCGAAAGCCCCGCAGGACGGCGAGCAGGATCGTGCATTAATGCGTGAAGCGCTGCTGGCGGTTGTTCGCATGCTCAACCCGTTCACTCCGCACGTCAGCTTCACCCTGTGGCAGGAGCTGAAGGGCGAAGGCGATATCGACAACGCGCCGTGGCCGGTGGCTGATGAATCCGCTATGGTGGAAAACACCACCCTGGTTGTGGTGCAGGTTAACGGTAAAGTGCGCGGTAAAATCACCGTCGCGGTCGACGCAACCGAAGAACAGGTTCGCGAGCGCGCAGGCCAGGAGCATCTGGTCGCGAAATACCTTGAGGGCGTTACCGTACGTAAAGCGATCTACGTACCGGGTAAACTGCTGAATCTGGTCGTTGGCTAAGCGCGGGAGGAAACGTGCGACAACTGGCAACAATACTCTTATCTCTGGCGGTGCTTGTCACCGCTGGCTGCGGCTGGCACCTGCGCAACACTACGGCAGTGCCACCTCAGATGAAAACGATGATCTTCGACTCGTCCGATCCAAACGGACCGCTGAGCCGGGCTATCCGTAATCAGCTGCGTTTGAACGACGTTGAGCTAATTGAGAAAGGAACCCTGCGCCAGGATGTGCCTTCGCTTCGCGTCCTGTCATCGTCCCTGGCAAAAGACACGGCGTCGATCTTCCAGGACGGGCGAACGGCGGAATATCAGATGGTGCTGACCGTTAACGCAGCGGTCCTGATCCCGGGTAAAGACATTTATCCTATCAGTACCAAAGTCTACCGCTCGTTCTTTGATAACCCGCAAACGGCGCTGGCAAAAGATGCCGAACAGCAGATTATCATCAAGGAGATGTACGATAGGGCGGCGGATCAGCTGATCCGTAAGCTGCCTACTATCACAGCGTCGACGAAGGCAGGCTCTGACGTTATCGAAACACCGGATGCCCGCACGCCGGATATGCCAACGTCGCTGGGTAACTGATGATCAGGTTGTATCCTGAACAACTCCGCGCGCAGCTCAACGAAGGGCTGCGCGCGGCCTATCTGCTACTCGGTAACGATCCGCTCTTGCTTCAGGAAAGCCTTGATGCTGTTCGCCATGCGGCCGCAGCGCAGGGCTTTGACGAGCACCACACTTTCCAGATTGATAACAGCACCGACTGGAACGCTGTCTTCTCGCTTTGTCAGGCCATGAGCCTCTTTGCTTCGCGCCAGACTATTCAGATCCTGCTGCCGGAGAACGGCCCTAACGCCGCCATCAATGAACAGCTGGCCATGCTGGTGAGTTTGCTACATAGCGATCTGCTGCTGATCGTGCGCGGCAACAAGCTTACCAAAACGCAGGAGAATGCGGCCTGGTTTACCCAGCTCGCCACTAACGCGGTGCTGGTCACCTGCCAGACGCCAGAACAGGCGCATCTGCCAAAATGGGTTGCCGCGCGAGCGAAACAGCACAATCTGCAGCTGGATGATGCAGCCAATCAGCTTCTTTGCTACTGCTATGAAGGCAACCTTCTGGCGCTGGCGCAGGCCCTGGACAGGCTCTCCCTGCTGTGGCCTGACGGAAAGCTGACGCTGCCGCGCGTCGAACAGGCGGTGAACGATGCCGCGCACTTTACTCCCTTCCACTGGGTTGACGCGCTGCTGTCGGCGAAAAGCAAGCGAGCGCTGCATATTCTGCAACAGCTGCGACTCGAAGGGAGTGAGCCGGTCATCCTGCTCCGCACGCTCCAGCGTGAGTTACTGCTGCTGAACAACCTCAAGCGCCAGTCCGCCCATGTGCCATTGCGCACGCTGTTCGACAAGCATCGCGTCTGGCAAAACCGCCGGGCGATGACGACGGAGGCGATAAACCGCCTGAGCCACGAGCAGCTGCGTCAGGCCGTACAGCTTCTGATGCGCGCCGAGCTGACGCTGAAGCAGGATTATGGCCAGTCCGTCTGGGCGGAGCTGGAAAGCCTTTCTTTGCTGCTCTGCCATAAGGCGCTGGCAGATGTATTTATCGAAGGGTGATATGCAATCTTTACAGGCAATGTATGGCGGAACCTTCGACCCGGTGCACTATGGGCATCTTAAGCCGGTTGAAATCCTCGCGAATCTGATTGGTTTGCAGCGGGTGATCGTCATGCCCAATAACGTTCCGCCGCACCGTCCTCAGCCAGAAGCGACCAGCGCACAGCGCAAAGCGATGCTCGCCCTGGCCATCGCCGATAAGCCCCTCTTTACGCTTGACGAGCGCGAGCTGCGCCGGGATACGCCATCCTGGACATCGCAGACGCTGCGCGAATGGCGCGCTGAACAGGGCCCAGTGAAACCGCTGGCGTTTATTATCGGCCAGGATTCCCTGCTCAACTTTCCCAGCTGGTATCAGTACGACACCATTCTGGAAAACAGCCATCTGCTGGTCTGCCGCCGTCCGGGCTATCCGCTGACCATGCGTGAAGCGCAGCATCAGCAGTGGCTGGACGCGCACCTGACGGACAATATCGAAGACCTGCACAGGCTGCCCGCCGGTAAAATTTATCTCGCTGAAACGCCATGGTTTGATATTTCCGCAACGCTCATCCGCGAGCGGCTCCAGCAGGGTTTAGACTGTAGCGATCTGCTGCCCCCACCCGTGCTGGCGTATATCCACGCACAGGGGCTGTATCAGAAAAATACAGAGGCCTGAACATCGTCGGCGAAATTGTCTGTTATTGATTATCCTGCCTTGACAGGCTAAGCCATACTGATATCCTCCGCTGCCAGACTTTCCCGCCAGTCGTTGCTTTACAGAAATTGTTTTACAAAAATGGCGATGCAATCTCAGGCGGAGGGTGGGATGATACCCGCCTTCAAAAGCCGGGCGGTGACATTTGTCCCGCGGCTGACGTCAGTTCAGGTATACTGTCTGACCACGAATTCACAGTTGTACAATCTCATTCACCCAGGGGGAAAACTTGCAGGGTAAAGCACTCCAGGATTTTGTTATCGACAAAATTGATGACCTGAAAGGTCAGGACATCATCGCTATCGACGTTAAGGGTAAATCCAGCATCACCGACTGCATGATCATCTGCACCGGTACCTCAACTCGTCACGTTGTTTCGATTGCTGACCATGTTGTTCAGGAATCGCGCGCGGCAGGGCTGCTTCCGCTGGGCGTTGAAGGTGAAACGACCGCTGACTGGGTGGTTGTCGATCTCGGCGATGTTATTGTCCACGTCATGCAGGAAGAGAGCCGTCGCCTGTATGAGCTGGAAAAACTCTGGGGTTAATGCGTGAAGTTGCAGCTGGTCGCCGTCGGCACCAAAATGCCTGACTGGGTACAAACCGGTTTTACTGAATATCTGCGTCGTTTTCCTAAAGATATGCCGTTCGAACTGGTGGAGATCCCAGCAGGAAAGCGCGGCAAGAACGCGGATATCAAACGTATTCTCGATAAAGAGGGAGAGCTGATGCTGGCTGCCGCAGGCAAAAACCGCATCGTGACTCTCGACATCCCGGGCAAGCCCTGGGATACGCCGCAGCTGGCGCACGAACTGGAGCGCTGGAAACAGGATGGCCGTGACGTCAGCCTGTTGATTGGCGGACCGGAAGGGTTATCTCCCGCCTGCAAAGCGGCAGCAGAACAAAGTTGGTCACTCTCTGCGCTGACGCTGCCCCACCCGCTTGTGCGGGTTCTCGTGGCAGAAAGTCTGTATCGCGCATGGAGCATTACTACCAACCACCCTTATCACCGCGAGTAATGACTGACCAGGGTAATTTAAGCAGCGGATGAAACTACAGAATTCTTTTCGCGACTATACGGCTGAGTCCGCGCTGTTTGTGCGCCGGGCGCTGGTCGCCTTTACGGGGATTTTGCTGCTTACCGGCGTGCTGATCGCCAACCTCTACAATCTGCAAATTGTCCGCTATACCGATTACCAGACCCGCTCAAACGAAAACCGTATCAAGCTGGTGCCCATCGCGCCCAGCCGCGGCATTATCTACGATCGTAACGGCACCCCGCTGGCGCTAAACCGCACCATCTACCAGATAGAGATGATGCCGGAGAAAGTCGATAACGTGCAGGATACGCTGAACGCGCTGAGAAGCGTCGTTGACCTCAATGACGACGACATCGCCGCGTTCAAAAAAGAGCGCGCACGTTCTCACCGCTTCACCTCGATTCCGGTTAAAACCAACCTGACGGAAGTGCAGGTCGCCCGTTTTGCCGTTAACCAGTACCGTTTCCCCGGGGTGGAAGTTAAAGGCTATAAGCGCCGATACTACCCTTACGGCTCCGCGCTGACGCACGTGATTGGCTACGTCTCCAAGATTAACGATAAAGACGTCGAACGCCTTGATAAAGACGGCAAGCTGGCCAACTACGCCGCCACGCACGACATTGGCAAGCTGGGGATCGAACGCTATTACGAAGATGTTCTGCACGGCCAGACCGGCTATGAAGAAGTTGAGGTAAACAACCGTGGCCGCGTGATCCGTCAGCTAAAAGAGGTGCCGCCGCAGGCGGGGCATGACGTCTATCTGACGATCGACCTGAAGCTTCAGCAGTATATCGAAACGCTGCTGGCGGGTAGCCGTGCTGCCGTTATCGTGACCGACCCGAGAACGGGCGGCATCCTGTCGATGGTTTCTATGCCAAGCTATGATCCGAACCTCTTCGTGGACGGCATCTCCAGCAAGGACTACTCCGGCCTGCTCAACGATCCAAACACCCCGCTGGTGAACCGCGCGACGCAGGGGGTTTATCCTCCGGCCTCAACGGTTAAACCGTATGTCGCCGTTTCTGCCCTGAGCGCGGGCGTCATTAACCGCAATACCAGCCTGTTTGACCCGGGCTGGTGGCAGCTGCCTGGCTCTGAAAAACGCTACCGCGACTGGAAAAAATGGGGCCATGGCCATCTGAACGTAACCAAATCGCTGGAAGAGTCTGCGGATACCTTCTTCTATCAGGTCGCCTACGACATGGGTATTGACCGTCTTTCTGAATGGATGAGCAAATTCGGCTACGGGCACTACACCGGTATCGATCTCGCGGAAGAGCGCTCCGGCAATATGCCAACCCGCGAATGGAAACAGAAGCGCTTTAAAAAGCCCTGGTATCAGGGTGACACCATTCCGGTAGGGATCGGCCAGGGCTACTGGACGGCAACGCCGTTGCAGATGAATAAGGCGATGATGATCCTTATTAACGATGGCGTGGTGAAAGTGCCGCACCTGCTGCAAAGTACCGTTGAAAACGGCAAAAAAGTGCCGTGGATACAGCCGCACGAGCCGCCGGTGGGCGATATCCACTCAGGCTTCTGGGAAATCGCGAAAGACGGAATGTACGGCGTCGCCAACCGCCCTAACGGGACGGCGCACAAATACTTCGCTGGCGCACCGTACAAAATCGCGGCCAAATCGGGTACTGCACAGGTCTTTGGTCTGAAAGCGAATGAAACCTATAACGCGCACAAAATTGCCGAACGTCTGCGTGACCATAAGCTCATGACAGCGTTTGCCCCTTATGATAACCCGCAGGTTGCGGTGGCGATGATTCTGGAAAACGGCGGCGCAGGCCCGGCGGTGGGGACCATCATGCGTCAAATCCTCGACCACATCATGCTGGGCGATAACAACACCGTACTGCCAGCCGAAAACCCGGCAGCCGCTGCGGCGGAGGACCAATAATCATGACGGATAATCCAAATAAAAAATCGTTGTGGGATAAGATCCACATCGACCCTGCCATGCTGCTGATCCTGCTGGCTCTGCTGGTTTACAGCGCTCTGGTTATCTGGAGCGCCAGCGGTCAGGACATCGGCATGATGGAGCGTAAAATCGGCCAGATCGCTATGGGCCTGGTCATTATGGTGGTGATGGCGCAAATACCGCCCCGCGTCTATGAAGGCTGGGCGCCCTATCTCTATATTTTCTGTATTATTTTGCTGGTGGCAGTCGATGCGTTCGGTGCCATATCCAAAGGCGCGCAACGCTGGCTGGATCTGGGGATTGTTCGCTTCCAGCCGTCGGAAATTGCCAAAATCGCCGTCCCGTTGATGGTTGCACGCTTTATCAACCGCGACGTCTGTCCGCCGTCGCTGAAAAATACCGCCATTGCGCTGGTGCTGATTTTCCTGCCAACGCTGCTGGTGGCCGCGCAGCCGGACCTCGGCACCTCGATTCTTATCGCCCTCTCCGGTCTGTTCGTACTGTTCCTGTCCGGCCTGAGCTGGCGTTTGATCGGCATCGCGGTCGTCCTGCTGGCTGCCTTCATCCCTATTCTCTGGTTCTTCCTGATGCATGACTATCAGCGCCAGCGCGTGATGATGCTGCTCGATCCAGAGACCGATCCGCTGGGTGCAGGCTATCATATTATTCAGTCGAAAATTGCGATTGGCTCCGGCGGCCTGCGCGGAAAAGGCTGGCTGCACGGTACGCAGTCACAGCTTGAATTCTTACCGGAACGCCACACTGACTTTATCTTTGCCGTTCTGGCTGAGGAGTTAGGGCTGGTTGGCATCCTGGTTCTGCTTGGACTGTACCTGCTGCTGATCATGCGCGGGCTCTATATTGCCGCACGGGCGCAGACCACCTTTGGCCGGGTAATGGCGGGTGGATTAATGTTAATTTTATTCGTTTATGTCTTCGTAAATATTGGTATGGTGAGTGGTATTCTGCCGGTTGTAGGCGTGCCGCTGCCGCTGGTGAGTTACGGGGGCTCGGCACTGATCGTGTTGATGGCCGGGTTTGGTATCGTAATGTCGATCCATACCCACAGGAAAATGTTGTCCAAAAGCGTATAAAAATAAGGGGATCGCAATGCGTAAGCAGTGGCTGGGGATCTGCATCGCTGCAAGTTTACTTGCAGCCTGCACAAGTGATGATGGTCAGCAACAGGCAACCGTCGCGCCGCCGCAGCCTGCGGTCTGTAACGGCCCGATTGTTGAAATTAGCGGTGCCGATCCCGTTTATGAACCGCTGAACCCCAGCGTGAATCAGGACTATCAGCGCGACGGCAATAGCTACAAAATCGTTCAGGATCCCGCCCGTTTCAGCCAGGCCGGTCTTGCCGCCATCTATGATGCTGAGCCAGGCAGCAACCTGACCGCGTCAGGTGAAACCTTCGATCCGATGCAGATCACGGCGGCACACCCGACGCTGCCAATCCCAAGCTACGCGCGCATCACTAACCTGGCGAATGGTCGCATGATCGTAGTGCGTATTAACGACCGTGGCCCTTACGGTAACGACCGCGTTATCTCTCTGTCGCGCGCGGCGGCCGATCGTCTCAACACCTCTAATAATACCAAAGTGCGTATTGACCCAATCATCGTGGCGCAGGACGGTACGCTGTCCGGCCCGGGTACCGCCTGTACCACCGTTGCAAAACAGACCTACGCCCTGCCCGCTCGTCCGGACCTGAGCGGCGGCATGGGAGGCGCGTCAACGCCTTCAGAGCCTGCTCAGCCGCAGGGCGAAGTGCGCGCCATCAGCAACGATACGCTGCAAAGCGACGATGCGACAGGCGCTCCGGTGAAAAGCAGCGGCTTTCTCGGCGCTCCCACCACGTTAGCCTCTGGCGTGATTGAATCAGATGAACCCGCTCCCGCGCCCGTCGTTGCGGCCCCCGCAGCACAACCCGCTCCGGTGACCGCCCCTGCTGCTACCCAAACTGCTGCACCCGCTGCGGCAAGCGGCAGCTACGTAGTTCAGGTGGGCGCCGTCAGCGATCGAGCCCGTGCAGAGCAGTATCAGCAGCGTTTAAGCCAGCAGTTTGGCGTGCCTGGCCGCGTAGAGCAAAACGGTGCGGTATGGCGTATCCAGATGGGTCCGTTTGCCGGTAAATCGCAGGCTGCGTCACTGCAGCAGCGCCTGCAGAGCGAGGCGCAACTTCAGTCGTTTATCACTGTTGCGAAGTAATTAATCGGTGGTATCCGAAATGTCAGTTTGTGTAAATGACGTTAACACTCTCATGATGAAAGTCGGATGCCTGCCTGTATAGCTTTTGCTATAGTAAGGCACTTTTTTTAATTCCATCACGGATGTCGTAGTTCTGACCATGAAGACCACTTTTTCTGCTCGTTTTGTGCAGCGCATCGCGCTGACCACGGCCCTTTGCGCTGCTGCACTCTCCGCAGCACACGCGGATGACCTGAACATCAAGACCATGATCCCTGGCGTTCCGCAGATCGACGCGGAATCCTACATCCTGATTGACTACAACTCTGGCAAAGTTCTGGCAGAACAGAATGCCGATGTCCGTCGCGATCCGGCCAGCCTGACCAAGATGATGACCAGCTACGTTATCGGCCAGGCAATGAAGGCAGGTAAATTCAAAGAAACCGACCTGGTGACTATTGGTAACGACGCGTGGGCAACCGGTAACCCGGTGTTTAAAGGTTCATCCCTGATGTTCCTGAAGCCAGGCATGCAGGTTCCGGTCTCTCAGCTGATCCGTGGTATTAACCTGCAATCCGGTAACGACGCCTGCGTGGCAATGGCCGATTTTGCGGCGGGTAGCCAGGATGCGTTTGTCGGTCTGATGAACAGCTACGTCTCCGCGCTGGGCCTCAAAAATACTCACTTCCAGACCGTACACGGCCTGGACGCAGAGGGCCAGTACAGCTCTGCGCGTGACATGGCGCTGATTGGTCAGGCGCTGATCCGTGACGTGCCGAACGAGTACTCTATCTACAAAGAGAAAGAGTTCACCTTTAACGGCATCCGTCAGACTAACCGTAACGGCCTGCTGTGGGATAACAGCCTGAACGTTGACGGCATTAAAACGGGCCACACCGACAAAGCCGGTTATAACCTGGTGGCTTCCGCGACCGAAGGCCAGATGCGCCTGATCTCTGCCGTGATGGGGGGTCGCACCTTTAAAGGACGCGAAACGGAAAGCAAAAAGCTGCTGACCTGGGGCTTCCGCTTCTTCGAAACCGTGAATCCGCTGAAGGCCGGTAAAGAGTTTGCCTCAGAACCCGTCTGGTTTGGCGACAATGACCGCGCCTCCCTGGGCGTCGATAAAGATCTTTATCTGACTATCCCACGCGGCCGCATGAAGGATCTGAAAGCCAGCTACGTGCTGAACACCACCGAGCTGCACGCGCCGCTGCATAAAAACCAGGTCGTTGGCACCATCAACTTCCAGCTGGATGGCAAAACCATCGATCAGCGTCCACTGGTGGTGCTGGATGAAATCCCGGAAGGCAATTTCTTCGGCAAAATCATTGATTACATTAAGCTGATGTTCCACCACTGGTTTGGTTAAAAATTGAACACTTGAAAGTGTGATTTTGATCCCCATATACTACGTATCAGTAAAACTCCCGCCCCGTGGCGGGAGTTATTATTTTTTACACACACGCCGGAGCTGACATGAAAACCAAACTTAACGAACTGCTTGAATTCCCTACTCCATTTACTTACAAAGTGATGGGTCTGGCGAAACCTGAGCTGGTTGATCAGGTGGTTGAAGTGGTACAGCGCCATGCGCCGGGCGACTACTCTCCGTCGGTAAAACCGAGCAGCAAAGGTAACTACCACTCGGTCTCAATCACCATCACCGCCACGCACATTGAGCAGGTTGAAACGCTGTACGAAGAGCTTGGCAACATCGAAATTGTTCGTATGGTGCTGTAGTCCCTCTGCGGTTGCCCGGTTTGCCGGGTAACCCCTCTTCCCGCTGTGATATAATCCCCGCTACCTATTCTCCCCTGTCTTCGGAGACATCCTTTTGTACCAGGATAAAATTCTTGTCCGCCATCTTGGGCTACAGCCTTACGAGCCTGTCTCTCAGGCTATGCATGACTTTACCGATACGCGCGATAACGCCACCCCTGATGAAATCTGGCTGGTTGAACACCTGCCGGTGTTCACGCAAGGCCAGGCAGGAAAAGCCGAACATCTGCTGATGACGGGCGACATCCCGGTGATCCAGAGCGATCGCGGTGGACAGGTAACCTACCACGGTCCGGGACAGCAGGTTATGTATGTTTTGCTTAACCTGAAACGCAGAAAGCTGGGCGTGCGCGAGCTGGTGACATTGCTGGAACAAACCGTAGTGAACACGCTCGCTGAGTACGGCATTGACGCTCACCCCCGCGCGGATGCGCCGGGCGTCTACGTGGGTGAAATGAAGATCTGTTCGCTGGGCCTGCGTATCCGAAAGGGCTGCTCGTTCCACGGCCTGGCGCTGAATATCAATATGGATCTCGCCCCCTTCCAGCGCATCAACCCCTGCGGATACGCCGGCATGGAGATGACGCAAATGTGCCAGTGGGTCGAAAGCGCCACGCCTGAGGTTATCCGGCCCGTGCTTCTGAAGAACTTTTTAGCGCTGCTTAACAATCCTGCCCACGAATATATTGCTGCTTAACCTGCTTCCGACAGTGGCTCATTTATTTGCTGAGCCACTGCTTAATTCCCGCATTTACGCTTTACAATAAACCGCATATTCTATATTTTCGAGTCGCCCATATATTAGCGCTACATATTAATTAGAACCTTAATAGTACCATCGACGGTAGCCTGTAACATGCGTGACAATCACCCAACTGCTTGTTTTCGATAATTAAGGGAAACATACCGAACACTTTACGAATCTCTGCAAGCATATTAAATAAATTCAACTATCATTCATATTGTGAATGGATACGGAGTAAGAGCGTGGAGCCTACTAATTTACCAGCCAAACGCCTGAATGAAACCAGCGGCGAAGATAAGCCGCAAATTTTTCGGACTTTACGTAATATTGATCTCAATTTATTGACTATTTTTGAGGCGGTATATGTCCATAAAGGTATCGTTAATGCTGCGAAAATTCTTAATCTCACGCCCTCCGCTATTAGCCAGTCCATTCAAAAATTGCGCGCTATATTTCCCGACCCTTTATTTATTCGTAAAGGCCAGGGGGTAACGCCAACCGCGTACGCCACTCACCTCCATGAGTATATCAGCCAGGGTCTGGAATCGATTCTGGGCGCGCTGGATCTTACCGGCAGCTATGACAAGCAAAGAACTATCACCATTGGCACCTCTCCCTCGGTGGGCGTTCTGGTAATGCCGGCTATCTATCAGGCGATAAAGCAGCATGCGCCACAGCTGCTGATCCGCAACGTGCCCGTCAGCGATCCGGAAACCCAGCTGGCGCAGTTCCAGACGGATCTGATCATCGACAGCAACAGCTTCCAGGCCAGGGCGCTGGGGCAGCACGTCCTTTATTCCGACAGCCTGGCGCTCGTTTGCCGTCAACACCATCCGGCGTTAGGCGCGCCGCTGACGCCAGAAAATTTGCGCCAGTATGAACATGCGTCATTTATGGCCGAGGGACAAAGGCAGGATCCGCTGCGACAGCGGATTGAGGAGCTGTTCCCGGACCGTCTGGTTAGCTTCAGCAGTTACAATATGTTTACCGTTGCGGCCCTGATTGGCAGCAGCGACCTGCTCTGTATCATGCCCGTAAGGCTCTTCGATCTGCTACAGAAATGCTGGCCACTAGAGAACATTCCGCTGGGTCAGCTTAATACAGAATCTGTTGAAATCTCACTGCATTACAACAAGCTAAGCCTTCGCGATCCGGTACTGGAAAACGTCATTAACGTTATCCGCCAGGCTTTCTGATCCCGCCTTTCAGCACAAGCCCCTGCCGCACGCGGGGCAAAAGGCACAAAACAACAACTATTTTACAAATTGGCGACCTGGCAGGCTGCTTTATCGCCCCTTTAAATGATATACTGCCTGTCGTTCGTTCAAAAATAGTTGATAATTACAACATTCCCTTGAAATGAAACGCTTTCCTTCGATATTCGCAACTGGAACACGCACGCTATGAGTAAACCCATTGTGATGGAACGCGGTGTTAAATACCGCGATGCCGATAAAATGGCCCTTATCCCGGTTAAAAACGTGGCTACAGAGCGCGAGGCGCTGTTAAGAAAACCGGAATGGATGAAAATCAAACTTCCGGCTGACTCTTCGCGTATCCAGGGGATCAAAGCGGCGATGCGCAAAAATGGCCTTCACTCCGTCTGTGAAGAAGCCTCCTGCCCTAACCTTGCTGAATGTTTCAATCACGGTACCGCGACGTTTATGATCCTGGGTGCCATCTGTACCCGCCGCTGTCCGTTCTGTGACGTTGCCCATGGCCGTCCCGTTGCGCCTGACGCGAATGAACCGCAGAAGCTGGCGCAGACGATTGCCGATATGGCGCTGCGTTACGTTGTTATCACCTCCGTCGACCGTGATGACCTGCGCGACGGCGGTGCTCAGCACTTTGCTGACTGCATTACCGCGATCCGCGAAAAAAGCCCGAACATTAAGATTGAGACGCTGGTTCCGGACTTCCGTGGACGTATGGACCGCGCGCTCGATATCCTGACCGCAACGCCACCAGACGTGTTCAACCACAACCTCGAGAACGTACCGCGTATTTATCGTCAGGTGCGTCCTGGTGCGGACTATAACTGGTCCCTGAAGCTGCTGGAGCGCTTTAAAGAAGCACATCCGCATATTCCTACCAAGTCTGGCCTGATGGTTGGCCTGGGGGAAACGAATGCCGAAATCATTGAAGTGATGCGCGATCTGCGCCGCCACGGCGTCACGATGCTGACCCTGGGCCAGTATTTGCAGCCAAGCCGTCACCATCTGCCCGTGCAGCGCTACGTGAGCCCGGACGAGTTCGACGAGATGAAAGCCGAAGCGATGGCGATGGGCTTTACCCACGCGGCCTGTGGTCCTTTCGTTCGCTCGTCATATCACGCCGATATGCAGGCGAAAGGCGAAGAAGTAAAATAAGCCCTGACATACTTTTTTACAGTTATAAAAAAAACCGGCCTCGTTAGCCGGTTTTTTTATGCAAGCCTTGCAGCATTGCCATTACTCTTTGTGGGAAAGCTTCTGTGCCGTGATGTCGTCTTCGGCACTTTTCTTCGCTGCCGCGTCATCATCGTTCATTGCTTTCTTAAAGCCCTTAATGGCAGCACCCAGGTCTCCACCCAGCGTGCGTAACTTCTTGGTACCGAACAGCAGGACGACCAGTGCGGCAACCACCAGCAGTTTGGTAATACTAATCTCACCCATAAATACCTTCTTTACATGAAACAGGCTGCAAGTCAGCGCCAAAAACCTGAACGTATTAACGGACATTTGGCGCGCGCACACAATAGCAATCTGTAACAAGGTGAATCAAGCATTGTTGAAAAAAACATCATATTAATTGCGGTGGCGCAAACCTGCGGTTACGCAGAACAGGTAATTGCTGACGCGCAAGCGCTATTCGCGCTGAACTTATCTCCGTCATCAGTAACGCGGGCGCTTCCGCCGCCGCGGCAACGGTAACCCCCAGCGGATCGACTACCCTGCTCTGCCCGATGTTCCTGTTACCACATTCCCCCGCGGCTACCACATAGCAGGTGGTATCCAGCGCGCGTGCGGCAAGCAGCGTCGCCCAGTGGTGCTCCTTAAGCGGTCCTTTGACCCAGGCAGCAGGCAGAACCAGCACCTCGGCTCCCTGCAACGCAAGGTTAAGCGCCAGCTCGGGAAAACGAATATCGTAGCAGGTCATTAGCCCGACGCTAAAACCCGCTACCTCAATCAGCGGCGGAATAACGCTGCCCGGATCGACCAGGCGCGACTCCTGAATGCTGAACGCATCGTACAGATGTAGTTTGCCGTAGCTCGCAACAATCGCACCTTCACGTATGGCCACCAGCGTGTTGACCGCACGCCCCGGCGTGGAGGGCACGTGTATGGTTAATATGGTGGTGAGCGAGTTGCCGACGCTCTCGGCCAGAAGTAGCTTCAAAAACGCCCCTTCCAGCATTTGCGCAGACTTTACCGACAGATCCGGGTCGCTGTCATCGCGTGCCAGTAACGCCTCAGGCAGCACCAGCAACGACGCCCCCATTTGCTTCGCCTGACGCATCAGGGAGACGCATTTACGCGCGTTTTCATTCCAGTCCGGCGTTACCGCAAACTGCCCTACCGCAACATACATAATTGTCTCCCGGTTAAAAACAGCGTTACACTCGACGCACTCACACATCAAATAGCAGGTATTGACAGTGTTACAACTACTTATAGCCGTTTTTATTGGTGGGGGCACGGGTAGCGTTGCACGGTGGCTCTTAAGCATGCGGTTTAACCCTCTGCATCAGGCCATACCGATGGGCACACTGGCAGCAAACCTGATTGGCGCATTTATTATCGGAATGGGGCTGGCCTGGTTTAACCGCATGACGTCTATCGACCCAATGTGGAAAGTGCTGATCACGACCGGGTTCTGCGGCGGCTTAACGACGTTTTCGACCTTCTCTGCGGAAGTCGTGTTTCTGTTTCAGGAAGGCCGCGTGGGCTGGGCGCTGGCGAACATTGCCGTTAACATGCTTGGATCGTTTGCGATGACCGCGATCGCGTTTTGGTTATTTTCTACCGCCAGCGCGCACTGAGCCCGCCAGCCTTAATGTTGGCTTAATTTTTCTCTGTCACTCTTGGCGCAAAACTGAACGAGGGTGATAGCATGAAGGAAAATCTGCTAAGCGCGGGAATGGTAGTGCTGAGCGTGTTAATCGTCGCCAGCTTTCTGAAAATCTATCTTACAGGTTGATTCAGAACGAAAAAAACCCGCTCAGTGAGCGGGTTTTGAAATTCTTGCTGACGCGTCTGAATTACAGAGCGATTACGTTAGCAGCAGAAGGGCCTTTGGCACCGTTAGTGATTTCAAACTCAACGCGCTGACCTTCAGCCAGAGTTTTGAAACCATTAGACTGGATTGCAGAGAAGTGTACGAACACGTCTTTGCTGCCATCTTCAGGAGTAATGAAACCGAATCCTTTGGACTCATTAAACCACTTAACGTTACCTTTAATCTTAGACATCAAAATTACCTTTACATTAAAAAACGACACAAATGCTGTGTCGGGTATCAGTACAACAATTGTGAGGCGTTTTGTCCAGCGGATCTTTGATAAAAAGTGACAAAAGTCGCGTTAATTTTCGCTGTCCGATTTTTATCCTTTACAATTCAATACCAGTGCATTTTTTGTCCAGCTCAACGTGCAAATTCAGTTAAAACTGAAAACGCATCCAGGCGAAGTAAACGTTTCCGTTGTTGTAGGTGCCCGGTATGTAGGTCATCTGGAACGTTGCCGGGCCATAACCGATAGAGGCGAGCGGCAGAAGCACCGGAACAGGAATATATTTCCAGTTATCGCGCGCCGTAAACCCAGCCGTATAGCCCAGCCCCAGACGGAAGTTATCGTCTGATAACGGCCGCCAGGTCTTTTCCCAGCCGTAGCCGCCAATGGGCTCCCATTTGTTGTAGGAGTCCTTAAACGCCATCAGGTACAGGCCATGCCAGTTGCCTTTTTCATCCCAGCGAGACTGGCCAAAACCGGCTCCCCACGGACGCTCGTTATAGCGGTCCGTTTTTTCTTTGTCGTAGGCAAAACGTGCATGCCAGGTAATGGCCGGAATGTAGAGATCGTAATGCTCGGGTTCGTTCCACGTTTGCGCAACATTGTCGGTGAACGTGGAGAACCAGCCTTTATCCGCAGTGCTGCTTTGCGCATTAACAACGGATGCGAAAGAGAGCTGACCAATAATAAACAATAAAATCAGGGGGAATTTAATTCGTACAATCACAATGCCATTACCATATTTAGTATTCGGTACAGACCTTAGCACAGAATACTTGAATGAATGCTTAACGGCATTGGTGTTATTCCTAATTACTCACGTACTATTAAGAACACTCTTATAAGATAAGACCAGCGTGCCTGAATAAGCACGAGCAGTTGACATATTTAACGCTGGCGTAACATTTCACACAGCCCGGCGACGCGCCGGTTCGGCTCCGGACCACGCCCACCGCCCTACACGACAGCCCCTCCCATAGCGGAGGCTATCTTCGGACACTCGCGCGGCACGGTATTTCACCTCAGGCTTAACGCTGGAATATTTATTATGAGCAATATTCAAAGAGAACCATAATTAGGTCAAACCCTTCCACCATTCCGGAAAAAAAATAAACCAGACCGCTAAGGCCGCTATTATTATCAGGACACCGGTTATCCGCTTAAAGCGTTAACCATACAATGAAGATTATAAATATCAGCGCAACAGGCAGGGCTATTTTGAGCGTAGACGTAGCCCGTTTAAGATCAGGGGGAGCGCGAGGATATCCAGGCTATCGCCTCCCGGGATTGCCTCACCAACGAAAACGCCGGCGCGGATGCGGTTGCCGCGTCTGCCCGACCGGCTTTGCCAAACGCGCTCTGGCTTGCGGTAGGGCAAACGGCAAGTAATACTCAAAAGCTTAACACTTCACCCTCAAATTAATGACATGTAATCGCTATTAATCAGGTCAATAACGACTTAATATAAATGATGCAGGGTTAGCAAAAATATCGTCATCATCGCCTTTAGTAGTCGCTTTCTTGATTTTAATCAGCAAGAACAGGCCATTTATTCGGCACATTTCAGGCTTCTTTTTTTATTGATTATTTGTGCTCTCGGGCAGCAAGGATACAGGGGAAATCATGCTTACTTTTCTCGAACTCCTCATCGGAGTCGTGGTCATTGTCGGTGTAGCGCGCTACATCATTAAAGGTTACTCGGCCACCGGCGTGCTCTTCGTTGGCGGCCTGACGCTGCTGATTATCAGCGCGCTAATGGGCCATCAGGTTTTACCGGCCAGCGAAGCCAGCACCGGATATACCGCCACCGATATTGTGGAATATATTAAAATTCTGCTGATGAGCCGCGGCGGCGATCTGGGCATGATGATCATGATGCTCTGCGGCTTTGCGGCCTATATGACCCATATCGGCGCCAATGATATGGTCGTGAAGCTGGCCTCTAAGCCGCTGCAATATATCAACTCTCCCTACCTGCTGATGGTCGCAGCCTATTTCCTGGCCTGCCTGATGTCGTTAGCCGTTTCCTCCGCCACGGGTCTCGGCGTGCTGCTAATGGCGACGTTGTTCCCGGTGATGGTCAACGTCGGGATCAGCCGCGGCGCGGCGGCGGCTATCTGCGCCTCTCCGGCGGCGATTATCCTCTCCCCTACTTCAGGTGACGTAGTGCTGGCCGCGAAAGCGGCGGAAATGTCGCTGATTGACTTCGCCTTCAAGACCACGCTGCCGATCTCGATTACGGCCATTCTCGGCATGGGCGTGGCGCATTTCTTCTGGCAGCGCTATCTCGACAAGAAGGAGAACATCAGCCACGAGATGATGGACGTGAGTGAAATCACCACCACTGCCCCGGCGTTTTATTCCATCCTGCCGTTCACCCCGATTATTGGCGTGCTTATCTTTGACGGCAAATGGGGCCCGCAGCTGCACATCATCACCATTCTGGTGATCTGCATGCTGCTGGCGGCCCTGCTGGAATTTGTGCGTGGCTTCAATACGCAGAAAGTATTCTCCGGTCTGGAAGTCGCCTACCGCGGAATGGCCGATGCCTTCGCGGGCGTGGTAATGCTGCTGGTGGCCGCAGGCGTCTTTGCCCAGGGGCTGAGCACCATCGGCTTTATCCAGAGTCTGATCTCCATCGCCACCTCGTTCGGCTCGGCCAGCATTATCCTGATGCTGGTGCTGGTCGTGCTGACCATGCTGGCGGCAATGACCACCGGTTCCGGTAACGCCCCGTTCTACGCCTTCGTCGAGATGATCCCTAAACTGGCACACTCCTCCGGCATCAACCCGGCTTATCTCTCCATTCCGATGCTTCAGGCCTCTAACCTGGGTCGTACCATCTCTCCGGTATCGGGCGTGGTGGTGGCGGTTGCCGGTATGGCAAAAATCTCGCCATTTGAAGTGGTAAAACGCACGTCGGTGCCGGTGCTGGTTGGCCTGATTATCGTCATTATCGCTACCGAAGTGCTGGTCCCCGGCGCTGCCTAAGCGAAATTCCTGATTTCCAAAAAGCGCCTGTTGGCGCTTTTTGTGCTTTAATAACCCCCAGAAATTAATCGCGCCCAACCAATCAGGAAAGAAAATGTTCAGGAAGGATATCGTTATCCCGTCTGGCGCAGTAGCGCTTGCACTCTGCGTATTCTCAACGCAGGCAGACCCGCTCAGGGCAACGCAGTATGCCGATTTCGATCGCTACGTTCTGGCCCTTTCCTGGCAAACCGGATTTTGCCAGAGCATGGTCGAACGTAACCGCGACGAGCCGGACGAATGCCGGCTGCAAAAAGAGAGCAGCAATAAAACCGATTTTCTGACCGTCCACGGCCTGTGGCCCGGCCTGCCTAAATCCATCGCCGCGCGCGGGGTGGATGAGCGCCGCTGGATGCGCTTCGGCTGCGCAACCCGCCCCGTGCCCGACATGCCGCAAGCAAAAGCCAGCCGCAAATGCGCCGCCGCAGAGACCGGGCTATCCCTGTCGGGCGCGGCGAAGCTGAACAGCGTGATGCCCGGCGCGGGCGGCAATTCCTGCCTTGAACGTTACGAATATGCGAAACATGGCGTCTGCTTCGGTTTTGATCCAGACGCCTACTTCGGCACCATGGTGCGCCTGAATCAGGAAGTGAAAAGCAGCGCGGCAGGGAAATTTCTGGCGGAAAACTATGGCAAAACCGTGCGCCGCAGCGACTTTGATGCCGCCGTGGCTAAAAGCTGGGGCAAACAGAACGTGAAAGCGTTCAAGCTCACCTGCCATGGCAATCCGGCCTATCTGACCGAAATGCAGATCTCGCTTAAGTCCGACACCATTAACAATCCGCTCTCTGCCGGCTCTTTTGCACCACAGCCGCATCCGGGCAACTGCGGCAAACAGTTTGTGATTGATAAAGCCGGTTACTGACGCACCTGCGGGCAGATGCCGCACGGTGCGGCATCTCAGCCCCGACGCGCGTCCGGGCGCACCAGGTCAAAACGGTGGCTGTCGCTGATGCCGTAGTAGGCCGACGGCCCGCCCGCACGCAGTATGGGCTGCGCTTTCGCGGTCTGGTAAATCCCCTCTTCCAGCAACGTTTCGGCAATATGAACGCCAACGACTTCGCCAAGCACCAGCCAGGTATCAATCGGCGTGCCATCGGCGCCGGTAAGCTGAATGCACTGTGATAAACGGCATTCAAAATTGACCGGGCTTTCAGCCACGCGCGGCGCGCCCACAAGCTGGCTGGCTGCGGGCGTCAGGCCTGCAAAGGTAAATTCATCTTCACCATGCGCAAGCGTGGCGGACGTTTCATTCATCGCCCCGGCCAGAGCGCGCGTGGCGAGGTTCCAGACAAACTCCCCCGTTTCGGTAATATTGCGCACGCTGTCCTTCCAGCCATTGCTGGAAAATCCAATTATCGGGGGACGATAGTTAAAGCAGTTAAAGAAGCTGTACGGGGCGAGGTTCAGCTGGCCGGCCTTATCGCAGGACGAGATCCAGCCAATGGGACGCGGGCCGATAATGGCGTTCAGCGGGTCGTGCGGCAGGCCGTGTCCCTGAGAAGGTTGGTAAAAGTACATATTGCTCTCTCTGCGGTGGGGCTGCTATGCGCGTTGCCCTGGTTCTGTTTCCCCAGCGTAACCAAATTTCAGTGCAGCGTGAACCGGAACGCCTGGATTATTGCCAAAAATTCATATGGCGCATGAATGTGACGCTCATCACTTCAAACTTACCGGTTCAGACAGTATCATCAGACACGTTAAACCCTCGCTGCCAGACGGCGAGGGTTTTCTTTTGGATTGGTTTCTGCGTTACGCGCAGCATTAACGACATGGAGTAAAAATGTCCAGACCCACAATTATCATCAACGAACTCGACGCAGAACGTATTGACCGCCTGTTGGAAAAACCACAATTTGCCGCTCTGCCGGTCGCCGATGCGCTGAACGAGGAGTTAGACCGGGCGCAGATGTGTACGCCTGAGACCATGCCGCACGATGTGGTCACCATGAACAGCCGGGTGAGGTTCCGTAACCTGACTACCGGGGAAGAGCTGACCCGCACGCTGGTTTATCCGGCGCAGATGACCGACAGCAGCACGCAGCTTTCGGTTCTGGCTCCCGTGGGCGCGGCGCTGCTTGGGTTACGCACGGGCGATACCATCCACTGGGAACTGCCGGGCGGAGCCTCAGCCCACCTCGAAGTGCTCGAGCTGCTCTACCAGCCCGAAGCTGCCGGCGATTACCTGCGTTAATCCCTTCTGAACAAGCGCTCCCGCTTTGCACAGAGGATGCACCTGCATCCTCTTTCCGCAACCTCGTCGCGGCGGTGCTGTAGCTTAAACGCCACCGGTGAGCGACCTCACACGACGCCGCCCGGGAAGGCATTCACCAGCCCCTTCACCTGCTGCTGCGCTGCCTCCGGCGTATCTGCCCCGGGCACCAGAATGACCTTGCGGCACTCCTCCTCCCGCTTTTCGAAAATCTTATAGGCACGCTCCGCATCCGCAAGCGGCAGGTAATGGGTCACAATGTCCTCCGGCGTCAACAGCCCTTTTTCGATAAGCGGCAGCAGTTCCCCCAGCCAGGCATGCACGTGCGTCTGCCCCATCTTAAAGCTCAGCCCCTTATCGAAGGCATCGCCAAACAGGAAGCCGTGAATGAAGCCGGCATAGACGCCCGGTACGCTGACCACGCCGCCGCGGCGCACCGCAGCGATACACTGGCGCAGCGCCTTGCCGCTGCTGCCTTCAATTTTCAGGTTACTGAGGATCGTTTCCGTCGTGCTGCCCTTGGCCTCAAATCCGACGGCATCAATCACCGCATCCACCCCGCGCTGCCCGGCCGTCTGCTCGATAATTTTTTCCGCCGCGTCGTTATCGTCATCGAAGTTGATGGGGATGGCGCCGTAGCGCTCCTGGGCAAACCGCAGCCGATAAGGATGATGGTCAACCACGAAAATCTGCTCGGCCCCAAGCAGACGCGCGCAGGCAATGGTCAATAGCCCCACCGGCCCGGCACCGAATACGGCAACGCTGGAGCCTTTCTGGATCTGGGCATTTTTCGCCGCCTGCCAGGCGGTAGGCAGAATATCCGACAGGAACAGCGCTTTGTCGTCAGACAGCAGCTGCGGTACTTTAAACGGCCCCACGTTGCCTTTCGGCACGCGCACATACTCCGCTTGTCCGCCCGGTACGCCACCGTAAAGATGGCTGTAGCCAAACAGCGCCGCAGGGGCGGGAATTTGCTTTTTGTTCAGCGCCGCGCCCTGCCCGCGGTTCGTGTTTTCGCAGGCCGCGTACTGTTGCATCTGGCAAAAGAAGCAGTCGCCGCAGGCAATCACAAACGGGATCACCACCCGGTCCCCCTTCTGCACGTTTTTCACCTCGCTCCCGCACTCCACCACTTCGCCCATAAATTCATGACCAAAGATATCGCCGTGCTGAACCTTAGGAATTTTTCCGCGATACAGATGCAGATCGGAGCCACAGATTGCCGTGGCGGTTACGCGCAGGATGATATCGTCCGGCTGTTCAATGCCGGGATCGGGAACATTATCGACCCGAACATGGTGGGGACCGTGATAGGTAAGAGCTTTCATGCAACCTCCGAAAGGGTGTGGGTAAGCTTATAAAAGGGTAGCTACCTCACGGGATCTGCCCCGGAATCCGGCTGTTTTGAGATTTATCCTGGCGAGATAAAAAAGTGCTGTCGGGATTACAGAAACCATTTATATTTTGTGGTTGAATGATTACAGCGTTCATAAACAAGGAGAAACGGTTATGTATCAAACAATCATTATGCCGGTTGATGTTTTCGAAATGGAACTGAGTGATAAGGCTGTACGTCACGCGGAATTTCTCGCGCAGCAGGACGGGATTATTCATCTTCTGCACGTTTTGCCGGGCTCGGCCAGCCTGAGCCTGCACCGCTTTGCCGCCGACGTGCGTCGCTTCGAAGAGCATTTGCAGCACGAAGCCGAAACGCGCCTGCAAACCATGGTCGGGCATTTCAGCATCGATCCTTCCCGCATTAAAACGCACGTCCGCTTCGGTAGCGTACGCGACGCCGTTAACGAGCTTGCCGGGGAGCTGAACGCGGACGTGGTGGTGATCGGTTCGCGCAACCCGTCTATCACGACTCACCTGCTGGGGTCGAACGCGTCCAGCGTGATCCGCCACACCCACATTCCGGTGATGGTCGTCAGATAAAAAAAAGAGGCCACCTTTGGGTGGCCTCCTGTATTGCAGGTGTCGTCTTACTTTCTTTTATTATGCCGTTTTGGTGCGGATAAGATAATCAAACGCGCTCAGAGAGGCTTTCGCACCTTCGCCGGTTGCGATGATAATCTGCTTGTACGGTACGGTAGTACAGTCGCCCGCCGCAAATACGCCCTTCACGCTGGTTTCGCATTTGGCATCAATCATGATTTCGCCCATGCGGTTGCGCTCAATCGCGCCTTCCAGCCAGGTGGTGTTAGGCAGCAGACCAATCTGTACGAAAATCCCCGAAAGCGAGACGCTATGCACATCGCCGCTGATACGGTCACGGTATTCCAGGCCTGTCACCTTGCTGCCGTCGCCCTTCACTTCCGTCGTCTGGGCATTCAGCACAATGTCGACGTTTTTCAGGCTACGGACTTTGTCCTGAAGGACCTGGTCCGCTTTCATCTCTGGCGCAAACTCGAGCAGCGTAACGTGTTCAACAATCCCGGCCAGGTCAATAGCCGCTTCCACGCCGGAGTTACCGCCGCCGATCACCGCCACGCGCTTGCCTTTAAACAGCGGGCCGTCGCAGTGCGGGCAGTAGGTCACACCCTTAGTACGATACTGATCTTCACCCGGCACGTTCATGTTGCGCCATTTCGCACCGGTGGCAATAATCACGCTGCGCGCTTTCAGCACCGCGCCAGAGGCGGTTTCAATCTGGTGTAAGCCACCCTCCACCGCCGCCGGAACCAGTTTGCTGGCGCTCTGGCTGTCGATAACGTCCACATCGTAATCGCTGACGTGGGCTTTCAGCGCGCCTGCCAGCTTCTGGCCTTCGGTTTTCGGTACGGAGATGTAGTTCTCAATGTCTACGGTATCCAGCACCTGGCCGCCGAAACGTTCGCCCATCAGGCCGGTACGGATCCCTTTACGTGCGGAATAAACCGCAGCCGCCGCCCCCGCCGGGCCGGAACCGACAATCAGCACATCGTATGCATCACGCTGGCTCAGCTCTTCCGCCGCGCGTTTTTCTGCGCCGGTATCCACTTTGGCAACGATTTCGGTCAGCGTCATGCGGCCCTGGCCGAACTCCTGGCCGTTCAGATAAACCGCCGGAACGCCCATCACGTTGCGTTCGGTGATTTCGTTCTGGAACGTACCGCCGTCAATCGCCGTGTGCTTAATGCGCGGGTTCAGAACCGACATCAGGTTCAGCGCCTGCACCACGTCCGGGCAGTTGTGGCAGGAGAGTGAGTAATAGGTTTCAAACTCAAAATCACCGTCAATATCGCGGATCTGCTCCAGCAGCGCCTGCGCTTCCTTAGACGGGTGACCACCGGTCCACAGCAGCGCCAGAACCAGTGAGGTAAATTCATGTCCCAGCGGAGAGCCGGCAAAACGCGGCCCCTGGTCAGAGTCCGGGTTGGCGATCAGGAAAGAAGGCTTACGGACGGCAAGCGCGTTATCTTCCCTGAAGGTCACCTTCGGCGACAGCTCGGCGATCTCCGTCAGCAGCGATTTGATTTCTGCCGATTTCGCGCTGTCGTCCAGCGTGGCAATCAGCTCAACTGGTTTGGTCAGTTTCTCAAGGTAGGCCTTGAGCTGGGTTTTCATGTTAGCGTCGAGCATTATTCTTCCCTCTCTTAAAACGTCATCATGCAAGCCGCCTTACAGGGCCGCCTGAATGCAACTTGCATCATGGTGCTGGAATGAAATGGGCGCAGGTGCGCCCATGTGTAGGCCCGTGCAGGCGTAGTGCCGCCGGGCTTTGCAGGCTTAAATCTTGCCGACCAGGTCCAGGGATGGAGCCAGCGTCGCTTCGCCTTCTTTCCATTTCGCCGGGCATACTTCGCCTGGGTGAGACGCAACGTACTGAGCCGCTTTCACCTTACGCAGCAGGTCAGACGCATCACGGCCGATACCTTCAGCGGTAACTTCGATAGCCTGGATAATGCCCTGCGGGTCAACAACGAAGGTAGCACGGTCAGCCAGGCCTTCATCTTCACGCATGTTGTCGAAGTTACGGGTCAGGGCGCCAGTCGGGTCGCCGATCATCGCGTATTTGATTTTCGCGATAGTTTCAGAGCTGCTGTGCCACGCTTTATGGGTGAAGTGGGTGTCGGTAGACACAGAGTAAACGTCTACGCCCAGCTTCTGCAGTTCTTCGTAGTGGTCTGCCACGTCGCCCAGTTCGGTCGGGCAAACGAAGGTGAAGTCAGCCGGATAGAAGAAGAACACGCTCCAGCGGCCTTCGGTATCTTTCTCGGTTACTTCAATGAACTCACCGTTTTTGAACGCCTGGTTTTTGAAAGGTTTAATTTTGGTGTTAATCAAGGACATCTGTACTTCCTCCGTGTTTTCGTTGAGATGTAAGGTAACCAACTTTCTTCATCGGGGCTAATGCGTATGCTTTATCAAATCAATCAGCCAAACCTAACAACCCGAACAAGACAACCATGTGAACGAAATGCGGGAAAGGCGCAAAAGTAAAAAGGCCGCCCCTTGGGGCGGCCCTGATACCTGAACTTCCCACAGGAACTTTCAGTGCCAGCCGGAGCTGGCGTTGCGTTGCGCTCTACATACCTTTATATCAAGGCCGTAACAGCACGTTGATTACAACACCGCCAACGGCACGGAGCAATCCGCCAGAGGGGCATTCGTGTCTATGGCTGTGATAGGTTTTACCGAACGCTGCATATGATGCCGTACAGACGCACCGGCGGGAGAAATAAGAATGAGTGATAAATACTTGTCTATATATAAATGACACTATTTTTATTCAATTCTGTTTTCTCTTTTAAAGATAAAAATACCTTAATACTCTTTGAAGAACTATTTCATTAATCTATCATCGTGATATATTAAGCCCATATTTAATGATAATTAAGCGAGTTAACCACCAGGATGGTAAATGGTTAACTAAGTTCTATAGTTATCAGTGATGAGATAACGCAACGCAGCACGCTCAGGATGAAAAATGGCAAACCTCTACGATCTCAAAAAATTCGACCTTAACCTGCTGGTCATATTCGAATGCATATACCAACATCTCAGCATCAGTAAGGCAGCGGAAACGCTCTACATTACGCCATCAGCGGTCAGCCAGTCGCTACAGCGGCTGCGTAACCAGCTCAACGATCCGCTGTTTATCCGCTCGGGCAAAGGGATCACGCCCACGACCGTAGGAGTCAATCTTCATCATCATCTTGAGCAAAACCTTAATCAGCTTGAGCAAACCATCAATATTATGCATGGGTCAGCGCTTAAGAAGAATTTTGTTATCTATTGCCTTCAGGTTCTGACAACCAACAATCTGATTAACCCCATGAAATTATTGATGAGGGAGGATAATTACGAGATTGAACTCCACGATATGCTGCTCTCTGCTGACTCCGCCGAAGACCTGCTTGCGTACCGCAAAGCCGACCTCATTTTCTCGATGGCTCCCGTCAGCAACCGCTCTATGGTTTGCGTTCCCTATGCTCGCTTCGACGTGATACACGTGTGCAGCCAGGATCATCCGCGTATAAAGGATTTTGCGACCTTAGAAGAACTTCAGGCCGAAAAATTTACGATGTTTATGAGCGATGCGGCGGGCGTCAAACACTATCAGTCAAAAGCGGATGAGGTCCATTCTGACAGGACGATCGGTTTTCGCACCGACTCGCTGTTTTCAATCATGGCTATGGTAAGCGCGTCTCATTTAATTGGATATGTGCCAGAAGCGCTGTTCACCAAATATCAGGACGTATTACGCCTTAAAAGAATTGAAACGCCCTTCACGCTGCCGCCTATCGAGGTATTTATGATCTATAACCGTTCCGCGCTTAACAGCTCTGTATTCTCAAAATTCATTGATGAAATTACCGAGAAATGACGTGATATGGCTGTGGCCTTCACAGCCAGTTCATTGCTCTTAAATATCACTCCCACTTATAGTTATCGAAAACATTTTTATTTTTGATTTACCTGCCTTTATTTTCACTATTATTATTCTCTCTCCTGTATTGACACAACCATCCGGTATTTATTTCCAGGAGGAGTTTGCCCTTGTCAATTTATAAGTATCCACTCAGTCAAAATGTCCTTGAAGCCGCGACAGAGCGCATTACGTGGGCACTTGAGCATTTACCCAGAGTCTGCGTTTCATTTTCAGGGGGCAAGGATTCCACCGTCATGCTCCATTTAACGGCGCAGCAGGCCCGAAAATTGGGAAAGAAAATCCACGTGCTCTTTATTGACTGGGAAGCGCAGTTCACCTCCACTATTGATCATGTGAATAACATGCTCGCGCTGTACGCGGATATCATCGAGAAAAGCTGGTGGGTAGCCCTGCCGCTGACCACGCAGAACTCGCTTTCACAATTCCAGCCAGAATGGCAGTGCTGGGAGCCGGGTAAAAACTGGGTGCGCCAGCCGCCTGCTGGTGCGGTGACCAGCCCGGACTACTTTGATTTCTATCAGCCGGGCATGACGTTTGAAGCCTTCGTCCGCGCCTTTTCCGACTGGTTTGCCAAAAAACGCCCTGCCGCCATGATGGTGGGCATTCGCGCCGACGAATCCTACAATCGCTTTTTGACTATCGCCAACGCGCGAAAGCAGCGCTTTGCGGATGACAAACCCTGGACGACCGTCGCTCCCGGCGGCCACGCCTGGTACGTCTATCCGCTTTACGACTGGAAAACCGCCGATATCTGGACATGGTTTGCCAAAACGGGCGGCTGCTATAACCCACTGTATGACCTGATGTTTCAGGCCGGCGTCCCCCCGCGCTATATGCGCATCTGCGAACCCTTCGGTCCCGAGCAGCGTCAGGGCCTGTGGCTGTATCACGTCGTCGAGCCGGAGCGCTGGGCAACCATGTGCGAACGCGCAAGCGGCGTGCGCAGCGGCGGCATCTACGCCGGGCAGGACAATCACTTTTATGGCCACCGCAAAATCCTGAAACCCGACGCGCTCAGCTGGCGAGCGTACGCCATGCTGCTCCTGGACAGTATGCCGCAGCCCACAGCGGAACATTACCGCAATAAAATCGCCGTTTATCTGCACTGGTATCAGAAGAGAGGCATGGCCGATATTCCCGATACCCAGGAGGGCGATATCGGCGCCAGGGATATTCCGTCCTGGCGACGGGTGTGCAAAGTATTGCTCAATAATGACTACTGGTGTCGTGCCCTTTCATTTAGTCCCAATAAACCGAAGCACTATCAGCGGTACAGCGAACGGATCAAATCTAAACGCAAGGAGTGGGGGATCTTATGCAACAGCGATTAATAAGCGAACTGAATAACTATCTTCAGTCGCTTTCCGAAGATGAACGTATTGAAGCCATTAACGCCTTTCGTCAGGCCATCCATGAAAATAGCCCTTTTCGTGAACAGCCTGTCGACTGCGTGCTGTGGATCAAACAGGACGAGATCGGCGCGAACGATTACAACCCCAATAACGTCGCGCCTCCTGAAAAGCGGCTGCTGTGCCGTTCTCTGGAGATGGACGGCTTCACTCAGCCCATCGTGGTGACGGAAAGTGGTGCCCGCCACTATGAAATCGTCGATGGCTTCCATCGTCATGAAATTGGGACCACCCGGGCGGGGCTGAAACGCCAGCTTAAAGGGTATCTTCCGGTCACCTGCCTGCGCAAAGAGCGGCAGAAAAAGTTCGACCGGATGGCGGCCACCATTCGCCACAATCGCGCGCGCGGCCGGCATCAGATTCACGCCATGTCAGACATCGTGCGTGAACTGGTGCAGCTTGGCTGGGACGACGTGAAAATCAGTCAGGAGCTGGGGATGGACAGCGACGAGGTGCTGCGGCTCAAGCAAATCAACGGCCTGCTGGAACTCTTTGCAGACCGTCGTTACTCCGAAGCCTGGACGGTAAAATAATCAGAGCGCGCTAAGGCGTTCAGCCGCCGCCAGCAGCGTCGATTCCTGTTTCGCGAAACAGAGACGAATCAGCCTGTGCGGGAAGGGATCGGCGCAAAAAACGGATAACGGGATCGCCGCTACGCCCACCTCTTTCGTCAGCCACCGGCAGAAGCTGACGTCATCCAGATCGGAAATGGCGCTGTAGTCGGCCAGCAGGAAGTAGGTGCCTTCACACGGCAGGATCTCCAGACGGCTTTGGCTCAGGGCATTTACAAACAGATCCCGACGCGCGCGGTAAAAATCCGGCAGCTCGCGGTAGTGTCCGGGCTGGCTGCGCAGCATATCCGCCAGCGCCAGCTGGGCTGGCGTGTTCACCGCAAACGTCAGGTACTGGTGCACTTTGCGCAGCTCAGCGCTGATGGCGGCGGGCGCCACGCAGTACCCCACCTTCCAGCCGGTCATATGGTAAGTTTTACCGAATGACGACACCGCAACTGCACGCTCGCGAAGCTGCGGATGAGCCAGCACGCTGGCGTGCCCCTCCTCTGCAAAGCAGATGTGCTCATACACCTCGTCGCTCAGAACATAGATTTCACGTTCGGCGATGGCCTGCCACAGGGCTTCAACGTCGCGCTTTTGCCACACCGTCGCCGAGGGGTTGTGCGGCGTATTCAGGATCACCAGCCGGGTTTTGTCGCTCAGCAGCGCGGCAAACGCCTGCCAGTCGGGGCGGAAATGCGGCGGCTGGAGCGCCACGCGTTTTACCACGCCCCCTGAAAGCGCGATCGCCGGGGCGTAGCTATCGTAGCTCGGGTCAAAACAGATAACCTCATCGCCCGTACGCACCAGGGCGGTTATAGCCGCATACAGCGCTTCGGTCGCCCCTGCGGTTACCGTGATCTCGCTGTTCGCATCGGGCCTGTGGCCGTACAGCTCAGCCGTCTTATCGGCAATGGCTTCGCGCAGCGCCTGTACGCCGGTCATCGGCGCATACTGATTCGATCCCTGCGCAACGTGGTACGCCAGACGCTCCTGCAAAAAGGTCGGGCCGTCAAAATCCGGGAACCCCTGCGAGAGATTAATGGCGTTATGCTGCTGCGCCAGGGCGCTCATCTGCGTAAAGATCGTGGTGCCGAGGCTGGGTAGCTTACTCTGCGGAATCAATGCGTTATCGCTCACGGTGCAGTACCTGCATGTAATACTTATGTTGCTGACACTATAACACGATGTTAGTCTTTGGCAATCAAGACGCTTAGACGTCTAAACTATATCAATATTCCCGGCCGCCCGGGAGGGAAAGGAAATGACAGACAACCTGCAACTCACACAGCTGGTGGAGGCCTGCCGCTGGATTGGCGCCAGAGGCTGGGCACCCGCCACCGGCGGCAACATGTCGGTGCGTCAGGACGAACGTCTGTGCTGGCTCAGCGAATCCGGCAAAGACAAGGGTAGCCTCACCGCCGACGATTTTCTTCAGGTGGAGATAGCCACCAGCCGCGCGCCGTCTGGCCGTAAGCCGTCGGCAGAGACCGGGCTGCACACCCTGATTTATCGCCTTTTCCCGGAGGCCAACGCCGTGCTGCACGTTCACACGGTGAACGCCACGGTGCTGTCGCGTCTGGTCAACGAGGACGAGCTCAAGATCCACGGTTTTGAGATGCAAAAATCCCTCACCGGGCAGACAACGCATCTGGATACGGTCGCCATCCCGGTGTTTGATAACGACCAGGACATCGACGCCCTCGCCTCGCGAATCGCCCAATACGCGCAGGAACGCCCGCTTAATTATGGTTTTCTTCTGCGCGGCCATGGCTTAACCTGCTGGGGACGTGACGTGGCCGAAGCCCGCCGTCATCTGGAAGGACTAGAATTCTTATTTGAATGCGAAATGCGTTTACGACAACTGGAGAGAGTATGATTCGCGCGATTGTGACGGATATTGAAGGGACCACCAGCGATATTCGTTTTGTCCATGACGTTTTGTTCCCCTACGCGCGTGAGCGGCTGGCGGCCTTTGTGACCGCGCAGCAGTACGCCGAGCCGGTCAAATCAATTCTGGACAACCTGCGCGAAGAAATCGACGCTCCCCACGCCAGCATCAGCGACCTTATCCATACGCTGTTCGCCTTTATGGATGAAGATCGTAAATCCACGACGCTGAAGGCCCTGCAGGGAATTATCTGGCAGGACGGCTACGTGAACGGCGACTTTACCGGCCATCTCTACCCGGACGTACTGCCCGCGCTGGAAAAATGGAAAGCGCAGGGTATTGATCTGTATGTTTATTCTTCTGGCTCCGTGGCCGCGCAGAAACTGTTATTTGGCTACAGCGACGAAGGTGATATTACTCATCTGTTCAGCGGCTATTTTGATACGCACATTGGTGCCAAGCGCGAGGTGCAGTCTTATCAGAACATAGCGGCGCAGACGGGCATCGCACCGTCGCAGATCCTGTTCCTGTCGGATATTCATCAGGAGCTTGACGCGGCTGAACAGGCCGGTTTCCGCACCCTGCAGCTGATTCGCGGTGAAGATGACGGCGCGAGCCATCACCATCAGGTTCACCAGTTTGACGAGATTAACCCGGAGCAGATCCCTTCATGAGCGCATTGACCATTTATTCTGATAAAGACGCGAGTAAGCCCCTGTGGCACAGCACCGACGCTGCCGGAATCGCCCAACGGCTCAACGCCAAAGGCGTGCGTTTTGAGCGCTGGGCGGCGGATCGTGATATAGGACAGGATCCCGCACCCGAGGCGGTGATCGAAGCCTATCAGCATGCGATCGATAAGCTGGTGGCGGAAAAAGGCTATCAGAGCTGGGACGTGATTAGCCTGGGCGCCGACAACCCGCAGAAAGACGCGCTGCGCGCGAAGTTCCTGAACGAGCATACCCACGGGGAAGACGAAGTACGCTTTTTCGTGGAAGGCGCGGGATTGTTCTGCCTGCACATTGACGATGAGGTATATCAGGTGTTGTGCGAGAAAAACGACCTGATCTCCGTACCGGCGGGCACGCCGCACTGGTTTGATATGGGTTCCGAGCCTAACTTTACGGCGATCCGTATTTTCGATAACCCGGAAGGCTGGGTGGCCCAGTTTACCGGTGATGCGATTGCGGATGCGTATCCGCGCCTGGCCTAGTTGAAAGCAAAACCGCAGCTATAGCTGCGGTTTTTAATGTTTGCTCCCTCTCCCTGTGGGAGAGGGCTGGGGTGAGGGCATCAGCGCGCATTACCCCTTCAATCCCTTCACATACCCCACCAGCTGATCCAGCACTATCCCCCACCCTTCATGAAAGCCCATCTGCTCATGCTGCTCGCGAATTTCCCGGGTTGGATGGCGCGCAATCGCCGTATAGCGGGTTTTGCCTTCTCCGACATCTTCCAGCAATAAAATCGCCGTCATAAACGGCTTCCCGGCCGGCTTCCAGCCTTCGGTATAGCCGTCGGTAAAGACCAGCTTATTGCCGGGATCGATTTCAAGGAACACGCCCCGGTTATCCATCCGCTGCCCGTCCACGTCGAAAACGGTATTGAACCGTCCGCCCACGCGCAGATCGAGGTCGCATTCGATCACCTTATGGGGGGCAGGAATAAAGAAGTTCTTGATGTGTTCCGGCGTGGTCCAGCAGAGCCATAGCAGGTCGCGCGGTGCGTCCACCACGCGTTCCAGTTTTAAGTCAGTTTCAGGATCGAGCGTCACGATAACGTCCTCTTAAGGGAACCCCTTAAAGGATAGCCGGACTCAGGCGAATTTCCCTTTCGCCACCTCTTGCGGCGTGACCACGCCCGTATCCAGCACCCAGCCGCTAATCAGCGAGGCTGGCGTGACGTCAAAGGCCGGGTTATAAACCTGCGCGTTTCCCGGCGCCCACTGGACCGCGCCGAAACTTCCCGCCACGCCGGTCACTTCGCTGGCGGCGCGCTGCTCAATCGGGATCGCCTCACCGTTCGGGCAGTCCGGATCGAGCGTGGTATGCGGCGCGGCGACGTAGAACGGAATGCTGTGGAATTTCGCCAGCACCGCCAGCGAGTAGGTGCCAATTTTGTTCGCCACGTCGCCGTTGGCGGCAATACGGTCTGCCCCCACCCACACGGCATCCACCTCCCCTTTTGCCATCAGGCTGGCCGCCATGGAGTCGGTAATCAGCCGATACGGCACGCCCAGCTCGCCAAGCTCCCAGGCGGTCAGCCTCCCGCCCTGTAACAAGGGGCGCGTCTCATCCACCCAGACGTTGCTGACGTTACCTTCCTGATGCGCCCGGGCAATCACCCCCAGCGCCGTACCGACGCCCGCCGTAGCCAGCCCGCCGGTATTGCAGTGGGTCAGCAGGCGGCTGCCGGGCTTCACCAGCGCGCTGCCCGCCCGTGCGATGGCGTCACAAAGCCGCTTGTCCTCATCAATCAGGCGTAACGCCTCGGTCGCGAGCGCTGAAACAAAATCGTCCTGCCGGAGCGCAAGCCTCATGCGGTCGAGATTGTTCATCAGGTTCACCGCGGTCGGACGGGACGCGCGAAGCGTTTCCAGCGCCACCGCCAGTTCGTCGCGGGGTTTACCGTTTTCCGCCAGCAGCGCCAGCAGCAGGCTTGCAGAGAGACCAATCAGCGGCGCGCCGCGCACCCGCAGGGCATGAATATGCCCGACCAGCGCCTCTACCGTAGAAGCGTCCAGCCAGCGTTTCTCCTGCGGAAGGGCCTGCTGGTCGAGAATAAAGAGCCGGTTATCCGCCACCCGCAGGCTGGTCGTCTGTATTGTCTGCATGTCGTTAATTCCCTGTTGCGTTGTTGTAGCACATTGTGTCAGGATGAAATCCAGATGTATAGACGTCTACATGTCTTAATTAGTAAAACTCGTGAGGAGCAGGCCATGTCGCAATACCGTACCTTTACCGCACAGGACGCCGTGGAGTATGCCAGGCAGTTTGGCGGTCTTGACGATCCGTCATCGCTGGTAGAGGCGCAGGAAGTGGGCGACGGCAACCTCAATCTGGTTTTCAAAATTTTCGATGCTCAGGGTGTAAGCCGCATCATCGTTAAGCAGGCGCTGCCCTACGTGCGCTGCGTCGGCGAGTCCTGGCCGCTGACGCTGGACCGCGCCCGCCTTGAGGCGCAAACCCTGGTCGAGCATTACCGGCACAGCCCGCAGCATACGGTGAAAATCCACCACTACGATCCGGCGCTGGCGGTGATGGTGATGGAAGATCTCTCCAGCTACCGCATCTGGCGCGGCGAGCTGATTAACAACACTTACTACCCGCAGGCAGCGCGTCAGCTGGGTGAATACCTCGCGTACGTGCTGTTCCACACCAGCGACTTTTACCTGCACCCGCACGACAAAAAGGCGCTGGTGGCGAAATTCATTAACCCGGAGATGTGCGAGATCACCGAAGATCTGTTCTTCAACGATCCGTACCTGATCCACGAGCGCAACAGCTACCCTGCCGAGCTGGAAAATGACGTCGCCGCCCTGCGCGACGACGCCCAGTTGAAAATTGCCGTGGCCTCCTTGAAGCACCGCTTCTTCTCGCACGCCGAAGCGCTCCTGCACGGCGATATTCACAGCGGATCGATTTTCGTGGCAGAGGGTAGCCTGAAGGCCATCGACGCCGAGTTCGGCTACGTCGGCCCGATTGGCTTTGACGTGGGCACCGCCATCGGCAACCTGCTGCTGAACTTCTGCGGCCTGCCGGGGCATCTGGGCATTCGCGATGCCGCCGCCGCGCGCGAGCAGCGCCTGAGCGATATTCAGGAACTGTGGAATACCTTCGCGGAACGCTTCCAGGCGCTGGCACGTGAGAAAACGCGCGACGCCGCGCTCAGCGCGCCGGGCTATGCCTCCGCGTTTCTGAAAAAGGTCTGGCACGACGCCATCGGCTTCTGCGGCACCGAGCTGATTCGCCGCAGCGTGGGGCTTTCTCACGTTGCGGATATCGACACCATTGCGGATGACGCCATGCGCCACGAATGCCTGCGCCACGCGATTACGCTCGGCAAGGCGTTGATAGTCGTTGCCGACCGTATCGACAGCGCGGAAGAGCTGGTGGCGAGAGTGCGTCAGTACGGCTAAAAAAAACCTCCCTGTCGGGAGGTTTAGGCGTCATTTTTGGGTGAGCGTGGTGGACACGGTGTAATCAAGTGACCACGACGAATGCCAGTCCTTACCGGCAAACTTGATATCTCCCCGGTATACCCCGCTCGGGAGATCCGGGTTATCGGCCTGAACATACTTCAGGCTTGCGCGATAGCCCGTGGTTTCCCAGGTGCTACACAAAACCGCCACGTTGAACGGGCGGGTGGAACAGTCAGAGCCGCGCTGCGCGCGAATTTTCACGTCCCGGGTATTGCCCTGTTCGTCCTTCATCGGCACGACAAGCGTGCTGTAGCCTTCTGCGGTCCATACCAGGGAGGTGGGGCCCTTTGTGCTTCCTGTAGCCACGAACCCCAGCGAAGGGAAGCCAAATATTGCGCCCGTACTGAATGCCCCTGTCGAACCGGTGATGCTCCACATGGCTGAATAGCTGGCAATAAACACCACCGTTTGATCGGTTTTAGCGGCGTTATTGATTGCAGCGCTCACCTTTGCCGTACCGGTATCCGGGCCGCTCAGCTTCACGGTCGCTGCGCCGCTGCCGTTAGTCACGCTGGTTTGCGCTGAAAGCGTATTAAGCGTGGTGCTCCAGCTGACCGTCGCATTTTTAACGGCATTACCGTTTACGTCTTTCACCACCGCGGTGTAGGTAATGCGGTCGGTGTTGACTACCGCGTGGTCAGAACTGGCCTTGAGGCTCTCAACCCTGGCGGTGGTCGCATCGCCAGTGAATGTTACTGGCTCCGCGTTTATCGCCGCCGTTGAACCGACAACTGTTGCGCTAACCGTTGCCGTTCCGGCCGTTGTCGTTGACGCCGTTACAGCCGCCTGACCCGCTTCATTGGTTTTCGTGCTGGCGCTGGCAAGCTTCACGCTGCTGTTATCTACACGCCACGCAACATCCACACCGCTAAGCGGGTTATGGTTGGCGTCCTCGACGGTGGCGGTCCAGCGTATGGTCGCGTTCCCGTCAGCCACCGCCTCTTTTTTATCCGCACTGAGGCTCGTAAATTGCGCTGTCGCCGGATTACCAATCACAGAGAGAGCAAGGGTCTGGCCGTTACCGTTAACCGTCGCGGTTACGGTGATGTTTCCCGCCTTGCGCGATGAGAAGCGTATTTCAGCCTGCCCTTGCGCATTGGTCATTGCTGAAGCTGGCGTCAGGGTCACGTCGGCGGCATGAGTGCTGCTCCAGCTAACGGCGGCGCCGGGTACGGGGTTCTGATGGCTATCCACCACGGTTGCGGTTAATACTACGGTATCGCTGTCGGCCACGATGCCGGTCGTTTTATCCGCAGTTACGGTAGCTATCTTTGCCGTCGTGGTGTCACCCGTGAAGGTCAGATTCAACACGCTTGATCTGCTGCTGCCAAGCGTTGCCTGAAGAGCATAGTTCCCGGCCGTGTCAGAGCGTAACGTCACGCTCGCCTTACCGGTTGCATCCGAAACGCTGGCCGTATCGGATAACGTCGCGCCGGAAGGGCTCACCTCCCAGTCAACCTGCGCCCCGACTACCGGGTTATTATTGGCATCCACAACGGTCGTGCTCACCGTAATACCGTCGGTGCCGTTGGCAACCGCGGTCACGCTGTCGGCGGCCATCTCCGTCAGTTTCGCGGTCGTGAGATCGGCTGTAAAGGTTGCGCTGTCAGCACGAACGGGCGCGCTTTCCGCGGTCCGGGCCGTTATAACCACGCTGCCTGATTTCAGCGAGGTAACCACCAGCGAAGCATTTCCCCGCGCATCCGTCAGCGTGGCGTTGTCGGCGAGCTTAACGTCAGCGTTATCTGCCGACCAGTTAACCGCCACGCCCGAAATCGCATTACCCTGCAGATCGCGCACCTGCGCCGTCCAGGTAATACCGTCGCTGCCGTTTGCTATAGCCTCATGTTTATCTGCTGTTACCGCGGCAATGCGCTGCGTGCTGGTATCGGCCACGAACGTCACGGCCTCGGCTTTCACGGCATTTTGCTGGTTCACGTCAGCGTAAACCCAGACAACGCCTGTCTTTGCCGACGATAAAGATAATGTGGCGTTACCCGCGCTGTCCGTCACTGAGGTTTTGCTCGCTACCCGAGTCCCATCCTCACGCTTAACGGTCCAGTTGACCGTAACGTTGCCAAGGGGATGATCGCTGCCGTCAGCAACCAGTGCGGTGTAGGTTACGCTGTCGCTATTATTCGCCACGACCTTCTGCTTATCGGCAGTTACCGTTTCCACCCGGGCGCTGGCAACATCCGCAATAAATTTCAGGGCTGGTGTCGAGAGCGTGTTTCCCCCCTCCAGCTGCGCGCTCACCACGGTTGAAATCACATCGCGGCTGGTCAGCCGGATGCTGGCCTCCCCGCGTTCGTTGGTGGTGGACTGCTTGTCTGACAGCAGAGCCGCTGCATTATCCGCAGACCACATCACGACCTGCCCTGACAGCGGAGCGCCATACTGGTCGACTACGCGTGCGACAATCGAGACCGGCGTTACCCCATCTGCTGGCGCACTCAGCGTCGACGGCTCAAGGGTAGCGATCTCAGGATTAACGGAAATCGCCTCCTCAGTAACAGACGCGGTAGCGAGTTTAACCGTTCCGTCGATCAGCGCCTGCACCGTGATGGTCGCCGGCGTGGTGCCGCTGGTGAACGTTGCCGTATAAACGCCGCGCGCCGATTCGCGGAACTGGCTTACCTCTGGCGCTACCGCCGCGGCAGCAGACGCCACGCTATTCTTTAGTGTAAGTGCTGTACTGATGCGCTCCGCCAGGCCGGTGGCAACTTCTCCTGAGGCGGTTTTCAGCGTCAGCGTTAGCGCAGACTGGCTAGTACCATCCGCCGGAAGCCTGGCGGGTGATGCCGTCAGGCTGGACTGTAAGGCGTTAACGTCCATGCCGTTAACGCTCACCTCCATTCGCGCGGTATTAGAGGTATTGCCGTGTTTGTCGGTGGCGGTAGCGGTTAGCGGATAGACGTTTGAGCCGCTGCTCTGCCAGGCAGGAAGCGTAATTACCGCCTGGGCCGGATCGGCACCCACGGTAATTTTCCCCCCGTGGCGGATCAGACTGTCGCCGCTCCACTCGATGCGCTCGAGCCCGTATTTTGACGTCACTTTTGCCGTGACGGTCTGCCGGGCGTTCTCCTCACCGGCAATGTTTTCGGGCAGCGAGAGCGAAATCAGCTCCTGCTTGCGATAATCAAGAACGATATTGTTATTACGCTCCACCAGCGCCTTGCGTGACCCCATCAGCGTGCGTTGAGCCCCTACCCGATCTGCGTCAAGCTGGGCACTCAGCGGCACGCCAGGCGCCCAGTTCAGGGCGAAGCTTATTTGCGTGTCCGACGCCTCGCCTTTGCCCATTTTTTGGTTTACGCCCAGGGTAATCAGCGGAACGGGCGTGTAGTTCAGACCAACCGTCACCGCGTAAGGATCTTTCTGACGATCGTCTTCATCGTCTCCGAAAAGCCCGACGTGCTCGCCATAGTATTGTTCGTAGATGAGGTTCGCCCCAAGCTGCGGATAGGCTGGAAGATAGCCGGTTGCACGCAGGTCAAAACCGTTCGCCACGCGCTCGTCAAAATCCTGATAGCGTGAAGACGACATCCAGTCGCTCAGGCGATAATAGCCGTTCGCAGAAAACCGCAGATAGTCCCAGCCAGCCTCAGCCCCCACGCCCAGCCGCTGATGCTGGTTCGCCGACACCTGACGATCGTAAAAGGCGTTCACGCCCCACATCCAGCTGGAATTAAATTCGCGGTAGCCCAATCCGGCATTAACGATATTTCTGTCATCGTGACGACGCCCGCCCAGTTGGGTGAACACCAGCGAGGACTGTTGCTCATATAAAGGGATAAGCAGATCCAGCTCCGCGTCCTGAATGGAAAAATGCTCATCGGTAACAATATTCAGACGCGTGGTACCAAATTGATTTAACCAGGACTCAATTTCCTGCGTGGCGGTATTTGTTGCCTGGGACGTAATTGCGCTGGCGACAGAACGGCCGCTGCCGCTCTCCAGCAGCGACCCCGCCTGCACGGCGGTTTGCGCTACCACCCGCTCGGTGCTTTGCGGCTCGGATACCTTATCCTGAGCGGCGACGGGCGTCGCTCCCAGCGAAAATAACGACGGCGGAAGCAGCTGCAGTGCTATTTGCAACCAGGCTGCACATTTTTTCAGGCTCATTACATTCATCCTTGAATAAAAAAGAGCCATAGTACGTATCAGGACTTAAAGATAAAGTCGGTGCGTTTATTTTAAGAATCCATAAATATAATCATTCACCAAATATATATTTCAGCCTCCTTCCTTTTTATCCCAAATATTCAATCACCGATAAACCCGCATTATAATCCGTGCTGTAAATAATCCCCTGCGCATCCACAAACACGTCGCACGACTGGATCACCTGCGGACGGTTCGGGCGCGTATCCATCATCCTTTCAGGAGCAGCAGGTACCAGCGCCCCCGTTTCTACCGGCCGGTACGGGTTCGAAATGTCGTACGCGCGCACGCCCGCGTTCTGATACGTCGCGAAAATCAGCGTTGAGCTGACGAAGCTCCCCGGCCGGTTTTCGTGCAGGTTATGCGGGCCGAAGTGCGCGCCTTTTGCCACATAGTCACGCTCATCCGGCTGCGGGAAGGTGGAGATGCTCACCGGGTTAGCCGGCTCGCGGATATCAAACAGCCAGATGAGCTTCTCGCCGTCCTGCTGGTTATCCAGCACCGCTTCGTCGAGCACCACCAGCAGGGAGCGGTCCGGCAGCGGCAGCGCGGTGTGCGTCCCGCCGCCAAACGGCGGGCTCCAGTTGCGATGGCTAATCAGCTTCGGCTGCGCGCGGTCTTTCACGTCCAGCAGCGTCAGGCCGCCGTCGCGCCAGCTGCCGTAGGCGGTATCCCCGGCGATGATGGCGTGATGCAGCGCGTAGCGTTTGCCTTCCGGCCAGTCAGGCCGTTCACCTTCGGCCTGATTCATCCCCGGCAGCCACCAGCGCCCCGCCACCTCGGGCCTGCGCGGATCCGCCAGGTCGATGGTCAGGAAGATGTAATCGGTAAAACCGTCGATTAGCGCCGACACGTACGCCCAGCGCCCGCCGACGTACCAGATACGGTGTATGCCAATGCCGCTCAGCGACAGAAAGCCGATTTCACGCGGCGCGTCCGGCACGGAGATGTCAAATACGCGCAGGCCCGCGCTCCAGCCTTTGTCCTGCACGTCGCTGACCGTCTCCCCCACCTGACGGGTGTAGTAGACCTTCTCGTCAGCGAAGCGGGCATCGGCAAACAGATCCCGGGCGTTAATCACCAGCAGCAGATCGTCGTGCGCCTGGAGGTGCACGTTCCAGGTGCCGGGCGGCGCGGGCACGTAGCCCGCGGGTTTTGGATTTTTTGGGTCGCGCACGTCCACAATGGAAAAGCCCTGCGACACCATATGGCCGATATAGGCGAAACCGCGATGCACCATCAGCTGCACGCCGTCCGGTCGACCGCCCTGGTCGCTATGGCCAATCAGCCGCATATTGCGGCTGTACTCTGGGGGTGGCAGTGTCGTCACCGTTAGCTCCTGTTGGTTTTGCCCCTCTCCCTGTCGAAGAGGCCAGGATGCGGGCATCAGGCTGCACCTGACGCCACCGGAACTGGTTTATTTATTTTTCGCTTCCAGCGTCGCAAACCACGGCGCAATAAAATCTTCCGTCTGGCCCCAGCCCGGAATGATTTTCCCCAGCGACGCCACGTTCACCGCGCCCGGCTGGGCGGTCAGCAGCGCCTGCGGGATCGCGGCGGCCTTGAAGTCGTAGGTCGCAGGCGTAGCTTCCCCTGCAATCTTGTTGGCAATAAGGCGCACGTTGGTCGCCCCAATCAGCTTCGGATCCACCGCCACGCTCACCTTCCACGGGCTGCCCGGCTCGCGCATCAGCTGCAGATCCTGGTTGGAGATGTCGATGCTGTAGAGCTTGATCTCGGTGCGGCCGTTCTCTTTGAGGGCCTTGTACGCCCCCTGGCTGAAGGCGTCCCAGGTGCCCCAGATAGCGTCGATTTTGCCTTTCGGGTATTTCGCCAGGATCGCACCCACCTTGTTGGCGGTATCACCCTGCACGTCAGAGGAGACCGCGCCGATGGACTCCAGCTCTTTGATGTCCGGGTACTGTTTTTGCAGCTCCTTATACGCCGCCTGACGGCGCTCCATCGGCGGGAAGCCCGCCACCCACAGCCTGACGATATTGGCCTTGCCGTTGAAATCTTTTGCCAGCTGGCCGAAGGAGAGAGTCGTCAGGGAGGCATCGTCCTGCCGGGTGACGGTTACGCCGGGGATGTCGCCGTTAACCGCGGTATCAAACACGGCGACTTTGATCCCCGCATCCACCGCCTTCTTCACCAGCGCGGTCGAGTACGGGTCGCGTCCCTGAGAGAGAATAATCCCGTCATATTTCTGGCTGATGGCCTGGTTCACAAAGTCCTGGAATTTGGCGTCATCGCCGTTGCTCAAAAAAGTGCTGACCTTAAAGCCAAGCTTCTTCCCTTCCTGAATGGCCCCGGCGACAAACTGCGTGGTGTTGTCGTCGGAGCCAAGGTTGCGGATCACCGCGATGCGGATCGGGCCGTCGTGGTTCGCAATGGCCGCCGGCACCGGCACGGCAGCAAAGCCCGGCAGAGAAGTGAGTAACCCAAGCGCTACCAGAGAGCGTGCAATCTTTTTCATTTTTTATCCCGTTGCGTTGTCAGCGTTTTTGTATGTAGGTAATGGCCAGCGCCACGGCGAGCACCAGCCCTTTTATAATGTCCATGGCGTAATACGGCACGGAGAGCATCACCAGCCCGTTCGACAGCACGCCGAGGATCACCGCCCCCACCAGCGTCCCCAGCGCGTTCGGCTTGCCGGACCCGGCCAGCGAAAAGCCGATCCACGCTGCCGCCACCGCGTCCATCAGATAGCCACCGCCCGCATTCACCTGCGACGAACCGATGCGCGAGGCCAGCAGAATGCCGCCCAGCCCCGCCAGCAGCGAGGCAATCACGTAGGCCGTCACCTTGTAGCGCGTGGTGCGAATGCCGGAGAGACGCGCGGCCTCCGGGTTGCCGCCAATGGCGTACATGCGTCGGCCGTGCGTGGTCAGCGACAGCCCAAGCTGCGCCAGAAGCGTCACCGCCAGCATGATGATGACGATGGTTGGCACCTGCCCCAGCAGGCCAAACGCTGCCGGAATGGTGCCTTCCGCCATGTCGCCGCTCGGCAGCACCATGTTTTCGGTAATCGAGCCGCCGTAGCTGTAGGTCATCGCCACGCCCTGAATGACGAACAGGCTGGCAAGCGTGGCGAGCATGTCCGGGATGCGCAGGATGACGATCAGAAAGGCGTTAAACAGGCCGACCAGCGTGCAGAGCGCGAGGGTGATCAGGATCGACTCGGTGGTGCCGAAGCCGTGCCAGACGAACAGCGAAATCACCAGCGCGTTCGCCAGCGACGCCGTGGAGCCAACGGAAAGATCGAACCCGCCAACGGTCAGCGAAATCGACACGCCGACGGCGATCACCGTCACGATGGCGATCGAGCGCAGAATGTTGATGATGTTGTTCGGGTCGAGGAAGCTGTCCGACGCCAGGCCAAAGATGGCCACCAGCGCGACGACGGTAAGCAGCATGCCCCACCTGTAGAGAAAGTCGAAAAGTTGCTGACGGCCAGATACTGTCGCCGTTACTGAAAGGGCCTTGCTCACGACGCCGTTCCTCCGGTTGAATAAAAAAGTAGTGTCTCTTCCCGGGCTTCGGCTCCGGCGATTTCCGCCACGATGCGCCCGTCCCACAGCACGCAGATGCGATCGCACAGCCCCACCAGCTCGGCAAACTCGCCGGAGGCGTAAATCACCCCTTTGCCTTCCCGCGCCAGGCCGTCGATCAGCTGAAACAGATCGGTTTTGGCCTTTACGTCCACGCCCTTGGTCGGCTCGTCGAAGATCAGCACGCTGGCATCATTGCGCAGCCATTTGCCGATCGCGACCTTCTGCTGGTTGCCGCCGGAAAGACGACGCAGCACCTGCCCCGGCCCGCGCGTTCGCACGCCGACGCGGGCAATGACCTCTTCCGCCCAGCGCCACGCCTGGCGATGGCCGAAGAGGCTCCAGCGCGAGAAGCTGTTATCGGCGCACACGGCAAGGTTCATGCTCACCGGCTCGTCAATAAAGATGCCTTCCTTGCGCCGCTCCTCCGGCACCAGCGCCAGCCCGCGCTGCACAGAGTCGGCCGGATCGCGTGGTTTCCAGGGCTGATGATTCAGCTCGCCGCGCGCCGTGCGGCTTTTGGTGGCGCCAAACAGCGCCTTGCAGAGCTCGGTTTTCCCCGCGCCCGCCAGCCCGGCAATCCCGAGGATTTCGCCCTTGCGCAGGTGCAGGGAGATATCTTTCAGCAGCGCGTCGTCATGCAGCCCCTCCACCCGCAGCAGCGTCTCTTCACCGTGCGGAGGGCGCGCGGGCGGATAGATATCGCTCAGCACGTGGCCGAGCATTTTCTCGACGATCGCTTCGCCGCTGAGGTCCGCCATCGGGCCAGACTCAATCAGCCTGCCGTCGCGCAGCACCGTCAGGGTGTCGCAGATGGCCTTCAGCTCGTGGATGCGGTGAGAAATAAATACCACGCCGATACCCTGCTGCTTTAAGCGCCTCACCACCGCAAACAGGCGCTCGCTTTCGTGCGCGTCCAGCGGCGCGGTCGGCTCATCAAGAATTAAAAAACGGCAGTGGTGCGACAGCGCCCGCGCCAGCAAAATCTGCTGCTTTTCGGCCAGCGAACAGCCGTCGACGGAACGGCGCACGTCCAGCGCCACGTCGAGCTGCGCCAGCGCCTGCCGCGCCTGCTGACGAACGGCGCGCCAGCTGTAGCGGTGCCCCGGCTGCGCCAGCTGGTCGAGCATAATGTTCTCGGCGATGCTTAACCCCGGGATCAGCGCCACGTCCACCTCCTGCTGCACGAGGTGAATGCCCAGCCGCTTCGCGTCAAGCGGTTCACGCACGCTTACCGGCTGGTTGTTGATGCAGATTTCGCCTTCGTAATGACCGTGCGTTCCGCACAGCACCGCCATCAGCGTTGATTTCCCCGCGCCGTTGGCGCCGGTCAGCGCATGCACCGATCCGCCGTTCAGGGTAAAGTCCACGCGCGACAGCGCCTGAAAGCCGGAAAAGGCCAGGCTGATACCGCGCATCTCAAGGCGACTGGAAACCATCCGCGTAAATCCTTCATTACTCTTCTGATTTATCGAATTTTTCACAGCTCCGGTTGACTGACAACGACGGAAAAGGCATAAGATAAAGCGAAATATTATTAGCCGTCCGGATGTCCAGACATAACATCGGGTTAGCGCTTGCTAAAAAAGGACAACCTCATGAGCAATACCGATATCCACGTCGTACCCGGCCCGGCGAACTACTTCTCGCACCCTGGAAGCCTTGCGCGTCTGAATGACTTTTTTACCCCGGAGCAGCTTTCCCGCGCGGTGTGGATCTACGGCGAGCGCGCTATCGAAGGCGCGCGCCCTTTTCTGCCGGAGAGCTTTAGCGCGCCGGGAGCAAAGCACCTGCTGTTTAAGGGCCACTGCAGCGAGCGCGACGTCACCCGTCTGGTGAACGACGCCGGCAGCGATACCCGCGTGGCGATCGGCATCGGCGGCGGTGCGGTGATGGATACCGTTAAGGCCGTGGCGCGTCGTTTAGGGGTGCCGTTCGTTGGCATTCCCACTATTGCCGCTACCTGTGCGGCGTGGACGCCGCTCTCCGTCTGGTACAACGATGCCGGTCAGGCGCTGCAGTTCGAGATTTTTGACGACGCCAACTTCCTGGTGCTGGTGGAGCCGCAGATCATCCTTAACGCTCCGGCGGAGTACCTGCTGGCGGGGATCGGCGATACGCTGGCGAAATGGTATGAGGCGGTCGTACTCGCGCCGCAGCCTGAAAACCTGCCGCTGACCGTGCGTCTTGGCCTCAACGCCGCGCTGGCGATCCGCGACGTGCTACTGGAGCGCAGCGAAGAGGCGCTGGCCGACCAGCAGCGCGGCGACCAGACGCAGGCGTTTCGGGACGTGGTGGACGCCGTTATCGCCGGTGGCGGTATGGTCGGCGGTCTGGGCGAACGCTATACCCGCGTGGCGGCGGCACATGCGGTGCACAACGGCTTAACCGTGCTGCCGCAGACGGAAAAATACCTCCACGGCACGAAGGTGGCCTACGGCATTCTGGTGCAGAGCGCCCTGCTCGGCCAGGACGACGTGCTGGGCCAGCTGGTAGCGGCCTATCAGCGCTTTAACCTGCCGACCACGCTTCGCGCGCTGGAGGTCGATATCCATAACCGCGACGAGCTGGACAAGGTCATTGCCCACACCCTGCGCCCGGTGGAGTCTATTCATTATCTGCCGGTGACATTAACGCCAGACGTTCTGCGCGCCGCGTTTGAAAAGGTGGAATCCTTCAGCCGTTAATCGCGCCGACGGGCTATACCTAATGATGATTCTCACCACTCTCGCAACGAGGTCATCATGCAGATCGATTTATCAGGTAAGAAAGCGCTGGTTACCGGCGCCAGCCGGGGATTGGGCCGTGCTATCGCGCTGTCGCTGGCGCGCGCCGGTGCCGATGTGGTTATCACCTATGAAAAGTCCGTCGATAAAGCCCAGGCGGTCGCCGATGAGATAAAAGCGCTGGGGCGGCACGGCGAGGCCATTCAGGCTGACAGCGCCAGCGCGCAGGCGATTCAGGACGCCGTCACCCAGGCGGCACGCTCCCTCGGCGGGCTGGATATTCTGGTCAATAACGCCGGGATTGCGCGCGGTGGCCCGCTGGAGTCCATGACGCTGGCGGACATCGACGCGCTTATCAACGTCAACATTCGCGGCGTGGTGATTGCCATTCAGGAAGCGCTGGTGCACATGTCCGACGGCGGGCGCATCATCAATATCGGCAGCTGTCTGGCGAACCGCGTGGCGCAGCCCGGCATTGCCGTCTACTCCATGACCAAATCTGCCCTGAACTCCCTTACCCGCGGCCTGGCGCGCGATTTAGGCCCGCGCGGCATCACCGTTAACCTTGTTCATCCGGGACCGACAAACAGCGACATGAATCCGGAGGATGGGGAGCAGGCGGAAGCCCAGCGCCGGATGATTGCCGTCGGTCACTACGGCCAGCCGGAAGACATCGCGGCGGCGGTCACCTTCCTCGCCAGCCCGGCCGCCGGACAGATCTCCGGTACGGGGCTGGACGTGGACGGCGGTTTGAACGCCTGATCGCACATTTTCTGTAAGCCTCTGTCGCCCGGCAGAGGCGTTTTCGAGCCGCCCCGACGGTTTGCGTTTTGCCCCTTTTTTCCGCTTTTTGTCCGGTCTACAGTCCCCCATAAGAAATTCGGAATTTATCTAATAGTCTTATTATTTCCTTATGTTTTGTGTGGGCGTACAGTGGAGGTATGGATGAAGATTGTCTGGTCAAAAACGGCAGAGAAACAATTTTCTAAAATCGATAACCGGTATCAGAACCGCATTAAATTCAGGCTGGAGAAGATGGACGATAAAGCTTCACCTGTATCGGATATCAAGAAATTATCTTCTCCCGAAAACCACTGCAGGCTGCGTTTAGGTGATTACAGGGTCATCTACACCTTTGGGGATCCGCCGGGCGATACCTGCTACGTAGTGGCAGTAAAACGCCGAACAACTACCACCTACCTTCATGAGGAACATACGGAATATGGCTATTCAGTTCATAAAGGATGAAGAAGGAAAAAACCAGTATGTCGTCATTCCTTACGGTGAATACTTTCGTATGCGCTTAGCCATGCTGGAGTACGACGACGACGATGAAAACGACTGGGAGGATATTCCTTATGAGTCAGACATCTACGATAACGTAGGCCTACCGGGAGAGGTCTGCAACGTAATGCACAGCCAAAACGTCAGCCTGCAGGCCGCATGGCGCATCCTGCGCGGCATGTCGCAGCAGGAGGTGGCGGAGAAACTCGGCATCAGCCAGTCCGCCGTGTCACAGCTGGAAGCGCTGGACTCCCGTCCGCAAAAGCGCACCCGTGAGAAGCTGGCGGCGATTTACGGCTGTAAGCAGGAGCAGATCAGCCTCTACTTACCGAAAGAGGGTTAACAGCACTTCGCCCCGCCCTTGCCGCCGTAGCGCGCGTCCTGGCGGTCGCGGAAAAATGCTTCGTACGTCATTGGCGTCTGGTCCGAATGGTTGACGCGCATATGCTCAACGTAGTTATCGTAGTCCGGCACGCCAATCATCATTTTGGCGGCCTGGCCCAGGTACTTACCTGCTTTGGAAAGGGTGTCGAACATAGGTCATTTCTCGTTTGTTTTCCCATCACCCTAACCCTCTCCCTAAAGGGAGAGGGAACTTACAACACCCTCTCCCCTTTGGGGAGAGGGCCGGGGTGAGGGGTAAATCTGGTAAATTAATGCGCCCCTTTAGCCTGGCTCACAATCTCGTCCAGGTTTTCAGGCATCGGCTCATACGGTGTCTCTTTCGCCGTCGGCTTGTCGACTTTCAGCGCCGCCAGCGCGGTTTTGAGAGAATACAATGCCAGCACCACAACCACCACCATAAAGAAGATGGTCAGCCCGGCATCCAGACGGTTGTTAAACACCAGCTGCGACAGCTGCGACTCCGTATACTGCGGCGGGATCGCGCCGCTGTCGATCATCGCCTGGAACTTGTCAGCAATTGCCAGGAAGCCCACCTTGTTGTCCGGGCTGAAGGCTTTCTGCCAGCCCGCCGTCAGGGTACAGATCAGCAGCCACGCGGTAGGCACCAGCGCCACCCACGCGTAACGCTGGCGCTTCATCTTGAACAGCACCACCGCGCAGAGCATCAGCGCCATGCCCGCCAGCATCTGGTTGGCGATACCGAACAGCGGCCAGAGGGTGTTAATCCCGCCCAGCGGATCCACCACCCCCTGATGCAGGAAGTAGCCCCACGCCAGCACGCACAGCGCCGTCGCCAGCAGGTTAGCCGGAAGCGAATCGGTGCGCTTCAGGTTCGGGGAGATCACCCCCAGCAGATCCTGGAGCATAAAGCGCGCCGCTCGGGTACCCGCATCCACCGCCGTCAGGATAAACAGCGCTTCAAACAGAATGGCGAAGTGATACCAGAACGACACGTCCATCAGCCCGCCCAGCGCGCCGTGGAGAATGTAGGCCATACCCACCGCAAGCGTAGGCGCCCCGCCCGCTCGGGAGATAATCGACTGCTCGCCCACCTCGTTAGCGATATGCGTCAGCGTTTCAGGGGTAATCGCAAAGCCCCAGCCGCTCACCACCTGTGCGGCAGAGGCAACCACGTCAACGGTTCCGGCCGGGGCCAGCACCGCCATCGGGCTGTTCATCGCGAAGTAGACGCCCGGATCGATAATGCAGGCGGAGACCAGCGCCATGATCGCCACGAAGGACTCCATCAGCATGCCGCCGTAGCCGATCAGGCAGGCCTGATTTTCATTCGCCAGCATCTTCGGCGTAGTGCCCGAGGCAATCAGCGCGTGGAAGCCGGAGACCGCGCCGCAGGCGATGGTGATAAACAGGAACGGGAACAGGTTGCCGGTCCAGACCGGGCCGGTGCCGTCGATAAACTTAGTCAGCGCAGGCATGGTCAGGGTCGGGCGCATAATCAGAATGCCGATCGCCAGCCCGACGATGGTACCGATTTTCAGGAACGTTGAGAGATAGTCGCGCGGGGCCAGCAGCAGCCACACCGGCAGCACCGCCGCCACGAAGCCGTAGCCCACCAGCATCCATGTCAGCTGTACGCCGGTAAAGTCGAAGAACGGTGCCCAGGTCGGGCTTTCCGCTACCCAGCCGCCGGAGATAATGGCGAACACGAGGAACACCAGGCCAATCACCGACACTTCACCAATGCGGCCAGGACGCAGATAGCGAATGTAGATCCCCATAAACAGCGCCAGCGGAATGGTGAAGGCTACGGTATACGTCCCCCACGGGCTGTGGGTTAGCGCCTTCACCACGATCATCGCCAGCACCGCAAGGATGATCACCATGATCATAAAGGTGGCCACCAGCGCAATCACCCCGGCGGTTGCGCCCATCTCCTCTTTCACCAGCTCACCCAGAGAACGGCCGTCGCGGCGGGTGGAGACGAACAGCACCATAAAGTCCTGCACCGCGCCCGCCAGCACCACGCCCGCGAGGATCCAGATCATTCCCGGCAGGTAGCCCATCTGCGCCGCCAGCACCGGCCCCACCAGCGGGCCCGCTCCGGCGATGGCCGCGAAGTGGTGACCGAACAGCACCTTTTTATCGGTCGGCACGTAGTCCAGCCCGTCGTTATGACGGACCGCGGGCGTCATGCGCGTGGCATCAACCCCTAAGACGTTCTTCGCGATATAGCGGCCATAAAAACGATACGCGATCAGATAAATGCAGACGGAGGCAACGACGATCCACAGCGCGTTGATCTGCTCCCCCCGGTTGAGGGCGATATAGCCCAGGGCAAAGGCTCCCACAACGGAGAGCACCGCCCATGTAAGGTATTTCCCTGAGTTATTCATAGCTGTTGTCCGGTGTTGTGAAACGGTGAGATGTTACATTTTGTTTCTAGAACAACGGATAAGATTTAACAACTTTGAAACGCAATAATGCGTGGTCAAACCAGAGATTTACACCACAGTGTTAAGCCGATCACTTTCGTGACGTCATCCGTCACACTTTTGCCTTTTTCGTCCAGGCACCGTCTTACGGAATGATTTGTATCATTTTTTTTGGTCATAACCTCGCCAGAATGATCCTGCGCAATCGCGTGCATACAAGGAAAAGGATATGAACAGTACAGTACCTCAGGATAGTAAGGTCGGGCCCGGCGCGTACTTCGCGCTGGCGTTTGCAGCCGTTTTCTTCTCCGGCCTGTTGGGCGGAAAGGAGTGGTATGGCGTCTTTGATTTCACCACCCTCAACGGCGCGTTTGGCAAAGTGGTCAGTAAAGCCAGTCTGGAGGATGGCACCCTGACAACCGCCAGTAGCGCCTTTCGCGGCACCGGCGGCAGCGGCGCGATGGACGGTTTTCTCTTCGCGCTTGGTTTAATTCCGGCGGTTATGTTTGCGCTGGGGACGATCAACGTGCTGGAGCACTACGGCGCCCTGCGCGCCGCCCGCAAGCTCCTGACCCCTCTGCTGCGCCCGCTGCTGGGCATTCCCGGCACCGCCGGGCTGGCGCTGATTGGCAGCCTGCAAAGCACCGACGTGGGCGCGTCCCTCACCCGCAACCTGTCTGATGAAGGGCAAATAAGCGAAAAAGAGAAAGACGTCTTCGCTATGTTCCAGTTCTCTGCCGGAGCGATGATCACCAACTTTTTCTCATCGGGTGCAATCCTCTTTACGCTGGTGGCCGCAGACGGCACGGCAGCGGTTCCCGCCTCCATCGGCGCCTGCATTGCCGTCATGTTCATCATGAAAATCGTGGGCGCAAATCTGCTCCGACTGTTCCTGTCGTTTACCGGTAAAGGAGACGCCGCATGAGTGCCCCACAGTCTAATCCCGTCATTACCGATGTGTTTATCGAAGGCGCGCGCAAAGGCTGGGGCATTGCCACCAGCAGCACCCTGCCCAACGTGGTGATGGCGTTTATCATCATCAAGGCGCTGGAAATTACCGGAGCCCTGAAAGGGCTGGGCCTGGTCTTCGCCCCGCTGATGGGGCTGTTTGGCCTGCCGGGTGAGGCCGCCGCCGTGCTGATTGGCGGCTGGATGTCGATGGGCGGCGGGATCGGCGTTGCCATCGGCCTGTTTGATAAGGGCATTCTTACCGGCGAGCACCTGGCTATCCTGGCGCCCGCTATCTACCTGATGGGCTCGCAGGTGCAGTATCTGGGCCGCATTCTGGGCGTGATCGGCACGCGCGCCAAACGTATTCCGCTGATGATCGCCATCTCGGCGATCAACGCTTTCTTAGCCATGCTGCTGATGCGCATTATTCTCTGAACAGGACGTGAATATGAAACTTGATGATTATATTACAGAGCTGAAGACCCTTGTGAACGTGGATTGCGGCACCCAGACCCTTGCGGGTGTCGCAACCGTGGCGGACATCATGCAGCAGCTGTGGCAGCGCGAAGGCTGGCATACTGAACGGGTAGATCTTGGCGAAAAGGTTGGTCCCGGCGTGTTTGTCAGCAACAAACCTCAGGCTGAACGGTTTGACGTGCTGCTGGTGGGGCATCTGGATACCGTGTTTGCGCCCGGCACCGTCGCCGGGCGCCCGATGAGCGAAGACGATACCCGGCTGTACGGCCCCGGCGTCTCGGATATGAAGAGCGGACTTCTGAATATACTGTGGGCGATGCGCGAGCTTGATGCCGCAGACAAAGATCGTCTGGCTATTGCCGTCGCGATGAACCCGGATGAAGAGACCGGCTCGGTCTACTCCCACGAATGGATCGGCGAGCTGGCTAAACGTTCCCGCTGCGTGCTGGTATGCGAAGCCGCCAGAGCGGACGGCTCGCTGGTGAAGGCGCGTAAGGGGATGGCGGGCTATCATCTCACCTTCAGCGGCGTGGCGGCACACGCGGGTAACGACCCGGAAAAAGGCCGCTCGGCGATTACCGCGCTGGCAAACAGCATTATCGCCATCAATGCGCTGACCAACTGGGATCGGGGAACCACGCTGAACGTTGGCGTTATACAGGGCGGCAGCGCGGCCAACGTGGTGGCGGACCACGCCGTGGCCGAACTCGACGTCCGCTTCTGGGAAAACGACGAGTACAACCGGGTGAACCAGGCGCTTGAAGCATTATGCGAAAAAGGCTTTTCAGACGGCGTGACCACCACGCTGACGCGGGTTAACCATAAACCGGCGATGGCCGCGAGTGAAGACACTCAGGCGCTGATGCGTCTGGTTGAAGCGGCCGGAAAGGAGGAGGGTATCACCATTACCTGGCAGGCGGTCGGCGGCGGCAGCGATGCCAACCACACCGCCGCGCTCGGCATCCCGACGCTTGACGGCTTCGGTCCGATTGGCGCCGGGTTCCACAGCCCCGCGGAGTGGCTGGATAAAGCGTCCATTGCGCCGCGAATTCGGTTACTGAAGCGGGTCGTTTCGATGCTCTAAGGTTTTCCCTACCCCTCACCCTAACCCTCTCCCCAAAGGGGAGAGGGGACGGCTCAGCGCCCTCTTTTCTCCCTCGCCCCTTTGGGGAGAGGGCCGGGGTGAGGGGTGAGGGCAACAGACCGCACAAAATTAACCCAGCACCATCGTACTCAACCGGCACGTGCAGCACCGCCGTCCCTGCTCGTCGAACACCACAATCTCCCAGCTCTGGCTGGAACGCCCCAGATGCAGCGGCTGACAAACGCCGCGCACCTTTCCCTGAGACACCGCGCGGTGATGCGTGGCGTTCAGCTCCGTGCCCACCACGTTCTGCCCCTCGCGGGTCATCAGAAAACCGGCCATCGATCCCAGCGTTTCCGCCAGCGCCGCCGACGCGCCGCCGTGCAGCAGGCCAAACGGCTGGTGGGTGCGCGCATCCACCGGCATCTCGGCTTCCAGCGTGTCGTCCCCGAGGCGGGTATAGACGATGCCCAGATGCGCCACCATGGTGTTCTGGCTGGTGGCGTTCAGCGCCTCAAGCGATAAATGACGTTTCCAGATCATTACGCCCCCAGCGTGGAGCCGCCGTCCACCACGATATCCTGCAGGGTGATATGGCTGGCGGCGTCGGACGCAAGGAACAGCACGGTGGCGGCAATCTCCTGCGGACGGGCGATTTTGCCGAGCGGAATGCCGAGCTTAAACTGCTCGCCGAAGCCGCGAATGCGCTGCTGTTCCGCGTCGTCGCTTTTCCACAGGGTACGCTGCATGTCGGTATCCGTTGAGCCGGGCGACACCAGGTTACAGCGCACGCCGCTGCCTGCCAGCTCCAGCCCGACGGTCAGGGCCAGGCTTTTGAGCGCCGCTTTCGAGGCGCCATACGCGCTCATGCCGATGCGGGGCGTATGCGCCGCGTCTGAGGCTATCGTCACCACCGCTCCGCCCTGCTGACGGCGGAACTGGCCCATCGTCTGCTGGAACAGGTTAAACGCGCCGCCAACGTTGACCGCAAACGTCTGCTGCCAGTCCTCCTGCGAGAGTTGGTCCGTGGCCCCCATGCGCAGAATGCCGGCGGCGTTGACCAGCACGTCCAGACGTTCAAGCGAGACCAGCAGGCGCCCGCACACCTCACTTACCTGCGCGGCATTCGCTACGTCCAGCGTCTCGGTGGCAAACGGATAATCGCCCTGCGGGAAGGCCATGTCGAACCCGGTCACCCGCGCGCCCGCCTCCGCAAACGCCCGCGCGGTCGCATAGCCAATGCCTTTGCCCGCGCCCGTCACCCAGACGGTTTTACCCGTGAAGTCAAAGCTCATCACTTCACCTCGCGGGAGAGCAGCGCCCACCAGGCGTCGAGGGTAGGATTTTTTGCCAGCATCACGAAGTCGATATCGCCGTGCACTTTGCGCCAGCGGGCGGCCAGCGCCATCATGCGCACCGAGTCCAGACCGTAGTCGATCAGGTTTTCGTCATCCATCGGCTCGTCGGACTCGTCCAGCAGCGGCAGGATCAGCTCACGCAGCGCCGCTTTGGTCGCCGGTACGGACGGCAGCAGTTCGTCGGTCATCACCACGCGGCCCGAGCGCCCGGCCACGTATTTCAGCGACATCAGGTGTTCGTCGCGGGTGAAATCCGCCAGCGCGTCGGCGATAAAGAACGGCTTGATGTCGCGCATAAAGGCGTCGGTGGCGGTGGTCATGCAGCCGATGTGGGCATAAACGCCGGTGATCAGCAGCTGGTTGCGGCCGGTCTCTTTCAGCATCTGCTCCAGCGGCGAGCGGTGAAACGCGCTGTAGCGCCACTTCACCAGCACAGTGTCCGCTTCGTCCGGGGTCAGTTCGGCTACGATGCGCTGCTGCTCCGGCGAGCGGGTCAGGCCCGGCCCCCACATGTCGTTCAGCAGGGCGCGGTCCTCATCGCTCTGCTCTTTCGGCTGCGCGGTATAGTACACCGGGATATGGTGTTCCTTGCAAAATGCGCGAAGTCTGGCGATGTTCGCCACCACCTGCTGCATCATCGCGCTGTTTTCGCCCCAGAAGTTCAGGAAATATTCCTGCATATCGTGGATCAGCAGCGCGGCGCGCTCCGGCTCAAACGCCCAGTTCACCTTGTTAGTCGGCAGGTCTGCGGCGGTTGGCAGCGCGTATGCGGATAATTTTGGAATGGCCATTCTCTGTTCCTCAGCCCCGGGCGCGTTCAGCGAGCCACAGGCGCAACTGTTTTTTATCGACTTTGCCGACCGGCGTTAGCGGAAGCGCGTCCACGCTCTCCACGCGGTCCGGCAGTTTAAATTCGGCAACGCCCTGCTCGCGCAGGAAGCGGCGCACCTCGACCGCACGCAGGGGCTGTTTCACCACCAGATACGCGCAGCTCTTCTCGCCCAGCAGGCTGTCCTCCATGCTCACCAGCGCGGCGTGGATCACCGCGTCGTGGCGCAGCAGCAGGTTTTCGATCTCTTCGGCGGCGATCTTCTCCCCGCCGCGGTTGATCTGATCCTTCTCGCGCCCCTGCACGGTGATGTACCCCTGCTCGTCAATGGCGATCAGATCGCCCGAGCAGTAAAAGCCGTTGGCGTCAAAGGCGCTGGCGTTGTGTTCCGGGCTGTTGAAATAGCCGCGGAAGGTATACGGCCCGCGCGTCATCAGACGCCCGACCTCACCGCGCGGCAGCGGGTTACCGTGCTCGTCCGCCACCCACACTTCGTCATCCGGGCACATCGGGCGGCCCTGGGTGTTGATGATGCGTTCCGGCGCGTCGTCGAGCGCGGTGTAGTTCACCAGTCCTTCCGCCATGCCGAACACCTGCTGCAGCTGGCAGCCGATTTCCGCCGGAATACGCGCGGCGAGCGTGGCGGAAAGCCTTGCCCCGCCCACCTGGAGCAGCTTCAGAGATCTCAGCTGCGCGTTTCCCGCGCCGTCGGCAATCGCCTGCAGCCACAGGCTTACCGCCGGGGGCACCAGCGAGGTGACGTTAATCTGGTGCTGTTCGATCAGCGGGAAGCAGAGCGTGGCGCTCGGATCGTTCGCCAGCACCACGCAGCCGCCCGCGGTGAACACGCCTAACGATCCCGGCGAGCTCATGGCGTAGTTATGCGCTGCCGGGAGCGCGTTCAGGTAACGGGTTTCGGCGGTAATGCCGCAGATTTCGTTGCTGCGACGAATGCTGTAGTCGTAGTCGTTATGCGTGCGCGGGATCAGCTTCGGCGTGCCGGTGCTGCCGCCGGAGAGCTGGAAGAACGCCACCTCGTCGGCAGGCGTGGGGTTGGGGATAAAATTGTCCGCCGGGCGGGCAATCGCCGCCTCAAGCGCATGTTTGGCCCTGTCACCGCGCAGCAGCACCACGCGCACCGAGCGGTGTTCATCCACGAAAGCGTTGAGGAACTCATCGCCCGCGAACAGCGCGTGGCCGCGGTCGGCAATCAGTACGGCGGGCCTGATCTGCGCCGCGTAGGCGTTCAGCTCGCTGCGCTGATGGCTAAAGAGCGCGTTGACCGGCGCGACGCCAATCTGCAGCAGCGCGAAAAAGGTAACGTAAAACTCGGCCACGTTGCCGAGCTGCACCAGCGCGGTTTCGCCGCGGTGCAGCCCCTGCGCCTGAAGGGCAGACGCCAGGTTGTTCACCGCCTGATGAAACGCGCGGTAGGTCATGTGACGATCGCCGTCGATAATCGCGACCGCATCGCTGTCCGCGCGATCCGTCAGAATGTGGGTCAGCGGCAGATCCTGCCAGTAGCCTTTCTCACGGTAGCGGCGGGCAAAATCCTCAGGCCAGCGGGTAAAGGGGATGGTCATGGGTATTCCTTAGTGCAAACCAAAAACGTTGAGCATGGTGGAGAGCTTCACGCCGGTTTCGCGCCACTCGCCCACCGGCGAGGAGGCCGGCACGATACCCGCCCCGGCAAACAGGCGAACGGTGTTCTGGTGCAGACGCGCGCAGCGGATAGTCACCACCCACTCGCCGTTACCTTCGCTATCGCACCAGCCGACGATGCCCCCGAACAGCTCGCGGTCGAACGGCTCCAGTTCGGCAATCAGCTCTTTTGCCGCCTGGTGCGGGAAACCGCTCAGGGCTGGCGTCGGGTGCAGCAGGCAGGCCAGCGTCAGGGCGTTCTCGTTTTCACGCGCTTCACCCTCTACCGGCGTCGCCAGATGCCACAGCGTTGGCGTGGTGATGAGCTGCGGGGAAGCGGGCATGCTCAGATGATGGCTGCGCGGCTCCAGAACGGCCTTCATCGCCTGCGTCACCAGGTCGTGCTCGTGGCGGTCCTTTTCGGAGGCCAGCAGCTTAGTGCCCGCCTCGCGATCCAGCACGTCGTCAGGCTGACGGCGCGCGGAGCCCGCCAGCGGCAGCGAGCTAAAGTGGGCGCCCTCTTTACGCAGCAGCAGCTCCGGGCTGGCGCCCAGCAGCACGCCGCCGTCTTCCAGCGGCACGTGGAAGTTGAAGCTGGCCGGATTCTGGGCGATAAGACGCTCCATCAGCACGCCGCTATCGATTCGCCTGTCGGTGGCGATATCAATCAGGCGCGACAGCACGACCTTGTTCACCTGCGGCGTGGCGGTCAGCGACGCGGCGCGGGATACCATCTCTTCGAAAACCGGCTGCGGCGGAATTTCGGTGCGCTGCCGGACGTTCAGCGTCTGTGCGCCGGAGGCGTAGCGTGCCGACTGCTGGCGCGCCGGGCGCGAAAAGGTCTGCCAGCGCTGCGGAATAAACAGCGACGAGGGTTTGCGGGTATCGAAGGGAATTGCCCCTACCATCACCGGGTGAGCAATGCCGCTGTCTTTCGCGTGACGGAAAGCCTGAGCCAATTTCTGCTGGAAGTGACCCGACGGGTCGTCTCCGCCGACGGCGGATTCGGAGAAGCGGGCAAAACAGCCTGAGGTGGTAAAACTGCGGTAAGGCGACATAAAGAAAAAGCTGTCTGATTGCAGCGCGGTCGCGGTGTGCTGAACTTCCTCAGCCAGGGACGTGTCCATATCATCCTCCTCAAAATGATAAAAGAAGCAATAATGATTATCATTTATATTTTCGTCGGCTAACCTAATCCCACAGCGCCCCGCTGTCAACCGCCGGGCAAACAACTTGTGCGACAAATGCTTGCATCCCTTATCCGCAACCATGAAAATGAGAAGCATTATCTTCAGTAAAAACAGGATGCCGCTCTGTGAAATTCGCTGCCGTTTGCCGTAATGCCCTTCTTTTGACAGGACTTTTTGTTTTAGGACTAACCTCAGCAGCCGCCGCCGACTGGCCGCGTCAGGTCACCGACAGCCGCGGCGTGCACACCCTTGAGAGCAAACCGACGCGCATTGTCTCCACCAGCGTGACCTTAACCGGCTCCCTGCTGGCGATTGACGCCCCGGTTATCGCCAGCGGCGCCACCACGCCCAACAACCGCGTCGCGGACGCGCAGGGCTTCCTGCGCCAGTGGGGCGAGATTGCAAAGCAGCGCAAGGTTGCCCGTCTGTACATTGGCGAGCCGAGCGCGGAAGCGGTGGCCGCCCAGATGCCGGACCTGATTCTAATTAGCGCCACCGGCGGGGATTCCGCGCTGGCGCTCTACGATCAGCTCTCCGCCATCGCCCCGACGCTCGTCATCAACTACGACGACAAAAGCTGGCAGGAACTGCTGACGCAGCTCGGCACCCTTACCGGACACGAAAAGCAGGCCGCCGAACGCGTTGCCGCCTTCGATAAGCAGCTCGCGCAGGTGAAGCAGCAGATGACGCTGCCGCCGCAGCCGGTAAACGCCATCGTCTACACCGCCGCCGCGCACAGCGCTAATCTCTGGACCGCAGAATCGGCGCAGGGCAAGCTTTTGCACCAGCTGGGCTTCACGCTGGCGGACCTGCCTGCAGGGCTGCACACCTCCAAAAGCCAGGGCAAGCGCCACGACATTATTCAGCTGGGCGGTGAAAACCTGGCAACGGGGCTGAACGGCGAAGGGCTGTTTGTGTTTGCCGGTGACCAGAAAGACGTGGACGCGATTTACGCCAACCCGCTGCTGGCGCATTTACCTTCGGTGAAAAACAAGCGCGTCTGGGCGTTGGGAACGGAGACGTTCCGCCTGGATTATTACAGCGCGATGCTGGTGTTAGAGAGATTAAACGCATTGTTTAAATAGGCCTTTTCCCTCCCTCTCCCCGCGGGAGAGGGCCTGGGTGAGGGCATCAGGCTGCACCGTCGTTCAATACAACCTCCTGCCTGAACCGCCGCAATTCCGCTAATACCACCAGCAAAATCACGCCGACAACCGCCAGTACAAACCCGCTGCTGCTCGCCGAGGCTACCGGGGTCATTATCGCCCCCAGCCCGCCGAGGATCGCCGCGCCAACCGCGTCGCCCGTGACGTTCTGCGCGGTCCACAGGCCGTTAATGCGCCCGAGCATCCCTTCCGGCGTCTGGGTCTGGATCAGGGTGTACTGTAGAAGAGAGCTGATAGCGCTCAGCCAGCCAAAAATGACCAGACACAGAACCCCCAGCGCCCAGACCGGCATCAGGCTGAAGAAGCCGATGGCGATAAACGAGGCCAGGGTTGCGACCAGCATAATCAGGCCCGGGCGCGCGCTCTGCGCCAGATTGCCGCTGGTGAGCGCCCCGAACGCTGCCCCGAGCGGAATGGCGGCGTACAGCACGCCAATCTCCGAGGCGCTCATCCGCCACTCGCCCGCCAGCGCCGGGTACAGCACGCGCACGGCGCTCGCCATCGTCAGCAGGCCGCCGAGCAGCGCAATGCCGCCGATGAGCGGGCTGCTGAACAGAAAGCGGATTGCCGCCATCAGGGATTTAAGCGGATGCTCGCGCGGCTGCGGCGGAGGGGGCAGCAGCGGCAGACGCAGCAGCGTCAGGGTGGTAATAAACGTTCCCGCCGCCGCCAGGCCGTAGTTCCACGCCACGCTGCCGGTTGCCAGCAATAATCCGCCAACCATCGGCGAAATCACCGAGCCGAGGCGCACGGTGAGCATGGTGATCGCTCCGGCCTGCATCAGATTCTCGCGCCCGACCAGCGCGGGCGTGGCCGCCAGCAGCGCCGTTACGCCCAGCGAAGCAAAAAAGCCGTCCCACAGGCCGAGCGCGTAAATGGCAATCAGCGACGGCTCCGGCAGCATGGCGTTCAGGCACAGCCCGATAAAGCCCACGCCGCAGGTGCCGCGCGCCAGCAGGATCAGCTTTTTACGCTCGTAGCGATCCGCCAGCACGCCGCCGACCATCAGGCCGATAAACATCGCCCCGCCGGTTAAGGTCACGGATAACCCCACCAGCCAGCTGGAGTGGGTCATGGCCTGGATCTGCACGGGCACGGCAACGCCGAGCAGGCCGAGGGACAGAATGGAGATAAAGCGGGCGATAAAGACGGCGCGAAATGCCGGGTGCGTCTTGAGCAGGCTGAGGTTAAGCAGCCAGGATTTTTGATTCATGACAAGGCCTTGAGTCTATTTCTACCAATTCCATGGGCGCACATGCTAACATAGCCAAATAAGATAGATAACGATAATCACTATCATTATCAAATCATGGATGTTGCTATGTCGTTTTCCTCTTCTGCGGTGCGCGCCGTTGCCGTGCCCGCATTATTGCTACTGCTAATCCTTGCGATTGCACTCAGCCTGCTGGTCGGCGCCAGGCCGCTGCCCGCGTCCGTTATTGTCGATGCGCTCTCCGGTACCTGCCAGAGCGCCGACTGCACCATCGTGCTCGACGCTCGCCTGCCCCGCACCCTTGCGGGACTGCTGGCCGGCGGCGCGCTCGGTCTTGCCGGTGCCCTGATGCAAACCCTTACCCGAAACCCGCTGGCGGACCCCGGCATTCTCGGCGTCAATTCCGGCGCCAGCTTTGCCATCGTGCTCGGCGCGGCGCTGTTCGGATTAACGTCCCCCTCTGAACAGCTGGTGATGGCCTTTTGCGGCGCGCTGGCCGCCTCGCTGGTGGTCGCCTTTACCGGCAGCCAGGGCGGCGGACAGCTGAGCCCGGTGCGCTTAACCCTGGCGGGCGTAGCGCTCGCGGCGGTGCTGGAAGGTTTATCGAACGGCATCGCCCTGCTCAACCCGGACGTCTACGACCAGCTGCGCTTCTGGCAGGCCGGTTCGCTGGATATTCGCACCCTGGATACGCTAAAGGTGGTGGCCATTCCGGTGATGATTGCCGCCGCCGTGGCGCTGTGCTTAAGCCGGGCGCTGAACAGCCTGAGCCTCGGCAGCGACACCGCTACCGCGCTCGGTAACCGCGTGGCGCGCACGCAGCTGACTGGCCTGCTCGCCATCACCGTGCTGTGCGGCAGCGCGACCGCCGTGGTCGGTCCGATTGCCTTTATCGGCCTGATGATGCCGCACGTGGCGCGCTGGCTGGTGGGGGCAGATCACCGCTGGTCGCTGCCGGTGACGCTGCTGGCCACCCCGGCCCTGCTGCTGTTTGCCGACGTGCTGGGCCGCCTGCTGGTACCCGGCGAGCTGCGCGTCTCGGTGGTCAGCGCCTTTATCGGCGCGCCGGTGCTGATCTTCCTGGTACGACGCAGACGCGGAGGTGGCGCATGATGGCCCCGTCCCGTCGTTTAATCACCAGCGTCGCCCTGCTGGCCATCGCCATTTTGCTGCTGGCGGTCTGGAGCCTGCGCAGCGGCGCGGTCACGCTCGATTTCACACAGGTCTTTAACGCCCTGCTCGGCAGCGCGCCGCGCAATATCACCCTGGTGGTCACCGAGTGGCGGCTGCCGCGCGTGGCGATGGCCATTCTGGTGGGCGCGGCGCTCGGCGTCAGCGGCGCGATTTTCCAGTCGCTGATGCGTAACCCCCTCGGCAGCCCGGACGTCATGGGGCTTAATACCGGGGCCTGGAGCGGCGTGCTGGTGGCGATGGTGCTGTTTGGCCAGCACCTGACGGCCATCACCTTTACGGCGATGGCCGGCGGCATTATCACGTCGCTGGCTATCTGGCTGCTTGCCTGGCGCAACGGCATCGACACCTTCCGCCTGATCATTATCGGTATCGGCGTGCGCGCGATGCTGATGGCCTTTAACACCTGGCTGCTGCTGCAGGCCTCGCTGGAAACCGCGCTCTCGGCCGGGCTGTGGTATGCCGGTTCCCTCAACGGCCTGACGTGGGGTAAAACCTGGCCCGCCGCGCCGCTGATTTTGCTGATGTTTATAGCCGCGCTGCTGCTGGTGCGGCGCATGCGGCTGCTGGAGATGGGCGACGACACCGCCTGCGCGCTGGGCGTGGGGGTTGAGCGCTCGCGCCTGATGCTGATGCTGGTGGCCGTGCTGCTCACCGCGGCCTCCACCGCGATTGCCGGACCGATCTCGTTTATCGCCCTTGTCGCCCCCCACATTGCGCGGCGTCTTAGCGGTACGGCGCGCTGGGGGTTAACCCAGGCCGCACTGTGCGGGGCGACGTTACTGCTGGCTGCCGATCTCTGCGCCCAGCGGCTGTTTATGCCTTATCAACTTCCGGTAGGCGTGGTGACCGTCAGCCTCGGCGGAATTTACCTTATCGTTTTGCTCGTTCAGGAGTCACGCAGGAAATGACAGACTCAACCACCCGCTTGCGCGGCGAAAACCTCACCCTCGCCTACGGCAAAAAAATCATTGCCCGTGATTTGACCGTCTCCGTACCTGAAGGCCACTTTACGGCGATCATCGGCCCGAACGGCTGCGGTAAATCGACGCTGCTGCGCATCCTGAGCCGCCTGATGGCCCCGGCTGAGGGCAGCGTATTTCTCGACGGCGAGCAGATCCAGCGCTTCGCCAGCAAAGAGGTGGCGCGACGCATCGGGCTGCTGGCGCAGAACGCCACCACGCCGGGGGATATCACGGTGCAGGAATTGGTTTCGCGCGGACGCTATCCGCACCAGCCGCTGTTTACCCGCTGGCGCAGGGAAGATGACGAGGCGGTGAACCGCGCGATGCGGGCGACGGGGATTACCGATCTCGCCCTGCAAAGCGTGGACACCCTCTCCGGCGGGCAGCGGCAGCGGGCGTGGATCGCGATGGTGCTGGCGCAGGAAACCTCCATCATGCTGCTGGACGAGCCGACGACCTGGCTGGATATCAGCCATCAGATTGACCTGCTGGAGCTGCTGAGCGAGCTGAACCGCACGCAGGGCTATACCCTGGCGGCGGTGCTGCATGATTTGAATCAGGCGTGCCGCTACGCCACGCATCTGATTGCCTTGCGCGACGGCGAGATTGTGGCGCAGGGTGCGCCAAAGGAGATTGTGACCCCGGCGCTGATCGAGCGGATCTACGGCATGCGCTGCATGATTATTGACGATCCGGTGGCGGGGACGCCGCTGGTGGTGCCGCTTGGAAAGCGTGCGGTCTGATGGCCCCTCACCCTGACCCTCTCCCCAAAGGGGCGAGGGGACGATTACACCCTCTCCCCTTTGGGGAGAGGGCTGGGGTGAGGGGAACAATTACCCCAATATTTCCCTCAACACCGGTCCTATTTTCTCAAACGCCTGCGGTGAAATGATATCCACGTGGGCGCAGTCCTGGCTGTACACCTCCAGTTCACTCACCCACGGCGCCCACGCGACCTGCGGATCCATCGTTCGCGTGCGTTCGGCAACGAACAGCGTCGCTTTTCCGTCAAAGCGTGAGCTGCGTGCCGTGGTGAGCAGCCGCACCGCGTCGGCGTAGTTGCCCTCAATGGCGTTAAACAGCGCGCTGGAGCCCTGCCCCTGCTGGGCGGCGATAAACGCCTGACGCTCGCGCTCGATCTCTGCCAGCACCTCCGGGTCGAGACCGTTGGCCTCTTTCTCCGCCCAGTTCTGCGTTTCCGGCGGCCAGGTGTCCAGCAGGCCGAGGAACGCTACGGTTTCGCCCTGCTCGCGCAGACGCGCCGCAATCCCCTGCGCCAGCGTGCCGCCGAGGGAATAGCCGAACAGGTAGTACGGCCCGTGCGGCTGCTGCTTACGCAAGGTAGTCAGATGATGTTCGATCACCCCATCCAGATCCGCGCACTGCTGCATCGGCCCGTCCGGGCGCGGCGACTGAATGCCGGTAACAGACCAGCGCGGGCTGAGATAGCGCGCCAGCACGCTGAACTGCCAGGCGAAGCCGGACGCCGGATGGAAGCAAAACAGCATCGGGCCGTCGCTCTCGCGCAGCGGGAGCAGGGTTTCATACCCCAGACGCTGCGCCTGCTCGTCGCTCATCTGCGAGTCCAGCAGGACGCTAAGCTTGCTGACCGTAGAGGCGACCATAACCTGCCCCGGCGTGACCTTACGGCTAAACGCGCGGCTGAGCTGTGCCGCCAGGCGCATCGCCAGCAGCGAGTGGCCGCCGAGGGCAAAGAAGTCGGCTTCGATATCGTTTACCTCGCAGCCCAGCAGCGCCGAGAACGCCTGCGCCACGGCAACTTCGGTTTCGCTTTCCGGCGCGCGGCCGGAGGTTTTGCTGCTCAGCTCCGGCATCGGCAGCGCCTTGCGGTCGAGCTTGCCGTTCGCGCTTAACGGCAGCGCGCTGATTTGCAGCAGCACCACCGGCACCATGTGCGGCGGCAGCTGTGCCCTGAGCGACGCCAGCAGCGCGTCGCGATCCAGCGGCAGACCCGATTCGGAGACGACATACCCCACCAGCTGGCGCGCATCGCCACCCGTTGCCGCCGCCTGGTTGAACACGCAGGCGTGCGCCACGGCCTGAGCCACGTCCGGCAGCGACAGCATCGCCCGGTCGATTTCGCCAAGCTCGATGCGCTGGCCGCGAATTTTCAGCTGATCGTCGCTGCGGCCTAAATATTCCACCGCGCCATTGTCCAGCCAGCGGGCAACGTCGCCGGTGCGGTACATGCGCTCGCCGGGGGCAAACGGATCGGCGATAAAGCGGCTGGCGGTGAGGTCGGGACGGCCCAGATACCCCTGCGCCAGCTGAATGCCGGTGAGATACAGATCCCCCGCCACCCCGAACGGCACCGGGCGCATCATTGCGTCCAGAATGCGCAGCCCCGTGTTCCACACCGGGAAGCCGATCGGCACGCTGTTGCCTGAAACTGCCGCCAGCTCTGGTCCAAATGCCGGATACCAGCTGACGTCCACCGCCGCTTCGGTCGGGCCGTAGAGGTTATGTAGCGGCACATGGGTGAGCTGTTCCCACTCACGGCACAGCCCGGCAGGCAGCGCTTCGCCGCTGCAGAACACCTGCTTAAGCGACGCGCAGCACGCCACGTTTTCCGGCGTCAGCGAGGCGACAAACGCCGCCAGCATCGACGGCACGAAGTGGGTCGTCGTCACGCCGTACTGTTCGAAGAAGCTCTGCATCGCCTGCGGATCGCGGTGCGCGTCCGGCTCGGCCATCACCAGCTTCGCCCCGGCGATAAACGGCCACCAGAACTCCCAGACCGACACGTCAAAGCTGCACGGCGTTTTCTGCGCCACCACGTCATCCGCCGCCAGCGGGTAGCTGTCCTGCATCCACTTCAGGCGGTTAACGATGGCGGTATGGCCGACCATCACCCCTTTCGGACGCCCCGTCGAACCGGAGGTAAAGATGATGTACGCGGTCTGCTCCGGCTTCGCCAGCCGCAGCGGTTCAGCACCCGCGGTCGGTAACAGTGTGTTGTAACTAAACGTCGTAATCAGCAAATCGCTAAAGCGCGGTAGCTGCTCGTCGGTGGTAATCAGCAGCGAGGGCTTCGCGTCCTCCAGCATCATCCGCAGGCGATCGTCCGGGTAGCCGGTATCCAGCGGCAGCCACGCGGCGCCTGCCTCGACGATGCCGTGCAGCGCCAGGGTCAGAAATACCGAGCGCGGCAGGGCCACCGCCACGCTGTCGCCGGGCTTCACGCCGCGTTCGCGCAGCAGGTTTGCCAGCGCGACGACCTGCTCTCGCATCTGGCGATAGTTCAGCTCAATATGGGCATCCGCCAGCGCGGGGGCGTCCGGGGTTTTGCTCGCCTGCTCCGCCACCAGATCCGCGAGCGTGATGGACGGCAGCGCCAGCCCGGTATCATTGATGCGCGCCAGCTGGGCGTACTCCTGCTCTGTAACGGTTTCCACTTCACCGCAGCGCAGATCCGGGTTAGCGGCAAACTGCGTCAGCATCGCGTTCAGGCGCGAAACGTGGCGGGCAAGCGTCGCCTCGTCGTAACGCTCTTTATTGGCGAGGACCTCGATGCTCAGTCCCCCCTGCTCGTCGGGGAATAATGCCAGCTCCAGGTCGTTGACCGGGCCGGTGGCCAGCGTGTGGGTTGTGGCCTCCACGCCGTCGATATCCAGCTGATAATCGAATACCTTGACGTTCAGCACCGGGCCAAACAGGGCTTCATCGCCTGCGGCACGCCCGCTGTCGCGCACGATCTGCTCGGCGTCGTAGCGCTGGTGGCGGCGCATTTTTTTCAGCTGGTTCGCCAGGCGAAGCGCCAGCTCCGGCAGGCTCTCCTGCGGATTGATATTGACCGCCAGCGGCAGCACGTTGAGCACCGGGCCGGTCGCGGTCAGCGCGGCGGAGCCCATGCGGCGCATAAAGATAAACCCGGCGGCATAGTCCGGCCGTCCGGTCAGGCGGCCCAGCCACAGCGCCACCAGCGCAAGCGCCAGGTCGGTGCGCTGCGCCTGTCCTGCCGCCTGCGCAAGCTGGCTAAAGGCGCGGCCGTCCATTGCAATTTTCAGGCGCAGGATGTCGGTGGTGGCGGCACGCCCCGGCAGCGGCGCGGAGGAGAGCGAGACCGGAGGAGGAAGCTGCCTGCGCTGCCCGGCCCAGAAGGCACCGTCGCGCTGATACGCCTCGCTGTCGCGGTAGCGCTGATACTCGTCAACCACCTCAGCGAACGGCGTAAACGGCGAGGCAGGCGCGGGTTCGCCCCGTTTCCAGGCGGCGTAAATCGCGGCAATCTGGCGGGTAATGGCCGGGAAGCTGAAGCCATCCACCACCAGATGGTGATAGCGCTGATACCAGTACCACTGGCGCTCGCCGACCTGAATCAGCTGGTGAAACGCTAGCGGCTGACCGCCGTCCACGCGCAGGTTCTGATTAAGATCCCTCTCCATCAGCGCCACGGCGGCCTCGTGAGAGTCAACGCGAACGATGGACGGCTCGGGCAGCGTTATGGCTTCATCCACCCACTGCCACACCTCGCCGCTGTCTTCCGCGAAGCGCATCCGCAGGGTATCGGCCTGCATCATGCCTTCCGCAATCGCTTTTGCCAGCAGCGGCGCGTCAATGTCGCCCCTAAGCTCGGTATAGTGCGCCACGCTCCAGGCATTCGGCAGGGAGGAAAGCTGTTCCGCCATCCAGATGCCCGGCTGGGCGGCGACGAGAGGAAGACAGTTCATGCGCTCTCCCCCGCAAAATGGGACGGGACAAGCGTTTGCCAGCGCTCAGCCAGCCACTGCCGGCACGCCTCCTGGGACTGCGGCTCGCACACCACGCGCCAGCCTGCGGGCAGGCCGCACTGCTGCGGCCACAGGCTGTACTGCCCCTGGTCGTTTTGCAAAATGGCGAACTGCCCCTGCGGATTATCGAAAGGATTGCTGAATTCCATACAGACTCCGTTATTGAATAAGCGGCTGCCAGAGGGTCATCAGCCCCTGCGTCAGCCCACCGCGCCAGCAAAGCGCATCGTGTCCGCCGTCAACCTGACGCCAGACAACCGGCTGCTGTGGGTGTAGTTCGGCGTAAATGGCCTGATTCGCGCGGAAGATAAGCGGCTCGTTGCGCCCGGCTTCAAGAACGATGCGCAGGCCGCGTGCGGCTTTCTCACCCGCTTTGAGTTGGGCGATAAGCAGCCCTTCCTGCTGCCCGCCGCGGTGCGGCCACCAGTAAGAGCCGGACTGGCTCAGCACGCAGCCAAAGCGCTGCGGCCAGTTGAGTGCGGCATAGAGAGAGGAGAGGCCGCCGAAGCTCTGACCTGCGACTACCGTACGGTCGGCGCAGTCGCTGAAGGGCGTTATGCTTTTTACCTGCGGGAGGAGCTCTTCCTGCACCGCCAGCCAGAAATCGGGGTTGCACGGCAGCTCGCGGCTGCGGTGTGCGGTATCAATCACGTCGATCAGGACGTAGACCGCGGGCGGCAGCCTGCCGTCAACGGTCAGCGCCGCCAGCGCAGGCCAGACGGGCATGCTTTCCGCCCAGAACTGCCCGTCAAGCAGCACCGCCAGCGGGCGCTCGGGGCTGACGTCGCCGGTGGTAAAGATCCACACGCGGCGGCGGTTCTTCAGGCGCGCGCTGTTCCACTCAATGCAGAGCGGCGCCTGATACGGCGTATCGGGACGATCCCAGCCGGGCTGAAGGGGCGCGTCCGGCATCTCAAGCGCCGAGACGGCATGCCCGCGCCCGCCGCGCCAGCTTATGGGGTTGAGCGGATCGGACACCGCGCGCGGCAGCAGTTTGCGCCAGCCTTCACGCAGCGCCATGCGGTCCGGCTGCTCGCCTTCAAACACGGCACCGGCAAAATCGTTTTCATTTACGGAGGGGATAAAACAGTAGCTGCCGCGCCACTCGGGGCTGAACTCGCCCTGCCACCGCCAGACGTCGGTATTCGGGATGCGTTCAAGGGACTGCGGGCGGGCATTTTGATGGTGATCGGTCACGCCGGTGATGTAGAGCCAGACGCGTTTCACCGTAGACGTGTCCTGCGTTCCTGCCGGGTCCCGCCACCAGAAGGTGACGTGATAGTTCTCCTTATGGCGCTCCCACTCAGGCCCGTTTTTTGACTGCCACCACGCTTCACTTCCCGTTGTTAACGCCGTCACCCTTATAACCCCATGTTTAACAGTCTTTTTTGTTTCAGAGCAAATTTTATTGATAATATTATTGATAACTATTTGCATTTGCAATAGCGTAGTGCCCGCGCTGTGGGAAGCGCGCTCAAAAGCAACCATAAATGCGGGACATCTAATGAATAAGAAGATTCACTCTCTGGCCTTGCTGGTCAATTTAGGGATTTACGGCGTCGCGCTGCCCGCCATGGCAGACGACAGCACCACCTCAGCGCAGCACGAAGACACCATGGTAATCACCGCCGCCGAGCAGAATTTGCAGGCGCCGGGGGTTTCCACCATTACCGCCGACGAGATCCGCAAAAACCCGCCCGCGCGCGACGTGGCGGAAATCATCCGCACCATGCCGGGCGTTAACCTGACCGGGAACTCCACCAGCGGCCAGCGCGGTAACAACCGTCAGATTGATATTCGCGGCATGGGGCCGGAAAACACCCTGATCCTGATCGACGGCAAGCCGGTAACCAGCCGTAACTCCATCCGCCTGGGCTGGCGCGGCGAGCGCGATACCCGCGGCGACACCGGCTGGGTGCCGCCAGAGATGATCGAGCGTATTGAGGTCATTCGCGGTCCGGCCGCCGCCCGCTACGGTAACGGCGCGGCAGGTGGCGTGGTGAACATCATCACCAAAAAGTTCGACGACCAGTGGCACGGCTCCTGGAACACCTACCTGAACGCGCCGGAACACAAAGACGAAGGTTCCACCAAACGCACCAACTTCAGCCTGAGCGGCCCGCTGGGCGGCGACTTCAGCTTCCGCATGTTCGGTAACCTGGACAAAACCCAGGCCGACGCCTGGGACATCAACCAGGGTCACCAGTCTGACCGTACCGGCGCTTACGCCAACACCCTGCCCGCAGGCCGTGAGGGTGTAGAGAACAAAGACATCAACGGCGTGGTGCGCTGGGACTTCGCGCCAATGCAGTCCCTGGAGTTTGAGGCGGGCTACAGCCGCCAGAACAACCTGTATGCGGGCGACACGCAGAACACCAACAACGACAACGCGCTGGTGAAGAAAAACTACGGCAAAGAGACTAACCGTATCTATCGCCAGAACTTTGCCGTCACCTGGAACGGCGGCTGGGATAACGGCATCACCACCAGCAACTGGGCGCAGTACGAACACACCCGCAACTCCCGTCTGGGCGAAGGGCTGGCGGGCGGTACTGAAGGTCTGTTCAACAGCAATAAATTCACCGACACCGATCTCTCCGACGTGATGCTGCACAGCGAAATCAACCTGCCGATTGATTTCATCGTTAACCAGAACCTGACGCTGGGCACGGAGTGGAACCAGCAGCGCATGAAGGACTCCACCTCCTTCACGCAAACCCAGCAGGGCGGCACCGTTCCGGGCATGAGCGACGACCGCAGCCCGTACACGTCAGCGGAGATTTTCTCCCTGTTCGCTGAAAACAACATGGAGCTGACCGACAGCACCATGCTGACCCCTGCCCTGCGCTTCGACCATCACACCATCGTGGGTAACAACTGGAGCCCGTCCCTGAACCTGTCGCAGGGCCTGGGGGATGACTTCACGCTGAAGATGGGCATCGCGCGCGCCTATAAGGCACCGAGCCTGTATCAGACCAACCCGAACTACCTGTTATACAGCAAGGGCCAGGGCTGCTACGCAAGCTCCGACGGCGTGGGCTGCTACATGATGGGTAACGACGATCTGAAAGCGGAAACCAGCATCAACAAAGAGATTGGCCTGGAGTGGAAACGCGACGGCTGGCTGGCGGGCGTGACCTGGTTCCGCAACGACTACCGCGACAAGATCGAAGCGGGCTATGCGCCGATTGGCCACACCTCTTCCGGTAAGGTGCAAACCGATATCTATCAATGGGAAAACGTGCCGAAGGCGGTAGTTGAAGGTCTGGAAGGCTCCCTGAACGTGCCGGTCAGCGACACGATTAACTGGACCAACAATATTACCTACATGCTGCAAAGCAAGAACAAGGAGACCGGCGACCGTCTGTCGATCATCCCGGAGTACACGCTGAACTCAACCCTGAGCTGGCAGGTGCATCAGGACGTGTCGCTTCAGTCGACCTTCACCTGGTACGGCAAGCAGCAGCCGAAGAAGTACAACTACAAAGGTCAGCCGGTGACCGGGTCTGAGAAAGACGAAGTCAGCCCGTACAGCATCGTTGGCCTGAGCGCGACCTGGGACGTGACCAAAAACGTCAGCCTGACCGGCGGCGTGGACAACGTCTTTGATAAGCGCCAGTGGCGCGCGGGGAATGCCCAGACCACCGGGAATACCGCGACGGGTGCCTATATGTACGGCGCGGGGGCTTATACATATAATGAGCCAGGCCGTACCTGGTATATGAGCGTGAATACCCGATTCTAGGTAAAAGCAAAACGGCAACCTCGTTGCCGTTTTTAGTGTTTGCTCCCTCTCCCTGTGGGAGAGGGCCGGGGTGAGGTCGAGGTAAAAGCAAAACGGCAACCCCGTTGCCGTTTTTAGTGTTTGCTCCCTCTCCCTGTGGGAGAGGGCCGGGGTGAGGGCATCAGGCCGCACTATTCGTTGACAGAAGGAAAACCCATGCACACCACCCACCGCACCTTCGCGCTCGCCAACCTCACCCTCCACCACGTCACCTTCGACCCCACCACCTTCACCGACGCCGATCTCCTCTGGCTCCCGCATCACGCGCTGCTCGCTGACGCCGGACGCAAACGCAAGGCCGAGCACCTGGCGGGCCGTATTGCCGCCGCGCACGCCTTACCGGACCACCCCGTTCCCGGCATCGGCCCCAGCGGCGAACCGCTCTGGCCGCAGGGTATTTCCGGCAGCATCACCCACAGCGGCACGCGGGCCATGGCCGTCGTCGCGCTACACCCGGCCCTTATCGGCATCGATTGTGAAACGATCCTCCCCGACAACGAGGCCAGAGAGATAAAAGACGGCATCATTGATGCGCAGGAAGAACTCGTGCTGGCCCGTTCGGGATACCCGTTTGCCCTCGCCCTTACGCTGGCGTTCAGCGCCAAAGAGAGCCTGTTCAAGGCCCTCTTTCCCCGGGTGCAGGCCTGTCTGGGTTTTGACAGCGCCCGCGTCACCCAGCTCGGCGATAAGACGCTTACGCTGGCGTTAACCCGTCAGCTGGCGGGCTTTAACGAAGGCGCCGCCTTTACCCTCCACTGGCAACAGCACGGCGAACAGGCGATCACCCTGCTGTCGCGCGCTCCTGCCGACGAGCCTTCAGGCTGGTCACCACAAAGGTCACGATAAACACCACCGCGAACAGCACCACAATGGTTGGTGCGGGCGCGCTGTCGAGATAGTACGACGCATACACCCCGCTTACCGACACGAGGGCTGAAACGGCAACCGCCACCAGCAGCGCCGCGTGAAAGCGCCGGGCGATCAGCACCGCAACCGCACCGGGCGCAATCAGCAGCGAAATCGACAGAATAATCCCCACCGCTTTCAGCGTCGCCACGATGGTCAGCGAGACCATGCACAGTAAGCCGTAGTGCAGCCAGCGCGCGCGCAGCCCGCTTGCCTGCGCCTGCTGAGCGTCAAAGCAGAACAGCAGGAAGTCGCGCCACTTCAGGCCAATCACCAGCGCAATCAGCCCCGCGACGAGGCCGCTTTGCAGAATGTCCATCCCGTTTATGCCCAGCATATCGCCAAACAGAATGTGGTCGAGATGCACCTCGGGTTTGACGGCGATATAGAGGATCAACCCGGCGCCAAACATGCCGGAAAAGACAATCCCCATCACCGTATCCTGCTTGATGCGGCTGTTATCCTTCAGGTATCCGGTGGCGACCGCGCAGAACAGGCCGGCCACAAACGCCCCCAGCGCCAGCGGCAGGCCCATCATCCACGCCAGCACGACGCCGGGAAATACCGCGTGGCTCATGGCGTCGCCCATCAGCGCCCAGCCTTTCAGCACCAGGAAAACCGACAGCAGCGCGCAGGGCACGGCCACCAGCAGCGATATCAGCAGCGCGTTGTTCATGAACGCAAACTGAAAGGGTTCGAGAAGCAGCGCCATCATGGTTGCGCCTCCTGGACGTGACGCGCCCGACGGCGGCTGGCGAGCAGCCCGTGCTTCGGCGCAAAGACGAACGCCAGCAGGAACAGCAGCGTCTGGGCGACCACAATAATGCCGCCGGTTGCGCCGTCCAGGTAATAGCTGGCCCACGCGCCGAGGAAGCTGGTGAGGCTGCCAATGGCAACGGCAATTATCAGCAGGCGCGGGAAGCGGTCGGTGAGCAGCCACGCGGTCGCGCCGGGCGTGACCACCAGACAGATCACCAGAAATGCCCCGACGGTTTGCAGCGCCGCTACGGTGGAGACCGCCAGCAGGGTAAAGAACAGGATCTTCAGGCGTTCAGGACGCAGGCCGATGGCGCGGGCGTGGTTCTCATCAAAAAAGGTCACCATCAGATCTTTCCATTTGAACAGCAGGATAATCGTCGACGCCGCGCCGATGATCGCCAGCTGGACGATATCTTCCGGGGCGATAGCGAGGATATTGCCGAGGACGATAGTCTGAATATTTACCGAGGTCGGGTTGAGCGAGACCATAAACAGCCCCAGCCCGAAAAATGAGGAGAAGATCAGCCCGATGATGGCGTCCTCCTTCAGGCGGCTGCGCTGGTTCAGAAACAGCATGCTGCCCGCCGCCAGCCCGCCGGACAAGAACGCCCCCAGCGAGAACGGCAGCCCGAGCATGTAGGCGCCCGCCACGCCCGGCACGATGGAGTGCGAGAGCGCGTCGCCAATCAGCGACCAGCCCTTAAGCATCAGATAGCAGGAGAGAAACGCGCACAGCCCGCCCACCATCGCCGACACCCACATCGCGTTGAGCATGTACTCATAGCCGAAGGGTTCAAGAAGCGCGTTCATTTTGCCTCCTGCCGGTGGGTAATAAAGGGCCGCTCGTCGTCGGTAATAATGCGGTCCTCTGAGCCGCTGAGCACCACGTGCCGCAGCACGCCGCTGAAGGCGCGCTCAAGGTTCCCGGCGGTGAAGGTGGTTTCCGTCGGGCCGCTCGCCAGCACGGTGCCTTTCACCATCACCGTGTAATCGCAAAACGCCGTGACCGAGCCCAGGTTATGGGTCGACACCAGCATGGTTTTGCCCTCGTCGCGAAGCTCGCGCAGCAGGCTGATGATTCTGGCTTCGGTTTTGACGTCCACGCCGGTAAACGGCTCGTCGAGCAGGATCACCTCCCCCTCCTGAGCAATAGCGCGAGCCAGAAACACGCGCTTTTTCTGCCCGCCGGACAGTTCGCCAATCTGCCGATGGCGCAGCTCAAGCATATCCACGCGCTTCAGCGCCTCGGTCACGATCCGCCGATCGTTTTCCTTTGGCCGACGCAGAAACCCCATATGCCCGTAGCGGCCCATCATCACCACGTCTTCGACCAGCACCGGAAACGACCAGTCAACCTCTTCCGACTGCGGGACGTAGGCGACCAGGTTCTGGCGCAGCGCCCGGTGAGGCGGCAGCCCCTCAATGGTGATGGAGCCGCTCGCCGCCCGCACGAAGCCCATCACCGCCTTAAACAGCGTGGACTTGCCGGAGCCGTTCACCCCCACCAGGGCGGCAATCGATCCGCCCGGCACGCTGAACGACGCGTCGCGCAGCGCCGTGTGCCCGTTGCGGTAGGTCACGGTCACGTCCGTGACGACAATCCCCTTATGCATGGTTACTCCTTCATGCCGTCACGGATGCCCTGCACCAGCGTGCGGGTCGTGACGTTCAGCAGGTCGATATAGGTCGGCACCGGGCCGTTTTCCGCGCTCAGGGAGTCGACGTACAGCACGCCGCCGTAGTGGGTATCGGTTTCCCGGGCCACCTGACGCGCGGGCTTATCCGATACCGTGCTTTCGCTGAACACCGCCGGGATGCGATGTTTTTTCACCAGATCGATAACCTTGCGCACCTGCTGGGGCGTGCCCTGCCGATCGGCGTTGATCGGCCACAGGTAAAGCTCCTTCAGGCCCAGATCGCGCGCCAGATAGGAGAAGGCCCCTTCGCTGGTCACCATCCAGCGCTTGTCTTCCGGGATCTCCGCCACCTGCTTGCGCAGCGGCTCAAGGGTAGCGACGATCTTCTGCTTGTAGGCTTCAGCGTTGCGCTGATAGGTCTGCGCATTCGCCGGATCGTACTTCACCAGCGCGTCGCGGATGTTATCGACGTAAATCAGGGCGTTGTCGGGAGACATCCACGCGTGCGGGTTGGGCTTGCCGTTATAGGGCCCTTCGCTGATGCCCATCGGCGTAATGCCTTTGGTGACAATCACCTCCGGCACGCCGTTCAGGTGCTGATAAAAACGCTGGAACCACAGCTCCAGGTTCATGCCGTTCGCCAGGATCAGCTGCGCCTTCTGCGCGCGTTTGATATCGCCCGGCGTGGGCTGATACTCGTGTATTTCCGCGCCCGGCTTGGTGATAGAGGTCACTTCCGCGGCGTCACCCGCCACGTTTTTCGCCATATCCGCGATGACGGTAAAGGTGGTGATAACCCGGAACTTTTCGGCCGCCAGCGCGCCGGTGGTGGTCGCGGTCATGAACAGCGCGCCGAGTAACAGACGCTTCAATCCTTGCCGTGGGTGCATCGCAGAAGTCTCCTGATATGGTTAAATTCAAAGCAAAATTAGCCCGTGCTATAAGGTATAGCACAGGCTATATTTAAATGAAAATGGTTATCATTAAAGTTGTGTCAATGAAGGGTCAGGAGAAATACTGGACGGAAGAGGCCAAACTGCGCCTGAAGGCGCTTCGCTTATCAGGCCCGCGATAAGCTGAATTTGCAGGCCGGGTGAGGCATCGCCGCCGCCCGGCATGAGGGCGACGGCAAATGCCTCTGTACATCACTCAAACATCCGGGAACATCACGCTATTCCCCGGCGCTTCCCTGTGCAGATGGATAAAGTTCAGGTGTCGTTCATACTGGTCCAGAATGTCCGTAATCACCTGCTCCTTGCTGTAGTCCATCAGATCATTCCCCTGGCTCCCTTCCAGCAGGAAGGTCTCCAGCCGGTAGTAGGTCGATTTGCCGCTGCGCGCGCGGTAGGTAAACCCGGGCACGGAGTACTGCTGCGGCCAGATCTGATAGACAAAGTTCTGCTCGTCGCCCATGTGCACCAGCAAATCCAGGTGCCCAAGGGTCTCGCCCTCTTCCGGCGGCAGATTTTTCAGCTCGACGTAGGCACCGCGCAGGCGCAGCTCCTGAGCTACTTCCTCCATCGCCGGGAAGCAGACCGTCTCCATCATCTGGCTGGTATAGCGCGTGCCGGGATAATTCATCAGGCGCGACAGGCGTTTCTTCCAGCTCAGACGGTCCTGGGCGCCCATCGGACGTGGCGCGGTGTCGCGGCTGGCGCTTTCGCGGCGGTAATCTTCCACCTTGAGCGATTTATACAGCCCGGCCATCACGAAGAAGATGACGAAGCTGAACGGCAGCCCCATGATCACCGTGGTGTTCTGCAGCGCCGAGATCCCGTTGGTCATCAGCATGCCGAGCGTCAGCAGGCCGATGGCGACGGACCAGAAGATGCGCAGCCAGTTCGGGGCGTCGCTGTTAATATCCTTCAGCTTCGAGGTGAAGTTGCCCAGCACCAGCGCGCCGGAATCCGCCGAGGTGACGTAGAACAGCAGGCCGGTAATGGTCGCCACTGAGGCGCTAAAGGTAAACGCCGGATACTGCGCCAGCAGGCTGTAGAAGCCGCGCTCCGGGTGCGCCATCGCTTCCTGGGCAAAGGTCGCGTTACCGTGAATAATCTCGTGCAGCGCGCTGTTGCCGAAAATAGACAGCCACAGCAGGGTAAAGGTGAACGGAATGATCAGCGTGCCCATCACGAACTGGCGAATGGTGCGCCCGCGCGAAATACGCGCCAGGAACAGGCCAACAAACGGCGACCACGCCACCCACCACGCCCAGAAGAACAGCGTCCAGTTGTTCATCCACTCCACCGGGCGGTCAAAGGCGAAGCTGTTCAGCGTCATGCCCATAAAGCGGTTCACGTAGTCGCCCACGTTCAGCACTAAAGCGTTGAGCAGGAACGAGGTGTCGCCCATAAACAGCACGAACAGGATCAGCCCAAGCGCCAGCGCCACGTTCAGCTCGGAGAGCACGCGGATGCCTTTATCCACGCCCGACGTTACGGAAATGGTGGCGATAATCACCGAGAGCGCAATCAGCGCCGCTTTGGCCGCCATCGAATCCGGGATATTAAACAGCACGCTCAGCCCGTAGTTGAGCTGCACCACGCCAATGCCGAGCGTGGTGGCGATACCGAAGATGGTACCGATCACCGCCGCAATATCAACGCTGTGTCCAATCGGGCCATTAATCTTTTTACCGAAAATCGGATAGAGCGCGGAGCGGATGGTGAGGGGTAAATTATAACGATAGCTAAAGTATCCGAGCGCCATCCCCATCAGGGCGTACATCGACCAGCCGGTCAGGCCGTAGTGGAACAGCGTCCAGACCATCGCCTGGCGCGCGGCCTCCATCGTCTGCCCTGCCCCTTCCGGCGGCTGCATATACTGCGTGACCGGTTCGGCCACGGAGAAGAACATCAGGTCAATGCCGATACCGGCGGCAAACAGCATCGCCGCCCAGCTCAGCAGGCTGAACTCGGGCTTGGACTGCTCTGGCCCGAGCTTCACCGAGCCGAAGCGCGAGCAGGCTATGCAGACCACGAAGACAATATAGAGCGTCGCCGCCAGCAGGTAGTACCAGCCGAAGGTCTTCGACACCCAGTTCAGGGTGCGGCCAATCCACTCGGCAGAAAAATCGCTAAAGAAGATCGTCGTCAGGGAAAACAACAAAATCAGCCCGGCGGAAGTGTAAAAAACAACCGGATTGATTTTGTCTTTTTCTCTGTCTTGTGAAAGGTCTGTCATCCAGTATCCCCACTGTTTTTGTAACTATTAAAATCCAAAATCGCAACAATTAAGACACATTTTATATTGAACGTCCAATCAAAAACCGCTTTAATGTATTACCAACGCTGATGAATGGAGTGGCAAAAATGCCCAAAGTGGGGATGCAGCCGATCCGGCGCAGGCAGCTAATCGACGCCACGCTGGAAGCAATTAATGAAGTGGGAATGCATGACGCAACCATCGCGCAGATCGCCCGTCGGGCGGGCGTTTCCACGGGGATCATCAGTCACTACTTCAAAGATAAAAACGGCCTGCTGGAAGCGACCATGCGCGACATCACCGGCCAGCTGCGCGATGCGGTTTTAAGCCGCTTACGCGCCCTGCCCAACGGCAGCGCAGAGCAGCGATTACAGGCGATTGTTGGCGGCAACTTCGATGAAACCCAGGTAAGCGGCGCGGCGATGAAGGCCTGGCTGGCCTTCTGGGCGAGCAGCATGCATCAGCCGATGCTCTACCGCCTGCAGCAGGTCAGCAGCCGCCGGCTGCTCTCAAATCTGGTGTACGAATTCCGCCGGGAGCTGCCGCGTGAACAGGCTGAGGAGGCGGGCTACGGGCTGGCCGCCCTCATCGACGGGCTGTGGCTGCGCGCGGCGTTAAGCGGCAAACCGCTGGACAAAACTCTGGCGCAATCGCTCACCAGCCACTTTATCAGCCAGCATTTACCGACCGAATAACCGAGGAGAAATTATGTCCCGAATGGCAGAACAGCAGCTTTATATAAATGGTGGTTATGTATCCGCCACCAGCGGTCGCACCTTCGAGACCATCAACCCGGCTAACGGTGAAGTTCTGGCGACCGTGCAGGCCGCCGGGCGAGAGGACGTCGACCGCGCCGTGGAAAGCGCGACGCGCGGGCAAAAAATCTGGGCGGCGATGACCGCCATGGAGCGCTCGCGCATTCTGCGCCGCGCCGTCGATATCCTGCGCGAGCGCAACGACGAGCTGGCTAAGCTTGAAACCCTCGACACCGGTAAAGCGTATTCGGAAACCTCGACCGTTGATATCGTCACCGGCGCGGACGTGCTGGAGTACTACGCAGGGCTGATCCCGGCGCTGGAAGGCAGCCAGATCCCGCTGCGCGACACCTCGTTCGTGTACACCCGCCGCGAGCCGCTGGGCGTGGTGGCGGGCATCGGCGCGTGGAACTACCCGATCCAGATCGCCCTGTGGAAATCTGCGCCGGCGCTGGCGGCGGGCAACGCCATGATCTTCAAGCCGAGCGAGGTCACCCCGCTCACCGCGCTTAAGCTTGCCGAGATCTACACCGAAGCGGGCCTGCCGGACGGCGTGTTTAACGTCCTGCCGGGCGTGGGCGCGGAAACCGGTCAGTTCCTGACCGAACATCCGGGGATTGCCAAAGTTTCCTTCACCGGCGGCGTTGCCAGCGGCAAGAAGGTGATGGCGAACTCGGCGGCCTCGTCCCTGAAAGAGGTGACGATGGAGCTCGGCGGCAAATCCCCGCTGATTGTGTTTGACGATGCTGATCTGGATCTCGCGGCGGACATCGCCATGATGGCCAATTTCTTCAGCTCCGGACAGGTGTGCACCAACGGCACCCGCGTGTTCGTGCCCGAGAAATATAAGGCCGCGTTTGAGCAGAAAATCGCTGAGCGCGTGGGCCGCATCCGCGCGGGCGATCTGTTCGATGAAAACACCAACTTTGGCCCGATGGTCAGCTTCCATCACCGCGACAGCGTGATGCGCTACATCGCCAAAGGCAAAGAGGAAGGCGCGCGCGTGCTGTGCGGCGGCGACGTGCTGAAGGGCGACGGCTTTGACAATGGCGCGTGGGTCGCCCCGACCGTGTTCACCGACTGCACCGACGAGATGACCATCGTGCGCGAAGAGATCTTCGGCCCGGTGATGTCTATCCTCACCTACGCGTCCGATGAAGAAGCCATTCGCCGCGCCAACGACACCGACTACGGCCTGGCGGCGGGCATCGTCACTGCCGATCTGAACCGCGCGCACGGCGCCATTCATCAGCTCGAAGCGGGCATCTGCTGGATCAACACCTGGGGCGAATCCGCCGCGGAGATGCCGGTCGGCGGCTACAAGCACTCCGGCATTGGCCGCGAGAACGGCGTCATGACGCTTCAGAGCTACACCCAGGTGAAGTCCATCCAGGTTGAGATGGGTAAATTCCAGTCCATATTTTAACCGGGAGGTTTATTTGCAATTTGACTACATCATTATCGGGGCCGGCTCCGCCGGCAACGTACTGGCAACACGACTGACTGAAGATCCGAACACCACCGTTCTGCTGCTGGAGGCAGGCGGGCCGGATTACCGCTTTGACTTCCGCACCCAGATGCCCGCCGCGCTGGCGTTCCCGCTTCAGGGCAAGCGCTACAACTGGGCCTATGAAACCGAACCTGAGCCGCATATGAACAACCGCCGCATGGAGTGCGGACGCGGTAAAGGGCTGGGCGGCTCCTCGCTGATCAACGGCATGTGCTACGTGCGCGGCAACGCGATGGATCTGGACAACTGGGCTAAAGAGCCGGGCCTGGAGCACTGGAGCTACCTCAACTGCCTGCCCTACTACCGCAAGGCAGAGACGCGCGACGTGGGCCCGAACGACTACCACGGCGGCGACGGTCCGGTGAGCGTCACTACCTCTAAACCGGGCGTAAACCCGCTGTTCGAAGCGATGGTGGAAGCGGGCGTGCAGGCGGGTTATCCGCGCACCGACGATCTGAACGGCTACCAGCAGGAAGGCTTCGGCCCGATGGACCGCACGGTCACGCCGCAGGGCCGACGCGCCAGCACCGCGCGCGGCTATCTGGACCAGGCGAAACCGCGCCCGAACCTGACCATCCGCACCCACGCCATGACCGATCGCATTCTTTTTGACGGCAAGCGCGCGGTGGGCGTCGAGTGGCTGGAGGGCGAAAGCACCATCCCGTCCAACGCGACGGCGAAAAAAGAGGTGCTGCTGTGCGCTGGCGCCATTGCCTCTCCGCAGATCCTCCAGCGTTCCGGCGTGGGCAACGCCGAACTGCTTAAGCAGTTTGATATCCCGCTGGTGCATGATTTACCCGGCGTGGGCGAAAACCTGCAGGATCACCTGGAGATGTACCTTCAGTATGAATGTAAAGAGCCGGTCTCCCTCTACCCTGCCCTGCAGTGGTGGAACCAGCCGAAGATTGGCGCGGAGTGGCTGTTTGGCGGCACCGGGGTGGGGGCGAGCAACCACTTCGAAGCGGGCGGGTTTATCCGCAGCCGCGAGGAGTTCGAGTGGCCGAACATTCAGTACCACTTCCTGCCGGTGGCGATTAACTACAACGGCTCAAACGCGGTGAAGGAGCACGGCTTCCAGTGCCACGTCGGCTCCATGCGCTCGCCGAGCCGCGGGCACGTGCGCATCACGTCGCGCGATCCGCACCAGCATCCGGCGATCCTGTTCAACTATATGTCCCACGAGCAGGACTGGCAGGAGTTCCGCGACGCGATCCGCATCACCCGCGAAATCATGCACCAGCCCGCGCTGGACAAGTACCGTGGTCGCGAAATCAGCCCGGGCATCGACTGCCAGACGGATGAACAGCTGGACGAGTTTGTGCGTAATCACGCCGAAACCGCTTTCCACCCGTGCGGCACCTGCAGGATGGGTTACGGCGAGATGGCGGTGGTCGACGGCGAAGGCCGCGTTCACGGGCTGGAGGGATTACGCGTGGTGGATGCGTCGATTATGCCGCAGATTATTACCGGCAATCTGAACGCCACGACCATCATGATTGGTGAGAAGATTGCCGACGCGATCCGCGGGCGCGAGCCGCTGGCGAAGAGTACGGCGGCGTATTATGTGGCGAACGGCGCGCCGGTAAGACGCTGAGTGGTTCCCCCTCTCCCCAAAGGGTTGAGGGATCCCCATAAAATAATGCCTGCACGGAGGACCCCCTCTCCCTTGAGGGAGAGGGCTGGGGTGAGGGGGAACATATGGCTGTAGAGGTAATTCCGTTCACTTTATGTTCCTTGCTACTCTGTAACGGCATGACTTGTGAACGTGCCAGGGCGCCGCTGTAAGTTATTCATTTTCCTGAAGCAACATTCATCGCTTCCGGTAAAAAATTACTGGGAACTCCTCAGCCCCAAAGAGAGAGGGGACAGATCTTATCCTTCCGGCATTGCGGAGGAGTGGTGAGAGGAAATTTTCCACGCTTTTCCGTCCCACGCATAGGTGAAGGTATAGCGTGCCGTCACTGACGATTTATCGGCGAAGGTAAAGGTATACGTACCCGTATCAATAGCTTTATTGCAGCCCAGACGAATGGTGCGGGTGTCTATTTTGCCGAACGGCTTCTTCTTCAGAAAATCCTGGAAGTAATCCACGCGCTCCTGGTCGGTCAGCCGGACCTGATTCGAAATTGTCGGCAGCAGAACCGCATCGCTCAGGTAATTCTCCGCAACCTTATGGGCATCCCCCGTCTGAAGCGAGGCATTCCATTTATCAAAGAGCGCTTCAATTTGCTGATTATCAGCCTTTACGCAGTCGGGCGCGGTCGCGGCAAAAGCAGAAGACGAGGCAAGGCCGAGAAGTACAGTAAGAGAGACTAACTTTTTCATAAACCATTTTCCTTATGTGGTTTTGTTCCTGTGAAGCGCACTATCCCGATTATCACGCTGGGTGACAATCCCCATTACTTATTATTACGATTTTTACAAAATGACGATAAATGGCGGATATTTCTACTGCCGCGTTAACCCGCTACAATAAAAATATATTAAAAACATGAAGTTAAATTGTAATGTAATATTCATGAGCGCTTACAGGCTGAATTATTTTGTTACCGTTAATTTCAACAAACAACAAATGTTGAAAATACAACTTTTTGTTTAAGTAATATCATTGCCTCCTACTCGCCAGGCGCTATTGAGAGGATCGCATTATGCTGAACAGTAAGTTATGTCTGAACGTCTCCCTTATTATCCTGAGCCTGCTACTCAGCGGCTGCGTAATCGGGGAACATCACTCAACCGAGCACCATCGTTCGGATCATCATCCCTGGCACCATGAATCCTCCCGCGCACACGGCTGGCATGATTTTCATGGCCATCATGGCCATCACGGACGCCATTAATCCCCCCGGCAGGCACGTACGGTTTCAGGCGGGAACCTGTTTCTGGGCGTGCTGATGGCCCTTGCCTGCCTGGTCACGGCTGACGTCTGCCGCAGGCACACTTTCGTTAACGTTCGTTATTGACCGTATACGGCATAAACAACAAGCCTGTTAACAGGACATTGAGGAATCGAGATGTTTGAAGATAATCAAAAAAAACTCTATATCATTGTTAACCGCACGCAGGATCCGGCACTGCTTCTGAATGCCACCGCCCATCTGGCCGCCGGGATCATGCGAAAGGCGGATGACGTGCTCTTTCATGATTACCCAAACGATGAAAGTCATCTGAATGCTTACCTTAGCCATTATCCGGTTGTCATCCTTCAGGCGAAAAACAGCAATCAGCTTAAAACAGCGGCGCTGAAGTGTCAGGAAGCGGGGGTAATGCTTAACTTCTTCACTACCACGATGCTGGGTAAGTCCTCTGAAGCCCAGATCCAGGCAACCAAAGCATCTTCTCTGGAAGAGCTGGAGTTTGTGGCCATTGCGCTTTATGGGGATGCAGAAACAATTGCGCCCGTCACAAAAAAATTCTCCGTGTTTCGGCAGGCCTGATACATTTCCCGCATCATATCTTCTTCCCTCCTCCCCACCGTCACGCAGTGAATCGGCATTTTGCGCACCTGACAGGGTGCGCTGGCTCACACATAATTAAACATTGAGTTTAAATTACAACTTAATGTTGATAGAATTTTCTTACACGATTGGGTAAACCGAAGTATTACGAAGCAGGCACCTGAATGAATAGCTACCTTTTTCTTTTATTATCAATAGCATGTGAAGTTATTGCGACAACTGCATTAAAATTATCCGACAGTTTTACTCGTTTATGGCCTTCCCTTATAACCGTGATTTTCTATATTGCGGCGTTCTGGTCGTTAACCATACCGATGAGAACAATACCCACGGGAATTATCTATGCGATATGGTCAGGAGCCGGAATCGTGCTGATTAGCCTTGCGGGATGGATTATATATGGCCAAAAGCTGGATATAGCTGCCGTGGCAGGAATGGCTCTTATTATTGCCGGCGTGGTGGTGATAAATCTTTTTTCGAAAACGGCAGGACACTGAAGAGTTGCTCTATCGCTTCAGATTTCAAGTCACCGGTACAATTTATGATCAAAAATCTTTTAATCTGTTTCGCTGTGTTTCTCGTTCTCCTGCTAACGCTTGAAATTCTTTATATCGAAAAGCGTCATGTTAATTTTTTTCGAGATGGGGTAAGAAACGTTGAGGAAGTGCTGTCTCTCTGGGATGAGCATTAGCCGCGCTACCGCACGGTATTTGAATATTTTTCGTCCGACATCAACAACGTGCAGATGAATTTGTGAAAATTTCAACGTTAAGTATTATTAATGTAAATTAGTGCCGATATATTTGACAGAAGATTTATTAGATGCATATCAGCGTTAGCCCGATGGATAGGCAATAACTATTATGTACTATTACCGGAGGTAGCTAAACTGCTTTCAAAGAGTATATTATTTGTTAAAAAGGTAAATGAGTGGAAACAACAAAATTATGGATTTCGTTAGGGACTATTGTCAGCCCTATTACTGGAACGTTTTTCACTAAAATAGTTACACAACATAATCATAAATATCTGCTCTGGTATAAGGGCGACTATCTTATCAAACCGGGTGATAAAATTAAGGTTAGTAACAACGGTTTTGTCATTTCCGGGCAATTGCGCTCGGTGAACATTATCCAGATTGATAAATATAGTCCGACCCTCTGGCGGGTAATGCACAATATGTCCAGCTGCCCCGGGGACAGAGAACCGGAAAATCCTTATTGTACGTCAACAACCCGATGTATTTTCAAGTCTTGCCCTCACGGCAAAACGCGCCATGCCCTGCAAAACCGTTGAAAATACGATCGCCTGAGCCTCTTCCACCAGAGGCTTTATTATAAAATGAATGCTCATCTGCTGACGCAGGGTGCAATTACCCGGCCAAGCTCTTCATTAGTCTGCTTTGACCCTGAGATAAGCGTAATATCCAGAAAGTTGGCCCCTGTGGTATGCGTCATATCAACCTGGGCAATCAGCCGGTTCCCCTCAGAGATATCAAAAAAGTTAGGCGTGTCCCGCTCGGGGAAGATGTACTCCACCTCATAGCCTTCGGCGCCGAGCGCGCTTCGCATACAGTTATATCGTCCGTCCAGACCGGGATGCGATGAAACGGTAAAAGGTTTATAGGTGGTCGCATCGCCAAAAGGACGCACCAGCTGGCATGCCGTGAGGAGCGTTACGGCCACAATCACAGTTAAAAATTTCATTTTATCCTTTAAGCATTAAGCAGTTACGGTCAATTCAACCGGTTGGTTCGGCATAAAATGTACCCGCACACGCCGCCTTTATCAACTTTTTGTTGATAATTAAACACTATCGATATACTTTAACGCTACCAGGACTCTCGCTTGCGGCAAAAGGCCGGGTAAGGAAAGTAGCGAGGATTTACACAGGACATCTGACCATGCAGAACATACAGGAACAACGATGAAATCAGATTACGCAAAACAGATTGAACTGATTTCCGGGCCGCTGGAAGCGGCAATGGAAGCTCTTGCAGGTACGCTGTCGGCGAACCAGGAGATAGTCCTGCACAACCTCACCACGCCCGATCGGTCCGTAATAAAGATTGTCAACGGGCACGTCAGCGGCAGAAAAGCGGGTGATAATCTGTTATCCGGTCCTGAAAAAGACAAAGGATTTGCCCTGTTGCTTAAAAAAAACGAGGACAGCACCCCGGTAACGGTAAAAAATTATAAAACCGTCACGGCGTCCGGACGGACCCTCAACAGCGCCTCGACAATTTACTATAGTGAGGAAGGGGTACCGCTGATGGCCTTTTGCATCAATATCGATACCTCGCCTTACGACCAAATGCGCAAGTGCCTCGACGCGATAACGGGCGGCCCACTTCCCGATTCAGACCCGCAGGATATGAACCTGGGGGGCATCATCGAGCAGTCAATCCAGGAAATCATCGATAAACATTCGGTCCCGGGCAAAAAGGTACAGAAAGCGCAGCGGCTTAAAATAGTCGCTGAAATGCACGCTAAAGGCATTTTCAAAATGCGGGGTGGCGTCCAGCACGCGGCGCAGGCCCTGGGCGTGACCCGCTATACGGTTTATAACGATCTTGAGGTGATGGGTGAAAAATAACATTCCCCGGCGCATTCCGTTTTACCAGGTAGACGCCTTCTCTGACGGCCCCTTTACGGGGAATCCCGCGGCCGTCTGCCTGCTGGACGCCTGGCCGGAGGAGCTTGTTCTCCAGCGCATCGCTATCGAAAACAACCTTTCCGAGACCGCGTTTGTGGTTCCACAGGATGACGGCTTCGCGCTTCGCTGGTTCACCCCTGCGGTAGAGGTGGATCTCTGCGGCCATGCGACGCTTGCCGCCGCGAGCGTTCTCTTTAGCCGTGACGACGCCTGCAACAGCGTGCGTTTCTTCACCCGCAGCGGCGAGCTGACCGTGACCTCGCACGATGGGCAATACACGCTTGATTTCCCCCAGGCGATCCCGTCCCGGATCGCCGCCCCGGAAGGGTTGTTTAAGGCGCTTGGGCTGGAGGAAAACGCCGGTGAAACCTGGCTGGCGTCCGATCTTATCGTGGTTATCGATGATGAGGACAGGCTGGATGCCCTGAAGCCTGATTTTTCCGCGCTGGAAAAGTTTAACGCGCGCGGTGTGGTGGTCACTGCCGCCTCACGCACCTTCGATTTTCGCTCACGCTGGTTCGGCCCTCAGGTGGGGGTAAATGAAGATCCGGTGACGGGTTCGGCTCACACCTTTCTGGCACCGCTGTGGAGTGAAAAACTCTCGAAGAAGAGGTTACGCGCGCAACAGGGCGGAAGCCGTAAAGGCGAACTGATTTGCCACGTTAAGGATAACGGGCGTATCGAACTCTCGGGCAAAGCGTGCCTGATGATTGAAGGAACCTTTATTCTGTAAGCACACGGATGTGAAGCCTAAACGCGGGTGAAACAGTTCAGTCGAGCGGCTGTTCCGCATTTTTACACCAGTAAACACGCTTATATTTTATTTAACAGTGTGAGATTTATTTAATGACGTTAACGAAAAGCGCTGCTGCCCTGCTGGCTGCAGTATCCATTGAAGTTATCGCCACAACCTTATTATCGTTATCAAACAGTTTTCAGCGCCCCGTAGTGGGGTTATCTGCGGTAATAAGCTACGGCGTAAGCTATTATTTTTTTATCGATTGCATTACGCCGGATTCATATCGGCGTGGCCTACGCCATCTGGTCAGCGGTCGGTTTATTCAGCATTACCGCTATACAATACCGCTGTTTTGACTATACGGTGTCCCAGAGGGCATGGATGGGTCTGGGGATGGTCATCGCGGGAACCATTATTCTGAACCTGGCGATCAAGCAAAACAAATAACACTGCAATTAAAAATGTATATTATTCTGAACTGCCTTTTCTGGCTGATTATTTCCGTCACGATGGAAGTCACCGGCACGCTATTGCTCCCGGAGACCAGACATTTTAAAAATATTCCATTAACCATTCACTGCATGGCTTGCTACGCTATTTCTTTTTATTCTCTGTCAATGCTTATGGGATATATTTCACCTGTCGTCGCCTATTCCGTCTGGGCGGGGCTGGGGATTGTGATGATAACCGTGATGAGCGGCATTTTTTATCAATTCAAAAGCAGCATTCTGGAAAAGATCGGGATTGGCTGCATCGTGACCGGGCTGGCGATCGTCGCCTTTTAACAGGAGAAACGGCATGACGACGGAGATGCTTTCACTGCGCGTGGTTCAGCTTCGTGACGCCTACCTTCAGGCAAAACCTTTCGTCTCGGCGCATCGGGCCGTGAGCGTAACCCGGGTCTATAAAGACAATCCGGGAATGAACAACAGCCTGCTCAGGGCGCTGGCCTTTCAGCGTGCCTGTGAGACTGCGCCGCTGCATGTGGCGCAGAATGAACTTATCGTCAGCCATCCTGCTGGCGGCGCACGCGGGGGAGAAGTTTCGCCAGAAATCAGCTGGCGCTGGCTGGCGGAAGAGCTGGAGACCCTTCCCTCGCGGGCGCAGGATCCCTATCAGATTGATGAGGAAACAAAGCGTCTGCTTCGCGAAGAGGTATTCCCCTACTGGCAGGGGCGCTCCCTTGATGAAATGGCGCAAACGCGGCTCAAGACTCACGGGCTGTGGGAATGGTGTCATGACGACGGCATCTGCGACGTCACGATCAAAACGCAAAACGGCGGCGGCGATTCCTGTCCGGGTTATGACACCATCTTGCTGACCAGAGGGATAAAGGGGATCCGCGAGGAGGCGGCATCGCGGCTTCTCGCGCTCGATCCCGCTACGCCCGAGGGCTGTGATGCCTTCAATTTTTACACCGCCATTCTGCACACCTGCGACGGCGTGGTGACCTATGCCCGGCGTTATGCGCACTATCTGAATGCGCTTGCGGAAAAGGAAGGCGATCCGCTGCGTCGCGATGAGCTACTACATCTGGCCGGGATATGCCGCCGGGTGCCGGAGCAGCCGCCGCAGCATTTCCACGATGCGCTGCAGGCTATCTGGTTCGTACACTCCCTGTTTATGCTGGAAGAGAACCAGACCGGCATATCCCTCGGCCGCGTCGATCAGTACCTCTGGCCGCTGCTGGCGCGCGATCTGAACGACGGCACTCTCAATCTTCAGCAGGCTGAGGAACTCCTCTGCTGCTGGCTGATAAAAATGGCCGAAACCCTGTGGATTTGCAGCGAATCGACGGCAATGTATTTTGCTGGCTACCAGCCGTTTATCAACCTCGTGGTTGGCGGCCAGAAGCGCGAAGGTGGCGATGCGACCAACCCGCTGACGCTGGCGATCATGGATTGTTCAGCGCGTTTAAAAATCTACCAGCCGGGTTTAGCGGTACGTATACATAACCAGTCTCCTCAGCCGTTTTTGCGCAAAGTGGTCGACGTGGTACGCAGCGGCATGGGTTTTCCGGCCTGCCATTTCGACGATGCGCATATCCGCATGATGCTGCACAAAGGGTTTAGCTATGAAGATGCCCGGGACTACTGCCTGATGGGCTGCGTCGAGCCGCAAAAATCAGGAAAAATGTACCAGTGGACGTCGGTAGGCTATACCACCTTTACCGCGGCTATCGAGCTGGCTCTGCATAACGGCCAAAACCAAAACGGGAAGCCGTGCGGCCCCGCCACGGGCGACGTGTCCCGGTTCAGTCGTTATGAGGACGTTGAATCCGCGGTTCGGGCCCAGCTCTCCGCTATCGTCAGAAACGCCGCGCAGGCGACGCTTATCGTCCAGAAGCTGCATGCAGAGCATGCCAGAAAACCGCTGATGTCATGCTTTATTGAAGGGTGTATCGCCACAGCAAAGGACGTCACTCAGGGAGGCGCACGCCTCAACGCAGGGCCAGGCCTCATCTGGACCGGGCTTGCCGACTGCGTAAATTCGCTAATGGCCATCAAAACGCTGGTTTTCGACACCGCCCGCTTCACGCTGCGGCAGCTCGTGGAGGCGCTCGACCACAATTTTGTCGGCTATGACGACATACTGACCGCCTGCCAGCGAGCGCCGAAATATGGCAACGATATTCGTGAGGTGGATGAAATCGCCCGCGAGCTGGTGCGTTTTCTCGAGCAGGAGCACCGCCGCTACCGGATGCTGTATGCGCCGTTTGCGTTTGGCACGCTCTCTATTTCAAACAACACCCCGTTCGGGCTTATCACCGGCGCGCTGCCCTCTGGCCGACTGGCGGGTAAACCGCTGGCCGATGGCATCAGCCCGGCCCAGCAAACGGATTACCTCGGCCCGACTGCCATCATCAACTCCGTGAGCCGGATCAACGTCGAGGAGATGGATATTGGCATGGTGCATAACATCAAGCTCATGTACGGGATGCTGGAGACGCCCGAAGGCCAGAACAGCCTGATCCACCTGCTGCGCACGGCGAGCATTCTGGGCAATGCCCAGCTCCAGTTCAGCTACGTGGACGACGAGACGTTGAGAAAGGCGCAAAAGCACCCCGCAGACTATCGCAACCTGATGATCCGGGTGGCGGGCTACAGCGCCTTTTTCGTTGAATTAAGTAAAGAGGTCCAGGATGAGATCATCAGCAGAACCACGCAGCGGCACTTCTGAACAGACGTACGGCTGGATCTCAAACATTCAGCGGTTTTCGTTACATGACGGGCCGGGCATCCGCAGCATTATCTTCTTAAAAGGCTGCCGGATGCGCTGTGCCTGGTGCGCTAACCCGGAAGGGCAAACCACCGGCCGGGATGTTTTCTTCCATGCCGACCGCTGCCTGCATTGTGGCAAATGTGCCGACCTGTGCCCGACGAGGCTGCACGGCATGGACCACAACGTGCATGTTCTTGAACGCGACCGCAGATGCGCGGGCTGTCGGTTATGCGAAGCGCGCTGTCCTGCCGCCGCGCTCAATATTGTCGGCGAGCATGTTAGCGCGGATACCGCCTTTGAAAGGGTCATGGCTGATGAAGTCTGGTTCCGCCAGTCCGGAGGCGGCGTCACGCTCAGCGGCGGCGAGGTGGCGATGCAGCCAGAATTTGCGCGCGTTTTAGTTGAGCGGCTCAAAGCGGAGGACATTCACACCGCAATTGAAACCGCGGGCTACGCTTCCTGGCACGCTATTCATCAGGCAACGTCAGGCTGCGATCTGATCCTGTACGATTTAAAAAGCGCGGAGGATGCGCTGCACGTCCGTTATACCGGCGTCAGCAATAAGACGATTGTGCGCAATCTTGCGCGGCTATTGCAGGGCGGGCAACAGATTATTATCCGTATTCCCGTGGTCCCCTATTTTAACGATGCCCCGGATCGGGCCGATAAATTACTGTCGCTGATCTCCGCGCTAACTAAGGGAAGAGAAAACTTTCAGGGGGTGGAATTACTCCCCTATCACCGTTTCGGTACGGGTAAATATAAATTACTCAACAGGGAGTACGGCTGGAACACAGGTACAGCTAATGTCGATAATTTCTTATCGATTGCACATCACTATCGCCTGCCGGTAAAGGTGTCGGGTACGCTCGCAGGTTAATGGAGAGAAAATCATGTCTACGAAACCAGATGAAGTCTCTGAAGCGGGCGTTACGCCCCTCGAACGTCGCGTTGTTATCGTGACGCTCCTGTTTATGTTTTTGATATATGCAGCGTTACTGATATCTCCCTGGTTGTGAAGTGAATTTCAGTAACCTTATTCGGCCATTGTGGTCTTTTTAATTACAGGCATTAAGATGAAAAAAGTAGTAGCAGTAATAAGTCTCGCATTTATGACCCTGACGGTTGCAGGGTGCTCCAGCGACTATGTATTACAAAAGAAAAATGGTGAAATGATTATCACCCACGGAAAACCGGAAGTGGATGAAGACAACGGCTTAATTACTTACGAAGATATCGCGGGCAATGAACATGCCATCAACCGCGATCAAATTAGTCAGATGATCGAGAAATAACGTACAGGGGCAGAGAGGCTACAGTGCCCTCTGCCCTATACCTCTTTCCGCTGGCGAAATGCCTCAATCCGCCGGACCTGCCGCCCTTCCCCGTCGAAATTATCCGCCGCCAGCCAGGCACGCAGTTCCGCATCCCTTTGCGGCCACTCGCCGTCGATAATGGAGAGCATATCGCTGTCGCGATTGCGTCCTTTACGCACCAGCTTCTGGCGCAGGCGTCCTTCCCAGACAAACCCCAGCCGCTCCGCCGCCCTGCGCGAGGCGACGTTCATCGAATCGCACTTCCACTCCAGCCGACGATATTTATGCTCAAAGGCATTTTTGAGCAGCAGCCACACCGTTTCGGTGCCGATGCGGGAGCCTTTCATCCTGCGCGACCAGGTGACGTGGCCGATTTCCACCGAGCCCTGAAAGCGCTCTATCGCCATATAGCAGACCAGCCCTACCGCCTTTTCGGTACGTAAATCCATCACGGCAAAGGGCACTAGATCGTCATCCATCACCTTACCAAGTACCCAGTGCGCGGTGGCTTCTACGCTTTCAGGCCGGGAGCTGGCAAGCCACGTCCAGTCGCTGTCGTCCCCCAGCGCGTAGGCTTCGTATAAATCAGCCGAATGGCGATCCGCATCCAGCGGCTCCAGACGGCAATACTGACCGGCGAGCGGGGTGCGGGTTAAGGCCCGGGCGCATTTCCAGTCCGGAACGATATCGTTGACGGTTTGACCATGTTGATTGATTTCGGGCACGGCGGAGACTCCCTGATCCCTGAAAGGTAAGGAGTGAGTTATAGCAGGTTAAAAAGCGGACGAAAAGGAAGAACGTGCGGGCCGGGTAAGGCGTCGTCGCTACCCGGCACAAGATTACTTCAGCAGTTTTACCGTAGCGTCGATGTCGATTTCATCTTCGGTAAAGATCATCGTCGTGTTCTGGAAGGTGGTGATTGCCAGCTTCTTCACCGTGCGCATTTCGCCCGGTTTTTTCTCGGTTTTCGGCTTGATGCTGTTCATCAGCAGCCCTACCGACAGCACCGCGTTCTCTTTGTCGATTTTAGCATCCACGGGCTCTTCTTCGCTGAACACCACGAAGGATTTGATCGAGGTGAGCTTCACGCGCTCGCCCGCAATATAGAGGTGCTTACTCTCCGGGATCACCTTCACCGCATAGGCGGAAAGGCCTTTGCTGTTGGTGGTGGGCTCGAAGGTCACCGCAGCATCTTTCTTAATCAGATCGGGGTTGGCGACCTTAATCACATGAAAATAGCGGTTGTCGCCGTTTTCATCTTTGATAAATCCAAAGCCTTTATCTTTAAACCACGTTGTGATTGTACCGTTCATCGCTGTTACCGCCTGTCAGATCTCAAGACTAAAGTTTTGCAGCGCGCAGTGTAATCCACAATGGCTGACGAGACAAAAAAAAGCCCCTGCACGGGGGCAGGGGAAAGTTCATGTCAGAGCTTATCGTTATTTTTTAGTTAAATACCATCCCGCCGTCAATCAGCAGAGACTGGCCGGTCATGTAGTCAGAGTCTGGCCCGGCAAGGTAAGAGACGCAGGCAGCCACGTCTTCCGGTTCTGACAGGCGGCCAAGGGTAATGCGTTTGGCAAAGGTTTCGGTCCCGTAGCCGAGCGGTTTACCCGCCGCTTCGGAGACCTGACGGTCGATCTCTGCCCACATCGGCGTTTTAACGATGCCGGGGCAGTAGGCGTTAACGGTGATCCCCAGCGGCGCGAGGTCGCGCGCGGCGGTCTGGGTTAAGCCGCGCACCGCGAACTTGCTGGAGCTGTACACCGCCAGCTCAGGGTTACCGGTGTGGCCCGCCTGGGAGCAGGCGTTGATGATCTTGCCGCCGTGCCCCTCTTTGCGGAACGCGTCGATCGCGGCCTGCATGCCCCAGATCACCCCCTTCACGTTGATGTTGTAGACCTTGTCGACAATCTCCGGGGTGATGGATTCGATCGGCGTAGACGGCGCCACCCCGGCGTTATTGACGATAACGTTGAAGCCGCCCAGCGCGGTGCGGGCTTTCTCGACCGCCGCAAACACCTGGTCGCGGTCAGACACGTCCACCTTCACGGCGACGGCCTTGCCGCCGTTGCGGGTGATTTCATTCGCGACCGCTTTCGCCGTCTCTTCGTTATAATCCGCGATGGCGACGGCAAAGCCGTCCTTCACCAGACGAAGCGCGATCGCTTTCCCAATCCCCTGGCCGGAGCCGGTTACGAGAGCCACTTTTTGCATTTCTCTGTCCTTATATTGATTCACAAAATCTGGCTGAGATGGAGCTGGCCCATCAGCAGCGGGTTATCGCTGTAGTCGACGGGAATGGCCACCACGGCCGGGCCATCGACATCCATTGCCGCGCGCAGCGTCGGCTCGAGCGCAGCCGCGCTCTCCACGGCAAAGCCCTTCGCGCCGAACGCGTCGGCATAGGCCTTGAAATCAACCGGGCCAAACTCCACGCCGGAAAGACGCTGGTATTTCTTCTCTTCCTGGATTGCCACCATGTTGTAGGCGTTATCCACCCAGATGATGTGCAGGATATTGGCGTTGAGGCGCACGGCGGTTTCCAGCTCCATGCTCGACTGTAAAAAGCCGCCGTCCCCGGATACCGAGACCACTTTGCGCCCGGGGTTGACCAGCCACGCGCCAATGGCCCACGGCAGCGCAACGCCCATGGTCTGCTGGCCGTTGGAGATCATCACCTGACGCGCGCGGAAGCTGTAGAGGTAGCGGGCGATCCAGATGTGGAAGCTGCCCATATCGACGGTGAGCGTTACGTCGTTATTCACGATGTCCTGCATGGCGCGCACGATGCGCAGCGGATGCAGGGCAAACTGGTTGAGCGACGCGCCGCGGCGGTCGAGCAGATCCCGCTGATGCTGGCGATCGACCAGAATTTCCGAGGCGCGCTGGCTCAGCTCAAGCTTGCGATCGATGCGGCTGGCGAGCAGGTTCAGCGTGGCGGCAATATCCCCTACCAGCTCCAGGTCAGGAACATATTTGCGCTCCTCATAGGCCGGCAGCACGTCAATATGCACCAGGGTGGCATCGCCGCTGTTCCACATGGACGGCTCGTACTCCACCGGGCTGTAGCCGATGCAGATAATCAGGTCCGCCAGATGCAGCAGCCGGTCGCCCGCCTGGTTGTTAAAGAGACCGACGCGCCCGGCGAAGCGGGTGAAGTGCTCCTGGTTCACCGCCCCGGCAGCCTGATAGGTGCTGGTGACCGGAATACGGCTTTTCTCCAGCAGCTTGTGCAGCGCGGCGCTGTTGGCGGGCTGGCTGGCCATCAGGCCAAGCAAAATAACCGGATTTTTGGCCTTTTCGATAAGCTTCGCCACGTCGTTAATGGCCGACTCCGGTGCCGGGCCCATCAGCGCCGCGCTGCTGGCGGGCAAAATCGCCCCCGTGGTGGGCTGGTCGACAATGTCCTGCGGCAGGCTGACGAACGCCCCGCCCGGCCTGCCCTGCTCGGCGGCGCGAAACGCGTTGGAGACCACCTCGGCAATCGCGTCCGGAGAGTTAACCTCCACGGCATACTTCGTCACCGGGCTGAACATGGCGACGGTGTCCATGCTCTGGTGCACCAGCTTCGCCTTATCCGCCCGCTTCACCGCCCCGCCCAGGGCCACCACCGGGTCGCCTTCGCTGTTGGCGGTGGCGATGCCGGTGATCAGGTTTGAACAGCCCGGCCCGGAGGTGACCAGCGCGACCCCGGCCTTGCCGGTTAGCCGCCCTACCGCTGCCGCCATAAACGCCGCGTTCGCCTCGTGGCGCACCGGGATGATTTCAATGGACGAGTCCAGCAGGGAGTCGAAGACCTTGTCGATTTTCGCACCCGGGATCCCGAACACCTGCTTCACGCCCTGCGCTTCCAGCTGGCCGACAACCATATCGGCGCCGTGCGCCCACTGACGTGACTGTTTATCACTGTTCACGGTAGTTCTCCTGTTAGTTTTCGACGGAACGGATCGCTGCATCAAGATTGCTGGGGTGAAGGTTGGCCTGTAAAAACGCGCTGTCGGCGGGCAGGTCAATCATCAGCTTGTGAATTTCACCGAAGGTGAGCACCCCGCTCTCCAGCTGGTAGTCGAGCAGATGTCCCCCGCCCTGGCGGTCGTCGGTAATGAAGTGTTCGTGGTAGCCCGCCACGTTAATGCCCTGCATATGCTGCGGGGTGCGGAACCCGACCAGCACCCCTTCGCGCTGGTTAAAGCGGAATACCGGCTGGTCGTCCAGCACGTCGGTCATTGCCCGGTACGGCGGCGTCTGGCGCGGTACGGTGCGGGTGTGGGCGTGGCGGAAGTTGCCGTCGATGCGCAGCGCGCAGAACAGGTTATCGGAGGGGATCTGCTTGTCGATCGCGTCGTGGATCTGCTGGCGGCTGACCGGCGCACTGAAGGTGATACGATACTGCGGCTGGAACCAGGTCATCACCGCGAACGGCGTTTTCTGCTCCGGCTTCGCGGCGCGGGCGCTGCCGTCGGCGCGCAGCTGGTACACCTGGCTGCTGAAGGCGATCATTTCGCCGTCCAGCTCGTTAAACGTGCCGAGCCCAAAATCACCGTGTGCCAGCAGATCGGCGATGGTGGTCTCCCCTTCGTACACGCCGCTTAGCAGGGCGCTCATTAGCGATGTCTGATAGATCACGCTGTCAGGATGACGGGCGGAGAACCCGCGCAGGGTCTCGCATAAGCTCGCCTCACAGTCGCATGCGGATGAATGCATCATCATGCTCGTCCTCTTCAACTTTATTTATAAAGGTTAAATAAATGTTGACCCGATTCAGCAGAGAGTTCCAATATAGAATCCATGCTGGTTTGAGACGTTTTAGATATGGAACTTCGTTATCTGCGCTATTTTGTCGCGGTTGCACGCGAGCGACACTTCACCAGGGCGGCCAAAGCGCTGGGTATTTCACAGCCTCCACTGAGCCAGCAGATCAAACGGCTTGAGGAGGAAGTGGGCACGCCGCTGTTCAGACGCCTGACGCGGGGCGTGGAGCTGACCGAGGCGGGAGAAGCCTTCTACGAGGACGCCTGCAAGATCCTGGCGCTGAGCGACGCCGCGCTGGAGAAAGCCCGCGGCATCGCGCGCGGGTTGAACGGCAGCCTGTCGATTGGCATCACCAGCTCCGACGCTTTTCATCCCAAAATTTTCGCGCTTATTCGCCAGTATCAGGTGCAGAACATGGCGGTGCAGGTTCACCAGGTGGAAGCCAATATGTCCTCGCTGACGACGATGCTGGCGGAGGGTGAGCTGGATATCGCCTTCGTGCGCCTGCCGTGCGAGAGCAGCAAGGTGTTCGAGCTAAAAATCCTCGACCGGGAGCCGATGGTGGTGGCGCTGCATCGCGACCATCCGCTGGCGGCGCGCGGCGATCTGGCGCTGGATGAGCTTAAGGATACGCCGGTAGTACTATTCCCGCAGGAGGTCGCGCCGGGGCTGTACGACCGCGTTTACGGCAGCTGCGAGCGGGCCGGAATCGATATGCAACATACGCTGCAATCCTCACAGCTCTCCTCTTCCCTGAGCATGGTTTCCGCCGGCGGCGGCTTCGCGCTGGTGCCACAGTCGATGGCGGCCATTTCTCCGCCGAACGTGACCTACCACGCGCTGAGCTCACCGGAGCTTTATACCGATATCGCGCTCTGCTGGCGGCGCTTTGAACGCTCGCGGACGGTGAAGCGATTTCTGGCGATGATGAGCGAGGGGGAACGGGAGCAGGGATGAACCATTTCAAAAACTGCGGATTGTATTGATACTAAATTTATTGCGAAGCGGGTTTTGAGGCTGAATTGGAAGGGAATATGGGCAGGCTGCTATATACAACTCAGGTGCCATTACCCTTTAAAAATAAATAACCCGCACAGGTGCGGGTTATTTTTTGTCAGTACAGCTTAACTGCTCGGACTAGTGTCTTCATCGCTATCGTATGCCACACTGATATTTAGCGCAGGTTACAGTGGAGAAACGTTTCCAGCTGCAGGACCTTTTGCGCCATTTTCAATGGTAAAGGAAACTTTCTGACCTTCATCAAGCGTTTTGAAGTTGTCGCTCTGAATTGCAGAGAAATGTACGAATACATCTTTGCTGCCGTCGTCAGGGGTGATAAAGCCAAAACCTTTATCTGCGTTGAACCATTTTACTAAACCAGTCATTTTATTAGACATAGATAAATCCTTAATTTATGAGCCACTTAAGCGCGGCGATGATGGCCTGTATTTCGAGAGTTACTTATTTGGCACTTAGGAGGAGGCTCACGAAGAAGGAGTATCTACTGATAACACCTGAACTGAGGACTGCTTTACTAAAACTGCTTTCATAAGGTCTGTATTCCAAACCGATGACGCTATTAAGACACAGCGAAATTTATTGCGCAATGATTATTATTATTTATTTTAACCATTTAAACGCCCGGATGGCTGGTCGCGGTGCCAGACATCGTTCTGGCTTGAGGTCTACCATGTACTACAAAATGGCTACGCTTTCACTGTGCCGGGAGTTTGGGCTGGTTTGTTCACAGGCGGGAAAATCCTCCCGCGCGACGCAGACGTTATTAGAAGGGTTGCTAAAAATGAAAAGGTCTGCGTAAAACGTAACCGCAGTGCAAACTGTGTCCGGCGGCGCTGCGCCTGCGCGGGCCTACGGGTCGTATCGCGGTGGTTTTGTAGACCGGGTCAGGCGTAGTCGCCACACGGCAATGCCCTTCTGGAAGCCGCCTCGCAAACCTGCAAGCAACCTTATGTAATTCAGGGTTATCCCTTTTCATCTCTTCCTCTCGGTCGTACAGTGCCTGCGTTGCGGCACATCCGTAACCGGGCGTAGGAACCCGCACAACATGACACGGCAATTATTTTTGTCGCGACAGCGCTCATCCCGTTAAAATACGGTCGCGCTGGCGGAGCAACCGAAAGGTTGGCCGTTTTGTCATGTGCGGTATTCCTACCTCCGTCAGCGCTACCACCCATGAGCGTAGGAACTTATGTGGTGGTCTGGAGTATGTTTAAAAAGGAAAATCACATGACAACTACCCCTTCCCTGTCTTACGCGCTAACTGAAGAAAGCGCTGTTTATCACCTTCTCCATCTGCAACTTCCGGATTCTGCGGATCTCTTCGAACTGGCTGACGCCTGCACTGCGTATGTGAGCGTGCTGGTGGAAACTGACGACGCGGTGACGTTTGCCACGCTCTGCAAGCGATTACTGGCCGCGCTGAAGCGGCTGCGTGAATGCTGTGACTCAGAGCTACCGTCTTATCTGGTTGAGCAATTGATTACAGGTGAAAAGATTAACTCCTGCGTGCCGGACTGCTGGCAGGAGACAGCGTTACAGTTGGATTATGCTGCGGCGTTAACGCTGGCGGTGATGGGCGGAAGACTGCCTGCGAGCGTGGCGAAAGAACTCACCGGACTGCTGCATGATATGGTCTGGCTGCTGGCGGAGTTTGTGAAGGAGCCTTATATTACGGCGCACTGAGGCGGGTGATGGGAGGCCGGAATACTGCTGAGAAGAAGCAGGATTTCGGCCTTATGCAAAGTACAATGCTGTCTGTTGAATGTCCGTTAAGAGCGAGGAGCGGAAGTTCGCATTTGTCATAACCGCAGGGATGTAGGACTAACATTTGCGTGTGATGATCAACCGGGAGCATGCCAGTACGCTGTACTCCCTAGAATCCTGATGCTTACATTTGAGACTGATTCTCATCGTGGCGTAGCTTAGGATAAGTACGACAACATGTAATTTTTATATTTTTTCCGCATGAAATTCACGACCAAATGGGGGGCTGGTTTTCGTACTATCGTAAAAATTATATTTATTGATGATATTCCCGGCACTATCAACTTCCGAAATTAGATATGTGTCTGTATCATACCCACCTTTTACACCCCATTTAATATGATTGATTATTAGACCATGATCATTAGGTATATTAAGGTATTTACGATATTCATCATCGGGATCAAAAGAAGCTTTTGCTTGTTTCTGTGAATGCTTTATTTCTAACTCGGTAGTAGATTTGACCTCTTCTTCCGTAATTTTCACAGATTTAACCACTTCAGAATCTGTATCAAAGATCTCTAATAAAGCTGAAAGGCTGACGATATGAAATGATTTTCCTTTTGTTGCCTCTCTAAATTCATCAACTAACTCAAACCTAGGATAAAGTGGAGTTTTTCCACTTTGATGCCACCAATCCGTTTTCTCATCTACAGAAACAAAGATAAGATGCTTATCTTTATTTTTTGCGAGATTAAGAATCTCGTGCCAGATTACTAAATCTCCTGCCTGATTCTGATCCTTACTCCTATCTTTATAACCAGGCGGGATGTTTAGCTCATTTCTTCTTTTTAGATCTTTTTCTATAATTGCGAAATCTAGTGCGTCATCATCCAAAATTCTATCAGCTAAGACCTCATGGTACATTTTGCTTACAGGGTCATTCCAGCCCCATGCCTGAACCGCTGAAAGTGTATCTCGAATCTTAGCTTGATAATTCTTTATGGCAATTTTTAGTGATTTTTCTAGTTCAATTAGTTCTTTATATTCGGTCAAGCTCTCAAGTAGTGGATGAACACCAACATAGTTGAAATTTTGATTCGATTTTTTTTGAAGAGCTTCATTTATGTCACTGATTTTTGTAGCTCTATTATCCAAATACTCTCTTACTGCTTGTGCAGGAAGAAACAACTGTTCTCTTTTAGATAGTTTAGTATAAAGTTCTTTGATTGCCTGTACATTCTTAATGTTAGTTGTAAAAGGCAAAAGAAGTACATTTGCATCCAACACCACTAGTGCCTCATCTTTCATTTCAGATATGGGCTGTAACACAAAGCTAAACGAGTCCTTTGGAGAGGGGTAAATCTCTTTTTTGTTAAATTCTTTACTCATATCTTATTCATACTCAATCGTTTGAATTGTTCCCTGAAAATATAGCAAGAATTATGTTTCTTTGTCAGTATAATCTGAGTTATTACTGCAAAAAACCTGACCCAACCGATAACATAAAAAATACGCCTAATCAATATTTTCATATCGGGAAATTATTAAAAATTCTCAGTAACACACTAGTTGCTCCCAAAGTGTGGAGCAATGAGGATTGATCTGTTCCTATATAGCTTGTTGGAAGGTCCACTTTTGGCACAAAGCGGACATTTCTTTCACAGTCACCTAATAAAGTGTTCGCACACATTAAATGAGCGCCTTCATCACGAGCATATGAACACTGCACTCCATCAATGTTTCTACATTATCAACCCACCAACCATCACCTATAATGTTTCCTGTCTGGAAACAAGGGGCAAGGATGCACGTAGTCTCAAGAGCGCCTTTCGACGCATCCACCAGACAATTTTTTAATCAAGCACCCGTTCTGGACGATCTTTACCGGGTACTAAAAAAGGAACACTATCCATCACCAGACGACATGCGAAAGCGCTTTACCAGCCTGGATCAAATGAAATCCGGGAAAAATGGTGGTCATCGTTTTACCGCTGGCATCGATTAAATGCATATCCTGAGCGAGAAGATCATCAAGATAAAAAGGTTTGTTATAACCAGTAAATGTCACCACTGCTCTAGTCACTAAGATGTTAGCTCGTGTCAGGGGGTTCCAGGTTTCATTCGGTTGTAAATATAAGTACGGCAGAGCCCGGCATCCTGCAGCAGGCGGTAACCCTGCCACATGAATGGGTCTACCCGATCGGATAGACATAATTAAATTTTATAAAAATGCTGTTTCGCCACTACCAATTTTCTTCTCTTCAAAACCTTTAAATTTGATGCCAATCCCATGTTCCTCATCTAAATTGGTCGAGAACATGAACCCAAATTCATTGTCCTCATCTGGGGAAAGATAAACTTTCAGCAAAATCAAGTCTTTTACATCCGCACCATAAATACGCTTGCTATATGTCTGGGTTTCAGTTGCGATTTTATCGGAAAAATATTTCTGCTTCTTAATAAGAAAATCGATCTCTTTTTTCATTTTTCCATCGACTGAATCAGATTCAAGGTTTATGCACTGGGCGAGAGAAGGCCCAAATACTGATAAGATTAAATCGACTGAAACACCTTCATCATCTACATAAACATCCAGTTCAAGTGACATTACCTCCCTATTTTTTTGGATTCAATAAGTTGGCTGTTTTCTTAGTTTCAAGAGACTCGTACTTAACCCCGTGATATTTTTTCGAATTGACTTTTAGAACCTCAACGCGGGAAAGACACAACGAAGTGCAGTAATTTTGACTCTAATGGAGCATTAATTATCTGCGGATTAAAAAAAGAGCCGGTAAGGATTATTTACCAACCGGCCACTTACAATATAGAAGTTACTTTCTTGAGAATGGAAAAAGGCATTCCCTAAAAGAACTTTCCTTTACTTCACTTTGAAATTCTCGACCATTTTCAAGTTGTAACTTATCTAATTTAGCCAAAACAAATCTTTCGTTCTCGGTATGGCGTTTATTATAAAAATCAATAGATTGTTGCCCTAAATCATCAATCTCTAGTAGTTTAGAAAAAATAGAGTTAATCAGAGGACTACCTGCGTACATTACAGATTCGGTTTCCTCACAGGAAAATTTTAAATACATAATCGCTTTTTTCAAGGTGACTACCTCACCTTGACTTAAAGTCAATTTTTTTTCTTGGTTATCAGCCACACCTATCTCCTCTAGAATTTATTTCCTCCTGATTAGCTTTCTACATTTTTCATAAGGCATTTTAGATTAAAAAATTATGCAGGTCAGCTACAAGGCCCCATTCAGGTAGTGTTGAACCACTAAATTTGACCTTTGTTCTGATCAGGAAGATGTTCTAACCATGCCAGCATGCTTCAAGTTTCGTTTGGATCGTAAATAAATATAAAGCATCTGCTATATTTAATAAATAAAAAAAAACAAAACCCAGTTAAACTCTATTTAATTAACTGGGTTTAAAGATCATTTAAAACAGTTTACTCATTGAGGTAATTTATCAGGGGCCCAGACTGATCTTTCCCATTTTATATTACCATTCCTTAAAGTTTCCTTTATGAAATCTTCAAAATTGGAATTAAAATAGTCATCAGATGTTATCGTGATTTCAAGACTATAGTTTTCATCGCATAAAAATTCGCTTAACCTATCTTCTTTATCTATAAGCGTTACAGTAAAACCATCACACTCAGTTTTAGCGATATAACGCCCCTCATCATCCTCGCAAACCAGTGTTCGTTCAAACACCTGCTCTAACTTTGTAAGCAGCTCTTTAAATGATATATCTTCAAGCAATACAAAGCTTAACCATCGTTTATGTATACTCATTTTCTCCTACTTACAGCCGACTTTGTGCTGAACATCACCACGCCTTGCCATGTCGCTTAACTCATGGCTCTTAAAAATTCTGAAACCGAAAGGTTCTTCTCTTAAACCAGGTAGGGTAGAACGTAATTTACTATCTATAGACGCTTCTATTTCGCTCATTCCTGCAATTTTTGATGCATCACGGCGTCTGTTAGTAAATACAGGTTCATTAGCTAAATAATCCGATTGAATAAAAGCATCCACATCAAAATTATTGAAATTTATAGGTCTAGAAATATTAGGATCATGTGCTTTACTTATGCCGCTTGCGACACTTCCTCGATAACCAATAGTTGCATTAGGGTCAATCGCTTGTATCGCTGGTAAATGCTCACGAAGAACAGCATCAATTTGCTGTTGTACGCTATTTAAATTTGTTAAACCCAGCGGATCAATCCAACCCAACGGATTCGGCGCATACTGATAAAGGTTCCACCCGCCATTCAGCCCAATCGGATCCTGCACAATAAACCGCCCGACCTGCGGGTCGTAGTAGCGGAACAGGTTATAGTGCAGTCCCGTTTCACCGTCAGCGTACTGCCCGGCGTAGCGCAGCGGCTGGTGCGCCATCGCCGTGCGATGCACAAACCTTGAGACCCCTTCGCTCTGATGGCGCACCTCGCCAAAGCTGCCGTACTGGCCGCTCCAGCGCACCGCGCCGCGCTCGTCGGTCACCTCCAGCGGCGCGCCGTTCAGGTCGGTACTGAACCAGTAAATCTCACCGCTGCTCTGGTCATGAAGATGATCCACCCGCGCCAGCGGGCTCCAGGCCTCATTCGGGTCGTAGATATAGGTGCTGCACGGCCCGGTATCCTGCTGCTCCTGCAGCAGGCGATAGCCCTGCCACAGGAAGCGGGTGTTGGTGGTGCCGTGCGCGGTGGTGACGGTTTTGCGCGTGCGGCGGCCCAGCGCGTCGTAGTGGTAGCGCGCCTCAAACCGCCCTTCCGGCCCGGTTCCGCGGGCGGATACCAGCCGGTTCTCGGCGTCAAACGCATAATGCTGCTCGTACAGCCCGATGCGGCGGCTGACCAGGTTGCCCCAGGAGTCGTATTTCATGAACAGCGCCTGCCAGTGCCGCAGGCGGTTGTCCGTGACCGGCGCGGCATCGTCACTGGCGGCGAGGTTATCCGCCGCGTCATAGCTGAACTGCGCGCGGCTGTAGCCCTGTCGCGCCTCGTAGTGCTTCAGCAGACGCCCTTCGGCATCGTAGCCGTAGTCCACCTCACCGCGCAGGGTGTCGCTGACCCCGGAAAGCTCGCCGCGCGCGGTGTAGCGATACAGGCGTTCCAGTAGCGCCTGCTCCGGCAGGGTCACGTTCGTGCTCAGTTCGCTGCGCTGCAGGGTGCGTCTGCCGAGGCTGTCATACTGACGAAGCTGCTCGCGCGCGCCCTGGGTGCGGCGCACCTCGCGGTGCAGGCGGTCGCGGGTGAACTCGGTCACCAGCTGCTGCCCGAAGCGGATGGCGCTGACGTGGCCGGAGCCGTAGTGCAGCCAGGCCAGCTTTTGCCCGCCGGGCAGCGTCAGGCCGGTCAGGTTGCTCAGTGCATCCCATTCATAGCCCACCGCGCCGTTAATGCCGGACTCGCTCAGCACGCGCCCGGCGTCGTCGTGGCGGTAAGCGATCTCATTGCTTTCAACACCCAGGGCAACGCCTTCGGCGGTTGGCGTGCGGCGGATGCGGGTAATCTGGCCGCTCGGGTCGCGGAAATAATGGTACTCCGCGTGGCGCTGGGTACGCCCAATCAGCAGCCCGCTGTCGTCATAGCGGAACTGCTGGACGCGACGGGCAATGCCGCCGTCGGCGGCAGGCCGGCCGTTTTCTTCGAGCGCGCAGAGGAACCCTCGCGCGTCCCACTGCATATGGCGCACGGTCTCGTCCGGGCGCGTTTCGCTGAGCGGGCGGCCCACGGCGTCGTAGGTGAAGCGGTATTCCGCCCCGTTGCCGTTATCGAGCCGCAGCAGGTTGCCGCGCGGGTCGTAGCGCCACTGGCGCACGCGGCCGATACGGTCGGTGAGGCTGACAGGGAGGCCGAGCGCGTTATAGGCCCAGCTCACCTCGCTTTCCAGCGGGTCGCGCCAGCCCGTGAGCTGGCCGCGTTCGTTCCACACCAGCGACTCGCGGCTGCCGTCCGGGTGGATTACGGCGCTGAGCAGCCCGGCACGGCTCCACTCCCGGCGGGTGATATTCCCTTCCGCATCTTCGCTTTCAACCAGCTGCCCGAAGCGGTCGTAGGTGAAACGGGTCACGCTGCCGGAGCAGTCGGTGCGCTGCGTCAGCAGCCCCTGGTGGTTCCAGACCAGACGCACCACGCCGCCGGTGGCGTCGGTGATGCTCTCCGGCAGGTTTTCTTCATCGTCGGGATAGCCATACGCGCTGGTGCTACCAACCGGATCCGTTTCCGACAGCAGACGACCGCGAAGGTCGTACATGGCCTGCGATGAGGTGCCGTCCGGGTACACCGTGCGGGTGATGCGGTCGGTCAGGCGATGCCAGTGATACTCCGTGCGGCGGCCCGCCGGGTCCGTCTCGCTGGTCATGCGGCCATATTTGTCCCACGTGCTGCGGCGCATCGCGCCGCCCGGCAGAATGACGTCGCAGAGCTCGCCGTCGCGGTAGACAAACGTCGTCTGGCGACCGTCGTAATCCGTGAAGCGCGCGACGTTGTCGTCGTCATCCACCAGCCAGTGCGCCTGCGCGCCGTCTTCGCGGGTCGCGCGGCGGGTGCCGTTATCAAAATCGTATTCGAACGTCAGCCGTTCGCCGCCGCTGTGGCGGAAGCCGACCACGCGCGGCAGGCCGTCGATCTCCTGCCAGCGGTATTCGCTCAGCAGGCCGTTGGCGTCCTCGTGGGCGCTCATCAGCCCGTCCTGCCAGCTGAAGCGTCGGCGCACGCTACCGCCCCGGCCGGTCACGGAGACCAGCTGGCGCTGTTCATCATAAGCGTAACTGACCAGGCAGATCTCGTCATCCAGCCAGGCGCCGAGGAGCCTGTCACGGTCGTAGCGGCAGACCACGCGCTGACCCGCGCTGTCGGTCAGGGCATGCAGGGTATTATCCGCATTCCACTCGAAGAGGATATCGTTGCCGCAGGGTTCAGAGATGCGCTGGAGCAGCGACGGGGCATCATCCCGCAGCGGCGCATAGTGCCAGCGCTCGCCGCTGACGTCATACACCGACCAGCTGTCGTCCTGGTGATGTTCAAGCCAGTTTTTTTCGCTCTCGCAGTAGGTGCGCATGCCTTTCGGCACTTTCGGGAAGGCGACGTAATCGCCGGACGGCGCGCGCCACACCAGCCCGTCCTGATAGGGCTCCAGGCGGCTTTCCCAGAACAGGCTCCAGCCGCGGCCCAGCACGCTGTCGCCGGGGTTGCCGCTGCGCCAGTAGCGCTGCCAGCGCACCGGCAGGCGCGAAGGCAGGACGAAGTCCAGCTCATCATCCCCGCTGAGAAACTTCTGTCCGCTGACGATATCCACCGGGCGGGCGATGATCCCCGCGGCCGCCACGCCGGTCATCAGCGTACCGGCACGGCAGGCGATGCGGGCCAGCTTATTGATGCCGGGGATTTTGCCCAGCAGCTTAGAGAGTGCCCCGACTTTGCCGGCCGCTCCGCCCCAGCCGCCGAGAAGCCCGGCGAACAGCAGGGTCAGATCGGAAACCTTATAGAGCCACTCGGGCACTTCAGACTGAATGGGCAGGGTTTGCTGCGGATCGCCGCCGATAATAACGTTGTCCGAACCGGTCATCACCTTCGCGTCGCAGGTGGTGCGATCCCCGATGCGGGACGCAGGCTGGCTGTTAATGGAGACTCGCTTAGAGCCTTCGGCCATCTGCTGCGAGCCGTCGTCAGAACAGTCGACGGTGCTATCGGTGGCAAGGGCGGCGGGTTTACCGTTGATAAACACGTTGGGCGAGCCGGAGGTGATGACGCCTTTCTTCGTCATGCTGGACGCCCCGGCGTCGGCTATGCTGTCCCGGGCGGCGGTCGCCAGCTCTCCGGTGTAATAGCCCACGGCGAGGCTCGCGCCAACGAGCAGGACGCCCACGCCAAGACAGGAGGCGCCGAGACCCGCAATAAACATGGCCCCCGCCAGAATGCCCCCGGCGGCGGCAATCAGGCCACCGACAATCGTTCCGGCAATCATCCCGGCCAGCGCACCGGAGTGCCCGATATCATCATCAACGCGTGCAGCTTCAAACATAACGACTATCCCTGATGTTAATCGTGGAGGCGAAAGCTCCTGAGAAGATCGCCCAGCAGCGCGCCGTCAGCATCGCTCAGCGCACGTGCGCAGGTCATGGTGAAAACCAGAACGTTATCGCCATCGACGTTAAAAACGGCCTGCTGCTGCCAGATGCGCTTCGCGTCGCGCAGGTAGCTGGCGTGGACGATTTCGCCCTGTGAAAGGCTGTCGCCAAGCGTAGCGGCGCGGCGCTCACCCTGCTTCCAGCCTTTAAGATGTTTTGCCATCAGGGCGAGCTGGCGATCGATATACGCGGCAAGCGCTTCGCCGGGGTTGAGGGCATCGCGGGAAATGTTGAACGCGGGCGCATCCCCGGCAGGCAGCGCGAAAACGTTGACGGTACGATCCTGATATCCATCAGGGAGGCTGATAAGCCCTTCATTTATATGGTACTTCGGAGATGATTCTGACATTGAGCGGGTCCCACCACATTTTTCAGAAGCAGCAAGTTTCTCATATGTGTTTGATACTGACTATCCCCCTGAAAAGAGAGAGCCGCGTCCGTTGTCTATACTCAACACACAACAGACAACGGAGTGCGCCATGCCCTTACCTGATTTCAAATCCTCTGAACCCTACACGCTCGGCATCGAGCTTGAGCTTCAGGTCGTCAACCCGCCGGGCTACGACCTGAGTCAGGACTCCTCCGCGCTGATCGCTGCCGTTAAAGACGACATTAAAGGCGGCGAGGTCAAACATGACATCACCGAAAGCATGCTCGAAATCGCCACCGGCGTGTGCCAGAACATCGACCAGGCGGCGGCGCAGCTCTCGGGGATGCAGCAGAGCATCCTGCGCGCGGCGTCCGAGCAGCATATTCAGATCTGCGGCGGCGGAACCCATCCGTTCCAGAAGTGGCAGCGTCAGGAGGTGTGTGACGATGAGCGCTATAACGTCACGCTGGAGCGCTTTGGCTATCTGATTTTACAGGCGACGGTGTTCGGCCAGCACGTGCACGTGGGGTGCCGAAACGGGGACGACGCCATTTATCTGCTGCACGGCCTGTCGCGCTTCGTGCCGCACTTTATCGCCCTCGCCGCGTCCTCCCCCTACATGCAGGGCACGGACACGAAGTTCTCCTCGTCGCGTCTTAACATCTTCTCCGGGTTCCCGGACAACGGCCAGATGCCGTGGGTCAACAGCTGGCAGGAGTTCGAAGGACTTTTCCGCCGCCTGAGTTCCACCAGCATGATCGACAGCATTAAAGATCTGCACTGGGACATCCGCCCCAGCCCGCACTTCGGCACCGTGGAGGTGCGGGTGATGGATACGCCGCTGACGCTCGGTCACGCCATTAATATCGCCGGGCTGATCCAGGCCACCTCGCACTGGCTGCTGACCGCGCGGCCGTATAAGCATCAGGAGCGGGATTTTCTGCTGTACCGCTTTAACCGTTTTCAGGCGTGCCGCTACGGGCTGGAGGGGATCCTGACGGACGTGCATACCGGCGAGCATAAAACCGTCGCGGAAGACATAGCGTGGCTGCTGGAGCAGGTTGCGCCGTCGGCCGAGAAGCTCGGCGCAACGAGCGCGATTAAGGAAATTGCCCTGCTGTTAAAGCAGGGCAAGAGCGAGGCGCAGCGCATGCGCGACTTTATCGCCGACGGCGGCTCGCTTATTTCTCTGGTTCAGAAGCACAGCGAGCTGTGGGCGACGAGTCCGTAAGGGCGTGCCCCCACTCGCGCAGGCGCTGGAACAGCACGAACAGCGCGGGGATGAAGAGGATCCCCACCACGGTCGCCACCAGCATGCCGCTGAACACCGTGGTGCCGATGATGCGGCGGCTCTGGGCACCGGCTCCGGTTGCCAGCATCATCGGCAGGACGCCGATAATGAACGACACGGCGGTCATCATCACCGCGCGAAAGCGTCGCGACGCCCCTTCCCGCGCGGCATCAACGATCGCCATCCCGTCCATTCGCCGCGCGCGTGCAAACTCCACGATAAGGATCGCGTTCTTGGCGGCAAGGGCTATCAGCAGCACCAGGCCAATCTGCACGTACACGTCATTGGCGTAGCCTGCGATCCACAGCCAGACCAGCGCCCCGCCGATGGCGAACAGCACCGAGAGCATCACGCTCGCCGGGAGCGTCCAGCTCTCGTACTGGGCGACGAGGAACAGCCACGCCATCACCACCGCCGCCAGAACGATCCATATCGCCTGATTGCCGGTCTGCTGCTCCTGATATGACATGCCGCTCCAGGCATAGTCATAACCCGCGGGCAGGCTCTGCGCCAGAATCTCGCCCATCGCCGCCATCGCGGTGCTGCTGCTCACCCCTTGTGCTGCCGAGCCGCTCACCGATACCGACGGGAACTGGTTGTACTGCTGGATAAAGGGCGCGCCAACGGTCGGCGTGATGGTGACGAGGTTGCTCATGCGCACCCGCTCGCCGCTGTTGCCGCGCACGAACAGCTCGCTGATTTGCTCCGCGCGCTCGCGCCACTGCATCTCGTTTTGCATCACCACGTGGTAGACGCGGTTGTTGACGCTGAAATCCCCGGCGCGCGTGCCGCCAAAGGCGGTTTGCAGGCTGCTGAAGATGTGGGACACCGGCACGTCGAGGCGGGCCGCGCGCTCGCGGTCAACGGTCAGCGTCAGCTGCGGCACGTTGCTGCTCCAGGTGGTGAATACGCGGCTCAGCTGCGGGTGCTGGTTGGCTTTCGCCAGCACCTCACGCGTCACGCGCTCCAGCTCCGCCGGGCTCTGCCCCGCCTGCGCCTGTATGCGCAGGTCGAAGCCGGAGGCGTTGCCCAGCCCCGGCAGCGTCGGCGGCGCGAAGGTCATGATGGTCGCTTCCGGCAGGGCCAGCAGCTGGCGCTGAAGGGTGCCCATCACCTCGTCCAGCGGCGGACGCTCGCTCCAGTCCTTCAGCATGATGGAGATAAACCCGCCGTTGGAGGCGCTGGTGCCGTTGAGGATGTTAAACCCGGACACCTGAATCACGTCTTCAACCGCCGGATTTTTGGCAATCAGCTCGCGCGCGGTGGTCATCACCGCCTCGGTACGCTCCAGCGACGCCGCTTCCGGCAGCTGGACGCTGGCGAAGAAGTAGCCCTGGTCCTCCTGCGGCAGGAAGCCCTTTGGCATCGACGTAAAGCTGAACGCCACGACGGCCGCCGCGCCTGCGGTGGCCAGCAGCGCCAGCCACGGGCGCTGGTTGAACATCGTTACGATGCGGGTGTAGGCGCCGCGCGTGGCGTCCAGCCCCCGGTTGAACCCGCGGAAAATCGCCGCAGGCTTCGCCGGGCGCGGGCGCAGCAGCATGGCGCACAGGGCTGGCGTCAGGGTCAGCGCCACGAGGCTTGAAAGCGTCACGGCGGTGGAGAGCGTTACCGCAAACTGGCGGTACAGCTCGCCGACGATCCCCGGTAGCAGCGCCACCGGCACAAACACCGCCAGTAGCACCAGCGTCGTGGCAATCACCGGCCCGGCAATCTGGCGCAGCGCCAGGGCGGTGGCCGCCGTGCGGCTCTGCCCTTCCGCCATCAGCGTTTCGACGCTCTCTACCACCACGATGGCGTCATCCACCACCATGGTCAGCGCCAGAATAATGGCAAACAGGCTGAGGGTGTTGGCGGAGTAGCCCAGCGTGTAAAGCACCGCAAAGGTGCCCACCAGCGACACCGGAATGGCGAGGGCGACAATCAGCGTTGCCCGCCAGCTCTGCAGGAACAGAGACACCACAACGACCACTGCCAGCATCGTCAGCGCCAGGGAGACGCCGATCTCTTTGATGGTGGCGGCGACAAAGGTGGTGGTGTCGAACTTCACCTCATACGCCAGGTCGTCCGGGAAGCGCGTCGAGAGGCGCTCCAGCTCCGCGCGCACCGCGTCGGCGACGCGCAGGGCGTTGGCGGACGGGGTCGGATAGATGCCGAGGTAGGCGGAGTCATGCCCGTTCAGCTGCGCGCCGGAGCTGTAGCTGCGCGAGCCGAGCTCGATGGTGGCGATATCCTTCAGGCGCACCAGCTGGCCCATCTCCCCCGCGCGGATAATAATGTCGGCAAACTCTTCGGCCTGGTTCAGTCGCCCCAGCCCGTTGATGGTCAGGGTCTGCTGCTGGCCGTTGAACACCGGCGGCGTGCCGACCTGGCCCGCCGCGCCCTGCACGTTCTGCTCGCGCAGCGCCTGCGCTACGTCGTCGGTCGTGACGTTCAGGGCGTTCATGCGGTCCGGGCGCAGCCAGATGCGCATGCTGTAGTCGCGCGCGCCAAACATCTGTACCTGCCCGACGCCCGGCAGACGCGACAGCGCCTCGCGCACCTGGGTGCTGGCGTAGTTGCTGACGAACAGCGGCGTGTGGGTGTTGTTCGGTGAGTAAAGACTTACCCCCATCATCAGGTTGGTGGCGCGCTTGCGCACCTGCACGCCGTTTTGCTGCGCCTCGGCGGGCAGCTGCGCCAGGGCCTGCGCCACGCGGTTTTGCACGTCGATGGCGGCAAGATCCGGGTCGGTACCCGCCGCGAAGGTGATGTTCAGGCTGTAAGTGCCTTCATCAGCGCTGGTGGACTCCATGTAAAGCATGTGGTCCACGCCGTTAAGCTGGGTCTCCAGCGGCGTAGCGATGGCTTCCGCCACGTCAGCCGAGCTGGCCCCCGGCCAGCTTGCAGAGACGTTGACCACCGGCGGCGTGATCTGCGGATACTGCTCCACCGGAATAATTTTCAGCGCGATGGCCCCCAGCAGGGTAATGACCAGCGCAATCACCATCGCGAAGCGCGGGCGTTTGATGAAAAACGTCAGCATGATGGCTCCTTAATTCAGTATCTGGACGGCAGCGCCGGGCTGTACGCGCTGCGCGCCGTCAGCAATCGCTCGCTCACCGGGCTTCACGCCGGAGGCGATCTGGACCTGCTGGCCAATCTGCCCGGCAATTTTCAGCGGACGCATTTCGGCTTTGCCGTCGGCGTTAACCACCCAGGCAAAGAACCCGTCGCCGTTCTGCTGGACCGCGGCGGCTGGCAGGGTCAGCACGGGCTGTTTGCTGACGGGTCGCAGAAACACATTCGCATTGCCGCCGGGCAGCAGCTGATGGCGCGGGTTGGCGAACTCGGCGCGCAGCATCACGCTGGCGGTGCGCGGGTCGATGCGGTTATCCACCGACGTCAGCTCGCCGCTGATGCGCTCGCCGTTGCTGTCAATAACGGCCTGCCAGGCCTGTTTCATGGCGCCGATATCCGCATGCTGTCCGGCTTTGGTGGCAAACGCGCCCTCTTCCAGCGCAAAGGCGATGCGGATGGGATCGAGCTGCACCACCTCCACCAGCACGCCGCTTGCGGGGTTGACCAGGCTACCGACGTGGAAGCTGCTGTGCCCCACGCGGCCGTCAATCGGTGAGGTGATGCGCGTGTAGTTAAGGGTGACGTTGCGGGTCTCCAGCCGGGCTTTCGCCTGCTCGAGGGCGGCGCTGGCAACGTCGCGCTGCATGCGGGCGTTGTCCACGTCGTGGCGGCTGATGGCGTTGCTGCTGCCCAGGCTTTCAAAGCGGGAAAGCTGCTGCTGCGCCTGACGCAGCGTGGCTTCGGCGCTTCTTACCTCGGCCTGCGCCAGACGCACGGCGGCGCGCGGCTCGGCGTCGTCCAGCTCAAACAGCACGTCACCTTTTTTGACGTACTGCCCGTCGCGGAAGTTGATTTTAGTTATCACGCCTTCCGTGCGCGCGCGCAGCTCAACGGTGTGGATGGCTTCGATGCGGCCCGGGATCTGGCGCCCGGCGGCGTGGTCGATCTGCTCCACGGTGGCAACGCGAACGGGGATGGCGGCGGCAAAGGCGGGCTGCAGGGTAGCGGCGAGGAGTGCGAACAGGAGCGGGAGTTTCATGGGAGTACCTCAGTATTTTCCCCTCACCCTAACCCTCTCCCCAAAGGGGAGAGGGTACGTAAACACCCTCTCCCCTTTGGGGAGAGGGCAGGGTGAGGGGTAAGGTTTTAGTTATGCAGCCTTACGGAACCTGCGGGTGAGTCGCTTCTCGATTTCGACGACGAAGAACATCACGCCCGCTACCGCAAGCGTCACGAACCAGTAGCGCAGCGGCAGCGCTTCGGTGCCGAACAGCATCTGCATAAACGGCAGGTAGATAATGGCCGCCTGGAGCAGGAACAGTACGCCCGTTACCAGCCAGATCCCTTTGTTCGCCAGCAGGCCGCGGTTCAGGGAGAACCCTTCGGTGTTGCGGCAGTTAATCATGTACACCCACTGGGCGCAGACCAGCATCTGCAGCAGCACGGTGCGGATGAACTCCGCGCTGTGGCCGCGCGGGGCCAGCCAGGCTTCGAGCGCAAAGGCGGCGATGGCGATCATGGTGCCGACGAAGGCCACGCGCCAGACGGCGTAGGCGTCCATCACGTGCTGCCCGGTCTGGCGCGGCGGGCGGCGCATAATGTTGCGCTCGGCGGCTTCAAACGCCAGGCCGAAGGAGAGCGTGGCGGAGGTCGCCATGTTCATCCACAGGATCAGCACCGGCGTCAGCGGAATGATGTTCCCCGCCAGCAGCGCAATCACAATCAGCAGCCCCTGCGCCAGGTTGGTCGGCATGATGAACAGGATGGTCTTCTTCAGGTTGTCGTAAACGCGACGCCCCTCTTTCACCGCGCTGGCGATAGTGGCGAAGTTATCGTCCGTCAGGACCATGTCCGCCGCCTCTTTGGTCACTTCGGTGCCTTTGATGCCCATCGCGATGCCCACGTCGGCCTGACGCAGCGCCGGGGCATCGTTCACGCCGTCGCCGGTCATGCCGACGATTTCACCTTTCTCCTGCAGCGCTTTCACCAGGCGCAGCTTATGCTCCGGGCTGGTTCGGGCGAAGATGTCATACTTCACCGCCGCATCCGCCAGCTCGGCGTCGTCCATTTTTTCCAGCTGATAGCCGGTCACCGCCTGCTCGCTGTTGGTGATCCCCAGCATCTGGCCGATGCTCATCGCCGTCTGCGGGTGATCCCCGGTGATCATCTTCACGCGGATCCCCGCCTGCTGGCAGGCGCCGATTGCGTCAATCGCTTCCGGGCGCGGCGGATCCATCATCCCGGCGATGCCGAGGAAGATCAGGCCGTGGCTCAGGTCGTCGTGCGTCAGCGCCTGCTCGCCGTTTGCCGGCCTGAATGCTGCCGCCACCATGCGCAGCCCCTGACGCGCGTAGCGCTCCATCTCGGCTTCCCAGTAGCCCAGGCTGAAGGCTTCCGCACCGTTACGGGTCAGCTGCTGCGCGCACAGGGCGAAAATCACGTCCGGCGCGCCGGTGATTAAAATCTGCTCCTCACCGCCAATCTGGTAGTGGGTGCTCATGTACTTGTACTGCGAGTCGAACGGGATCTTGTTAACCAGCGTGGTCATGACCGGCGCCAGGCGGGCTTTCGCCGCCAGCACCTTCAGCGCGCCCTCGGTAGGCCCACCGGTGATGCCCCACAGACCGCGCTCGTCCTGAATCAGCTGGCTGTCGTTACACAGGTCAACGGTGCGCAGGTACTGCTCCAGCACGGTGCCCGGCTGGATCTGCACCGGCTCGTCGCTGCCTTCCAGGTAGATATTGCCCACCGGCTCGTAGCTGTTGCCGTCCACGCGGTAGCAGGCGTCAGCGGTGATGATGGCTTTGACCGTCATCTCGTTCATGGTCAGGGTGCCGGTTTTGTCCGAGCAGACCACGGTCATCGCGCCCAGGGTTTCAACCGTAGGCAGCTTGCGGATGATGGCCCGCTTGCGCGCCATCGCCTGTACGCCGAGGGAGAGGATGATGGAGATGATCGCTGGCAGACCTTCCGGTACGGAGGCCACCGCCAGGCTGATCAGAGAGAGCAGCAGCTCGCCCATCGGGATCTCGCGGAACGCCAGGCTGAAGATAAACAGCGCGGCCATCATCGCCAGAATAATGGCGAAGATCGCCTTGCCCAGCTTATCCATCTGCACCAGCAGCGGCGTGCGGTGTTTTTCGATGCCCGCCATCATCTGGTTGATGTGGCCGAGTTCCGTCTCCTGCCCGGTGGCAATTACCACGCCGACGCCACCGCCCGCGCTTACCGTCGTGCCGGAGAAAACCAGGTTCGTGCGGTCGCCCAGCGGTAATTCGCCGCTCAGCGGATTGGTGTGTTTGTCCACGACCGTGGATTCACCGGTCAGAATCGCCTCTTCAACGCGTAAATTATGCGCTTCAATTAAACGCATATCCGCCGGAATACGATCCCCCGCGCGTAAAACAATAATATCGCCCGGGACGATTTCCGTCGTCGGTATCGTTTCATGGTTGCCGTTGCGAATAACGCGCGCTTCGCTGGAGAGCATATTGCGAATACTCTTCAGTGATTTTTCCGCGTTGCTTTCCTGAATGTGGCCAATTAAGGCATTGATGACCGCCACGCCAAGAATGACCAGCGTATCGACCCAGTGCCCCATTACCGCCGTTAAAACGGCAGCCGCCAGCAGAACATAAATCAGCACGTCGTTAAAATGCGCGAGAAAACGCAGCCAGCCCGGCTTGCCTTTTTTCTCCGGCAGCGCGTTAGGGCCATGTTTTTGCAAACGCGCCTGCGCGTCTGCCCGGTCCAGGCCGCTGGCCTGGCTACGGGTGTGAGCAAGTACCTGCTCGACGGACTGCTGGTACGCCTGCCCGCCTGCGGGTGGCATATTCTGTGAGAGATTTTTTTTGGTCATGGTATTTTTCCTTCAATATCCGGTGGACGGAAGCCGGAATTCCTTTCTGGCTTTAATTAATTCATTTTTAAGTCTTGCGGGTTAAATTGATCTACCGCAATATAATGACTACCAGGTTATTCAAAACTGATTAAAATTATTTCTACGCGCTGATTTTTACAAAATATTTCTAAACCAACATTAAACGAGGAGGAAGCATGTTTGGTATTTATCGCGGACGGCGCCTGGCGTTATACATTGTCGCAGCCATTGTTATTGCCACGTTAATTGGCTATAGCACCTATAGCTTTGTAAAATTATTTTCGTAAGAAATACGTTTATTTACATAACGCGATATTAATTTAATCGCCCCGGGAATAATATTCTTTTCTGGTTATTTATTCGCAGAATAACGGTGGCCTTTGACTCAATTTTGCCCGCCGGGATTATATTGCTTTACGTTTCAGGATGCCGGACAATGACATTTTTAACTGACGATTAACATTACGATGAAACACCCGTTAGAATCGCTGCTTACCGCGGGAGGCATCTTATTGCTGGCCCTGCTCTCCTGCCTGCTGTTACCCGCGCCGTCGCTTGGGCTGGTGCTGGCACAAAAGCTGGTTCAGACCTTTCACATGGTCGATCTGAATCAGCTTTACACCATCCTGTTCTGCCTGTGGTTTTTAGCGCTCGGCGCCATCGAGTTCTTTATCCTGCGTTTCGTCTGGCGCCGCTGGTTTTCACTGGCGTCGTAAGCCGGTGAAATCGCGCATCCCGTGGATCAGCGCTTCACACCAGGCCGCATAGTCGTGCCCGCTGGACCACGGATGGAAGCTGACGCGGTAGCCTTTCTCCCGCAGAATCTGTTCAAAATCCAGGGTGGTACGATAAATGCCGCCGCCCGGCCCCGCGGTTTCAAACTTCCCGGCCTGAAGCCAGAAGCGTACCGGATAGTGCGGCGACTGCTGGTACTGACGCGTCAGCCAGCCGGGCGCTTCGCCCTTTGGCGCCCACCAGTAAGAGCCGGAAAGGCTCAGCACGTTGCCAAACAGGCGCGGGTAGCGCAGCGCCACCCATGACGACGCAATGCCCCCGTAGCTTGACCCCGCCAGCACCGTTTTCTGCCGCTGCATCGCAATGCCCTGCCCGCGCAGCCACGGCAGCAGCTCGTGCGCCATAAAATCGGCGAAATCCGGGTTCGGCGGCAGCTCCTTGCCGCGTCGGGCATGATCGAGGCTGTCGATAAAAACCACGTTAATCGCCGGCAGGCGATGGCGGGCAATCAGACCATCCAGCGCGTTGGCAAAATGATACTCGTCCTGATAAATCTGTCCGTCGAAGAGGATTAACGTCCAGCGTGCGGGCTGTGCGCCGCGCGGTTTGTAGATCGTCACTTCGCGAGAATTGCCGAGGATGGTGCTGCTCAGCATCTGGCGGCTCAGCGTCCCGTGCACCAGCGGCTGTGCCGTAGCCTGGACGGAGCAATAGCGCGCCGGGCTGAGATCGAGCAGGGATGAGCGATTCCAGCGATCGGACTTCTGTTCCCCAAAGGCGTTCGGATTAAGCGGATCGGCCTGCGCGCTCACCAGGATCGCGCGGCGCTGGTCGCGAGGGGAGCCCTCAACGATCGGCACATCGGGCGCGAGCTTGTACTGCATCACCGTGTCGGCGGGCACCACGTAGCTGCGGAACCAGACGTCGCTGTTGCCCAGTCTGAACAGCGGATCGTGATCCCCCGCCGGAGAGCCGAGAATAAAGACGTTATTCCGCGCGCCGCGCCACAGGAAGGTCACACGCCTGTGGCGCGCGTCCACCGGCTCCACCATCGGCGTTCCCTCCCGGATTTGCGCCTGCCAGAACGCGTCGGTACTGCCACCGGCAGCCACCGTTTTTGCCAGCGCCCGAAGCGTCGGGCTTTCCGGCTCCAGCATCTGCACGCGCGGTAACGCGGAGGTCTCTTTCATGCGCCACTGAAAACGCCACGGCTTGCCCGCCTCGCCGCGCAGCAGCAGGGAGGTGCCCTGCTTCACCGGCAGGGCAAAAAGCAGCGTGTGCTCACCATCCGCAGGCCCGCTTTCGACCAGCGTACGGATGCGGCGGTTTTGCTCGTCCAGCAGGCGTGCATCCGTCACGCCGTTCAGCGTGGCGGAAACGTAATTTTCACCCAGCTCGGGCAGCAAAAAGCAGACTTCTCCGCTGGCGTCAAACTTTCCCTGAACGTCTCCCAGCAGGGACGACTGTTCGCACGTTGCCGCCACGGCGGGCAGCGCGCCGATCCCCATCAGCAACCCACTCCATACCCTTTTCATTAATGCTTGTTCCAGAACGAAATTTGGCACTAACGCTAATGCAAATGTTAATGATTTGCAATATCATCAAATTATTACAGTCGAAGGACGTTTAGTAGGGAGAGGGTGAATTATCGCTGCCAGGAAGGGTTTGTCCCCTCACCCTAACCCCTTTGGGGAGAGGGTGACGAGAGAGGTATTTCAGTGCGCCCGACTATGATTCTCTTTGCGGTACGCGCCGGGCGGCTGGTGGAAGGTGCGGGTGAAGATGCGCGTAAACGTCTGCTGCGAGTCAAAGCCGTAGCGCAGGCAGATGTCGTAGACGCGTTCATCTGATTCACGCAGATCGCGCGCCGCCAGCAGCAGCTTGCGTTCGCGGATGTAGCGCCCCAGACTTTCGCCTTTGTACTGCATAAACAGCCGCTGCAAATGCCATTTTGAGTAACCCGCGTGGCGGGCAATCTCCTCGATGCGTAACGGCTGGTGTAGATTGTCATCGATCCATTCGACAATGGTTTCAATGACCTGAGCGGAAATCGTCATACTGCTCTCCCCCTCTGCTTCTCGCTTGAACATTATTCCCACCACTCGCGAAATTCTTGCGTGGTATCACTCACCCGAACGGGCTCGCCCAGCTCCGGCGTCAGCAGCCGGTAGTTTTTATCCTTACTGGCTCTCGCCAGCTGGATCAGCGGATCGTTCCAGGTGTGCTTCGCCAGCACGAAACGTCCGTTATGCCCCGGCACGACCGCTTTGGCATTCAGATCCGCCGAGGCCTGCGCGGTTTCTTCCGGGTGCATGTGGATGTACTTCCAGTCCTGGTCGTACTGGCCGTTTTCCATGATGGCAAGGTCCACCCCGCCGAACTGCTCGCCGATGGCTTTGAAGTGCGGGCCATAGCCCGAGTCACCGCTGTAGTAGATCTTCTGCGCCGGGGTGACAAACATAAAGCTGCCCCACAGGGTCTGGTCACGCTTAATGCCGCGCCCGGAGAAGTGGCGCGCCGGCAGCACGTGCACCGTCAGATCATCGGTAATGTGCACCGACTGGTTCCAGTCGCGCTCGCTGACGATCGCCGGATCCATCCCCCAGTAGCGCAGATGCGATCCCACGCCCAGCGGCGTTACCGCGCGCTTTACCTTCGGCAGTAACGCCCGGATGGTGGCGTAATCCAGATGGTCGTAGTGATCGTGAGAGATAATGAGCAGGTCAATTTCGGGCATACTCTGCGCGCTCCACGGGTACTCCCCCGCAAAGGCTTTATTGAGGAAAGAAAACGGCGCAGCGTAGTTACCCAGAACCGGATCGATCAGGATGCGTTGTCCCGCCAGCTGCATATACCAGGACGAGTGGCCGAGCCACACCAGCGTGTCCTGCTCAGGCGGCAGGCTCGCGAGATCGGTTTTCACCAGCGGCAGCGGCTGCGCGGGACGGGCGTTTTCGGTTTTACGGGTCAGGAACTGCCACCACGCCACCAGCATATTTTGTTGCCCGGTAAAGCCCGGCGTAGGGAGCGTGTTGTGGAATTTCCCGTCGCGATACTGCGGTGAGGCTTCCACTTCGGTAAGCTGCGCACCCTGCGGTGGCTGGCCAAATCCGGCATTCAGAACAAACGGTAAACTGGCAGCTGAAGCAATAATCATGACTAACACCACGCAGATGAATAGAGGCTTTTTCATGTCCTGACCCGCCAACGCGCCCCGTCCGGTGGATTGCGCAGGTGACACTTGATTATGAGTGAGTAAGCACTCATTATAGATAGGAAGCTTACGTCGTCAAGAAGGTTTTCGATCTTTGACATTCCGCGTTGCGGCGTAACAAAGCTCGTGGTTCAATCGGGGTTTTTACAATTGACGGGAGGAAAAATTTAGTGGCACGTCCGAAGAGTGAAGATAAAAAACAGGCCTTACTGGAAGCAGCAACCGCTGCATTTGCGCAGTCAGGTATTGCCGCCTCAACGGCGTTAATCGCCCGTAACGCGGGCGTCGCTGAAGGTACGCTGTTTCGCTACTTCGCTACCAAAGACGATCTGCTGAATGCCCTCTACCTGCACCTGAAGCAGGATCTCTGCCAGACCATGCTGGCGAACCTCGATCGCACCATCACCCTGCCGAAAGAGCACACCCGAAATATCTGGAACAGCTACGTGGACTGGGGCATTCGTAACCCCGTGGCGCATGCGGCCATCCGCCAGATCGGCGTCAGTGAAAAGCTGAACGCCGAAACGGAGCAGGCGGTGAAAGACATGTTCCCGGAGCTACACGAGCTGTGTCGTCGTTCGGTCCGGCCGGTGTTTATGTCTGACGAGTTCCGCACCTTCGGTGATGCCATTTTCTTATCGCTGGCGGAAACCACCATGGAGTTTGCCACCCGCGATCCGTCCCGTGCCCTTGATTTTAAAGCGCTGGGCTTTGAGGCCATGTGGCGCGGGCTTGCCCAGGAAGATAACGATGGACAGTAAATCACTGCAGGAGCACGCAAAACGCGTGGCGCTGGAGATGCCTTTTACCGAACACTGCTGGCCGTTTGGCCCCGAGTACGACGTGTTTAAGGTTGGCGGCAAGATTTTTATGCTGATGGCTACCGTCCGCGGACGGCCTCACGTCAGCCTCAAATCGGATCCGGAAAAATCACTGTTAAATCAGCAGATCTACCGCGGCGTTGAGCCCGGTTACCATCTGAATAAAAAGCACTGGATCTCCGTTTACGGCACCGACGACATCACGCCCGAACTGGTCACCGACCTGATCGCGGACTCGTGGAATCTGGTCGTCGACAAACTGCCGAAAAAAGACCAGAAGTGGATACGCCCGGCCTGATTGTTCGTCTGAAACGAACAGGTTAAGCGCTCGAATCGCACTTATCTTTTCCCGCTTCGCGCGGTAATCTGCATGCCTTTCACGCCCGCCAGCGGGCGAATGTTAATACCAGGAGTTGTTATGGATATCATTTCTGTCGCCCTGAAACGCCACTCTACCAAGGCGTTCGATCCGGCTAAAAAACTGACCGCTGAAGAAGCGGAAAACATCAAAACGCTGCTGCAATACAGCCCATCCAGCACGAACTCCCAGCCGTGGCACTTTATTGTTGCCAGCACTGAGGAAGGTAAAGCGCGCGTGGCAAAATCTGCGGCGGGAACCTATGTGTTTAACGAACGCAAAATCATGGATGCCTCTCACGTGGTGGTGTTCTGCGCGAAAACCGCGATGGACGACGCCTGGCTTGAGCGCGTGGTCGATCAGGAAGAGGCCGACGGTCGTTTTAACACCCCAGAAGCGAAAGCCGCGAACCATAAAGGCCGCTGCTATTTTGCCGACATGCACCGCGTCGATCTGAAAGATGACGACCAGTGGATGGCGAAGCAGGTTTACCTGAACGTCGGTAATTTCCTGCTGGGCGTGGCCGCGATGGGCCTGGACGCGGTGCCGATTGAAGGCTTCGATGCCGCTATCCTCGACGAAGAGTTCGGCCTGAAAGAGAAAGGCTTCACCAGCCTGGTGGTGGTGCCGGTTGGGCATCACAGCGTGGAGGATTTCAACGCCACGCTGCCGAAGTCTCGCCTGCCGCTGAGCACGATTGTGACGGAGTGCTAAGCGCTTCAGGCACGCCGGGTACCGGCGTGCCTGTTTTCAGTAAAGCGTTATCTGCGGATGCTTTACCCCGCATACCAGAGCATAACGCGTTAACGTATCAAGACTCGCCCGGGTAATATTCGCTTCCATTCTTGATACCGTCGGTGCGCTGACGCCCATACGCTCCGCCACCTGAGCGCGCGTCAGGCCTGCATGGTCGCGCCACTGCGCCAGCATCTTTCGCAGGCGTTCCTTGCGCGCTTCAGCATCAAAAGAATCCCGCACCGCAGAATCGCTTAGCAGCTCTGCTCTTAATACGTCCCAGTCAATAATCTTCTTGCTCATCCAACATCTCCTGTTGTCGTTTCAATGCCAGACGAAGTTCAGCGATGGGCGTTTTTTGCGTTTTCTTGATAAACACTCGCAGCAGAAAAATGGTCCTTTCCCGCTGGTATACGTAGATCCCACGGCTGTGGATCAGCCCGACGGTTCTTATTTCAAACAAGCCATGGGGTAACGGCTTGCTGTCAGGCTCCCGTAGTACGGTCGGGTTAGTGCGTAATTTATCAAGCTGGCGAATCAGCTTCGCCTGTACCCCCGCAGGCAATGAGAGGATCTCTTCTCTGACGGCCTCATGAACCACAAGTCTGAACACGGCGTATCATCCCTGATAATATTAGCATATAAGGCAATTTGCATTAAAGGCTAATTTTGCCTTTCCTGACCTACCTTACCTGCTTTTAGCGGTCTGGGCCGAATCCGCGTCATTTCCCTGAAAGCGTCTCGCAAAAAATTATTTCCCCCGCGCCTCCAGCCACGCCATCGCCCTCTCCCCCGCCTCGTCCACCGGTAAATAGACCAGCAGCCGCGAGCCGTTTCGCGGCGCGGAGTACCAGTACATCTGCTGCAGCGTAAAATCTCCCAGCTCCGGATGGGTAAACAGCTTGAGCTGGTTCTCCACGCCGCGCACGTCGTTGCGCTGGTGCCACAGGGCTTTAAACTCCTCAGACACCGCAAAGAAGCGCGCCAGCTTCGCTTCCCAGAGCGGGTCGCCACGGTGCTCGGCCATCGCCGCGCGGAAGTAGGAGACAAAAACCGGCAGCACGTCGTCGCGCTTGCCGAGCCGCGCGCGCCACGCCGGATGGGTGAGGAACAGGTAAATACAGTTGCGGTCTTCCGGGGGGATGTCATTGAAATCAACGCCCATCAGGTGCCCGAAGCTCGCATTCCACGCCACGATATCGAAATTCGGTTTCTGGATGCTGGCAGGCTTCGGCATCAGGGTATCGAGCAGGCGGCGCGTGCCTTCGCTGATGCCCTCGCAGCAGACCGCCTGCGGGGCCTCGCCCGGCGGCAAACCCGCCAGCACGAAAAGATGTCGGGCCTCGGTCGGGGTGCACTGCAGCGCTTTCGCCACGGCGGCCATCACCGCGCTCGACGGGTTGACGTCCCGGCCCTGCTCCAGCCAGGTGTACCAGGTCACGCCGACGTCAGCGAGCATCGCTACCTCCTCACGGCGCAGCCCCGGCGTGCGGCGGCGACCGCTGCGCGGCAGGCCGAGGCGCTGGGGATCGAGGCTCTCGCGCCGGGCGCGCAGAAAAGCGCCCAGCTGCTTGCGGGTGTCATCCTGGAGAGAGACGACGGGTTCAGACATCAGCGCCATAAATGCTCCTGCATGGTAGTGGCAATACCAGTATAAGCAAGAACTGGTACCCGTTTATCAGATGGTTGATGCTACGACTCTACGCTGTTTGACGCAATGGAGTCACCATGAATACGTCAGTTGTTTCACCGGGTCGCGCAGGCCTGATATTGCTGTTAACCGGCCAGATGCTGCCGCTGATTGATACCTCGATAACGAACGTCGCGCTGGACGCCATCACGCGCTCCTTACACGCCACCGCCACCGAGCTGGAGCTGATTGTCGCGCTTTACGGGGTGGCCTTTGCCGTCTGCCTGGCACCCGGCAGCAGGCTGGGGGATAACCTTGGCCGCCGTCGCCTGTTTATGTGGGGCGTGGCGAGCTTTGGCCTGGCCTCGCTGCTGTGCGGCATGGCGGGCAACATTGAACAGCTGCTGGCCGCGCGAATCGTTCAGGGCGCAGGCGCGGCGCTGATAATGCCGCAAATTCTGGCCACGCTGCACGTGACGCTCAAAGGCACCGCGCATGCCAAAGCCATCAGCCTCTTCGGCGGCATCGGCGGGATTGCGTTTATCGTCGGCCAGATGGGCGGCGGGTGGCTGGTATCGGCGGATATCGCCGGGCTGGGCTGGCGCAACGCCTTCTTTATAAACGTACCGATTTGCCTGGCGGTGCTGGCGCTGAGCCGTCGCTACGTGCCGGAAACCCGTCGCGAAACGCCGTCGCGCATCGACTGGACCGGCACCGTCCTGCTGGCGCTTATTCTCTGCTGCCTGCTGTTCCCGATGGCGCTCGGCCCGCAGCAGCACTGGTCGTGGCCGCTGAAGGCCGCGCTGATAGCGATTATCCCGCTGGGATACCTGATGGTGCTGAACGCGCGTAAAAAAGAGCGCGATGACGCACATCCGCTGATCCCGCCGCGCCTGCTTCAGCTTCCCAGCATTCGTTTTGGCGTATTAATTGCGATGCTCTTTTTCAGCGTCTGGTCCGGGTTTATGTTCTGCATGGCGCTGACCATGCAGAGCGGCCTGGAGATGGCGCCGTGGCAGTCCGGGAACAGCTTTATCGCGCTGGGGGTGACCTATTTTATTTCCGCCTGGTTCGCCCCACGCCTGATTGCCCGCTACAGCACCAGCGCCATCCTGCTGAGCGGGCTGGCCGTTCAGATAGTCGGCCTGCTGGCGCTGATGGCCACGTTCCGCTACTGGGGAATGCAAAATACCGCGCTGACGCTGGCTCCCGCCACCGGGCTGGTGGGTTACGGGCAGGCGCTGATCGTGAACAGCTTCTATCGCATCGGGATGCGCGATATCCAGCCCGACGACGCGGGGGCCGCGAGCGCGATTTTAAGCACGCTGCAGCAGGCCGCGCTGGGGCTTGGCCCGGCCATTTTCGGCGCGATTTTGCTGCACGGGCTGCATAATGATCACGGCGATTATACCCAGGCCATTAACGTCTTCCTTATGGTGGAGACCGGCCTGATGGCGATCCTGGCGCTGGCGACGCTGTGCATGCGCCATCGCCTGCGCCTGCCGGCAGTGAAGGCCTGTCAGGCGGCCAAATAAGCCGTCGAATTTGCATAATAGATCCGCAGCCGCCATTATGGGGCTGCATCAATACAGGAGACGTTATGCAGGAATTAATTGCTCAGGTTGAAGAGTTAGGGATTGAAATTAATCACACCACCTCTTTAGTGATTATCTTTGGTATTATTTTTCTTACTGCCCTTATCGTTCATTTTATTCTGCACAAAGTGGTGCTTCGCGCCTTCGAGAAACGCGCGCGGGCCAGCAGCCATTTATGGCTGCAGATCATTACCCAGAACAAGCTATTTCACCGTCTGGCGTTTACCCTTCAGGGGATAATCGTCAACGTTCAGGCGGTTCTGTGGCTGCAAAAAGGCAGCGAAGCGGCGGAAATGCTCACCACCTGCGCGAAACTGTGGGTGATGGTATATGCCCTGCTCTCCTTCTTCTCGCTGCTGGACGTGATTTTTAACCTGTCGCAGAAAATGGCCACCGCGTCACAGCTGCCGCTGAAGGGGATATTCCAGGGCATCAAGCTGGTGAGCGCCATTCTGGTGGGGATCTTAATTATCTCCCTGCTGATCGGCCAGTCTCCCGCCATTCTGATAAGCGGCCTGGGCGCCATGGCGGCGGTATTAATGCTGGTATTTAAAGACCCCATTCTGGGGCTGGTTGCCGGTATTCAGCTCTCCGCCAACGACATGCTCAAGCTCGGCGACTGGCTGGAGATGCCGAAATACGGCGCCAACGGCACGGTGACGGACATCGGCCTGACCACCGTGAAGGTGCGCAACTTCGATAACACCATCACCACCATCCCGACGTGGGCGCTGGTCTCCGACGCGTTCATCAACTGGAGCGGCATGTCCGCCTCCGGCGGCCGCCGCATCAAGCGCAGCCTGAATATCGACACCACCAGCATTCACTTCCTCGACGAGCAGGAGCAGCAGAAGCTGATTCAGGCGAAGCTGCTGAAGCCCTATCTGGCCGCGCGCCATGAGGAAATTAACCTGTGGAATCAGCAGAACGGCGAAGGGGAATCGGTATTAAACCTGCGCAAGATGACCAATATCGGCACCTTCCGCGCCTACCTGAACGAATATCTGCGTAACCATCCGCGCATTCGCAAAGATATGACGCTGATGGTGCGCCAGCTGGCGCCGGATGCCAACGGCCTGCCGATTGAAATATATGCCTTCACCAACACGGTCATCTGGGCGGAATATGAAGATATTCAGGCCGACATTTTCGACCATATATTCGCGGTGGTGGATGAATTTGGCCTGCGCATTCACCAGTCGCCAACCGGGAACGATATTCGCTCCCTGGCGGGCGTTATCGCTAAATAATCAGGCGCTGGCGCGGGAAATAAAGCGCCAGCCCATCATCACCCTTTCCGTGGGCGCATCCGGGTTGTCGATCTTATTCAAGAGCAGATCGACCGCCTTGCGCCCGATATCCCGCGAGGGCTGCTCGATGGTGGTGAGTGAAATCATCTCCGCCAGCTCGGTGCCGTCAAAACCAACAACCGCGATATCCTCGGGCACCCGCAGCCCTGCCTGCTGAATGGCGCGCAGCGCGCCCGCCGCCAGCGTATCGGAAACGGCAAATACCGCATCCGGCGGATTTTCCTTCAGCAGATTTTGCATCGCCGCCATGCCCGCGCCGGAGCTGAGCTCGCTGGCGTACTCCACCGCCTGATAGTCGAGATCCCGCAGGTGAATGACGCTTTTATAGCCGCGCTCGCGCAGGCGCGCATACTTATAGCTGAGGTCGTGGTTGATCAGGGCGATACGTTTGCGCCCGCCGTCGGCAAGCTGGCTCACGACGTGCTGGGAGGCATCGACGTCGTTAATCCCCACGCAGGAAACCGCCCCCGCATCCGCGTATTCCGCGCACTGCACCCACGGCGCGCTGCCGATGAGGGCCGCCAGTTCAGGCAGCTTCGAGAAGGCGTCCATGGTGATAATGCCGTCGACGATTTTGCCGGACAGCAGGCTCAGACCAGAGCGGGAGCGCTCAATATCCGAGCCGGAGTTGCAGAGCAGGATCCGGTAGCCGTTCTTCTCCGCCTCGGCTTCGATCCCCTTAACCACCTCGGCGCAGAACGGGTTGGCAATGTTCGAGACCATCACCAGGATCATATAGCTGCGGGCGGTGCGCAGCTGACGCGCCAGCAGATTGGGCTGGTAGTTACTCTCCCTGATCGCCTGCATAACGCGCTCGCGGTTTTTCGCCTTCACCGTATCGCTGTTATTCAGCACGCGGGAGACCGTCGCCACGGATACCCCGGCCAGCTGAGCGATTTTCTGAATTGACATAGCGACGATACATCCTGCGGTTAGCGTTTAGTGCAGGCTATCATAAATTTGTTGCCCGGCGAACCGGGCAACGCGTCATTGTTCAACGCGCACCCAGCGCTGCTGCTGATGGCTTTTCACAATGGCATCAATGATATACATCACGTTTGCGCCGTCATGGAAGGTTGCGAACTGCGGCGCCTCCGGCATCGCGCCCGCCTGTACCGCCCGGTAGAACTGCGCCATCATATTTTTGAAGGCATCCGGCCAGCCTTCAATGTGCCCGCCGGGGAAGTGGGCGCTGTCGGCCACATCGCGGTTCATCAGCCCCGGATCGTCGCTCAGCGCCTGGTTGGCCTGCGCGCGATGGCCGATCCACAGCCGCTGGGGGATTTCCTGATCCCACGCGACGGACCGCTCGCTGCCGTTTACCTCAAACGTCAGGCGGTTTTTGCGCCCGGCGCTCACCTGCGAGACGCTAAAGCTGCCCTTGCTGCCGTCGTCAAAGCGGAACAGCACCGAACCAAAATCTTCGGTGGTAACCGGTTTGTCTTCATACTCCGCCCGCTCGTCGTGGGAGAAGGTCTGGTTTCCCCCCACGCTGGCCTTACGCGTCGGCCAGACGATGGATAAGTCGGCCATTACCTCTGTAATACGCCTGCCGGTCACGAACTGCACCGTATCGCACCAGTGGGAGCCGATATCCGCCACCGCCCGCGATGCGCCGCCGAGGGCTGCATCCACCCGCCAGTTGTAGTCGGTTTCCAGCAGCATCCAGTCCTGCAAATAGCTGCCGTGCGAGGCAAACAGCCGCCCGACGCTGCCCGCGCGCATCATGCTCGCCGCCTGGCGCACCATCGCAAACTGGCGATAGACGAAGCTCACGCCGTGCACCACGCCCGCCTGCTCCGCCAGTGCCACCAGCTCGCGCGCCTCTTCCGGGGTCATGCACAGCGGTTTTTCGGAAAATACGTGCTTGCCCGCGCGCAGGATCTTGCGGTTGATCTCCGCGTGCAGGTGGTTCGGCGTGCAGTTGTGCACCACGTGCAGATCGGGGTACGCGAGCAGCTCCTCCACGCTGCCGCAGGCGTGCGGCACGTTAAGCTGGCGCGCTTTCTCCTGCGCCCGGGTAAACGATCCGTCGCAGAGCGCCACCACCTGCACAAACCCGAGGCGCCTGAGCGCCTCGATATGCGCCGGGCCAATAAACCCGCTGCCGATAATGCCGACGTTAATCATCGTTGCCCCCTGCGGCAAAATCATCAAACGCGCGTCCGGAAACGGGAATAATATGGCGGCGTATAAACTCGCTGCCCTCCCTCGCGCCGGTATCGCCGTCCTTCAGGCAGCACTCCCACTCCAGCACCGCCCAGCCGTCGTAGTCGTACTGGGTCAGCTTGCTGAAGATGCCCCGGAAGTCGATCTGCCCGTCGCCGAGCGACCGGAAGCGCCCGGCGCGGCCGATCCACGGCTGATAGCCGCCGTAAGCGCCGCTGCGCCCGCTGGGGCGAAACTCGGCGTCCTTAACGTGAAACGCTTTAATACGCTTATGGTAGATGTCGATGAAGGTCAGATAATCCATCTGCTGCAGCAGCATATGGCTCGGGTCGTAGAGGATGTTGCAGCGCGAATGGTTATCCACCAGGGCAAGAAAACGCTCGAAGGTCACGCCGTCGTGCAGATCTTCCCCCGGATGCAGCTCAAAGCAGACGTCAACGCCCTGCTCGTCGAAGGCGTCCAGAATCGGCCGCCAGCGGTTAGCCAGTTCCTGAAACGCTTCCTGAAAACGCTGCTCGTTATGCGGCGGCCAGGGGTAGAAAAACGGCCACGCCAGCGAGCCGGAGAAGGTGGCATGGGCCTTCAGGCCTAGCCGGGCGGACGCCACCGCCGCCTGCATCAGCTTTTCCGTTGCCCACGCCCGGCGCGCCGCATCGTCACCGCGCACGGACGCGGGGGCGAAGTGGTCAAACGCGTCGCTGTAAACCGGGTTCACCGCCACGAGCTGCCCTTCCAGATGGGTCGACAGCTCGCTGATGACCAGCCCGTGAGCGGCCAGCCTGGCGGTGATTTCATCGCAGTAGGCCTGGCTCTCTGCGGCTTTCTCGACATCAAAAATGTGCGGATGATTGCAGGGGATCTGCACCGCCCTGTAGCCCTTCGCCGCGGCCCACTCGGCCAGCCCGTCGAGCGTGTTGAATGGCGCTTTCTCACCAATAAACTGCGACAGAAAAATACCCGGTCCCTTAATCGTTTTCATACCACCTCCAGAACGTTACGCCTTGTCATCGTCATACCTAAACGTGAGAAGGAAAATCAGCGCGATCGCCGCGGCAGCCACCGCCGGGATCCACCAGAATGTCACCCACGCCTGCGGCACGGCCTGCCCGGCCACCAGGCGGTTATAGAGCGCGCCGGAAATCTGCGAGCCGAGCAGCATGCCGATGCCGTAGGTAAACATTACGATCATGCTCTGGGCCTGACCTTTAACCTTTTCACCGGCGACCCGGTCGGTATAGATAAAGCCGACGACAAAGAAGAAATCGTAGCAGACGCCGTGCAGCAGAATGCCGAGATAGAGCAGGATGCGTCCCTCCTCGCTGACGCCCAGCGCGAACATGGCATAACGCACGAACCACGCCAGCATGCCGATCAGCAGCATCACCTTCACGCCCAGGCGGCGGAACAGCAGCGGGATAACCAGCATGAAGAAGATCTCAGACATCTGCCCGAAGGACATGGCGGTGCTGACGTCCGCAATACCCGCATCCGCCAGATACGAGGCGGTATAGGCGTAGTAGGTTCCCAGCGGGACGGAGATCAGCATCGCGCAGACGGAGAAGACGAAAAAGTGGCGGGTTTTGAGCAGCGCGAAGGCATCCGCGCAGAAGAGATCCCGCACCCTGACCGGCAGGCCTTTCGCCGGAGCCGGCGTGTGCGGCAGCGTCAGGCTGTAGAGAGCCAGCAGCACGGAGCTTGCCGCCGCCACCTGGAAGATGGTGACGCTGGACGCCACGCCGGTGACGCCGATAAAAATGCCCGCCACGATCCAGCCGATGGTGCCGAACACGCGCACCACCGGGAAGGTTTTATCCACGTTCGCCAGGCTGTGGAAGGCGATATTGTTGGTCAGCGCCAGCGTCGGCATATAGCAGAGCGTGTAGCCAAACAGCAGGCCAATCAGCAGGGCGCCGTTTTCGGCAATCAGCGCTCCCGGCACGAACCACAGGATTGCCGCGCCCGCCAGGTGCATCACCGCCATGACCTTCTGCGAGGCGAAGAAGCGGTCCACCAGCATCCCGAGCACGAACGGCGAAAGAATGGAGGCGATTGGCCCGGCGGAGAACGCATCGCCAATCAGCAAAGACATATTGTGCCGGGTCATTACCAGGCCGAGCGTGACCGACCAGCTACCCCAGATGAAGAATTGCAGAAACATCATCAGCGACAGACGCGGCACCAGCAGCCGGTGTTGCGTTATCGCCTTTTCACCCCTTTCAGTTGACACCATGATGAGCCCCACCCTCAAAAAGTAATCGATTACAAAACGGTTCACGTAAAAAGTAATCGATTACAAAATAAAGATCCTGCGGATCGTCGAAGATTTGGGAGGGGGGTCACGATAAAGGTGGAGCGGTATAATCAGGGCCCGGCAGGCGCAGTGCCGCCGGGCTTAAACGGGTGCGGCCGGGGTGCGGTCTGGTGCCCTCACCCCGACCCTCTCCCACAGGGAGAGGGGGGCAGACATTAAAAACGGCAACCAGGTTGCCGTTTTGCTTTTACCTTCGAGAGAGCTTAAACGCGACAAACAGGAACGCTACCCACACCGGCAGCAGCATCGCTGACAGACGCATCTCATCCATGGTGCACATCAGCACCAGAATCAGCGCCAGGAACGCGATACAGATATAGTTCCCCGCCGGATAGAGCAGCGCTTTAAACTGCGTCACGCGGCCCTTGCGGCGCATGGCGGCGCGAAAGCGCAGGTGCGCCAGGCAGATCATGATCCAGTTCAGCAGCAGCGTGGCGACAACCAGCGCCATCAGCAGACCAAAGGCCTGTTTCGGCAGCAGGTAGTTGATCAGCACCACCAGCGAGGTGATAGCGCCGGAAAGGAACAGCGAATTGACCGGCACGCCGCGACGGCTGACGCGGGTGAGGAATTTCGGCGCATTCCCCTGCACCGAAAGGCCAAACAGCATGCGGCTGTTGGAGTACACCCCGCTGTTATACACCGACAGCGACGCCACCAGGATAACGAAGTTCAGCGCCGACGCCACCACGTTGCTGTTCAGATCGTGGAAAATCATCACGAACGGGCTGCTGTCGGATTTCACCTCCACCCACGGATAAAGCGCCAGCAGAACGACCAGCGAGCCGATATAGAACAGCAGAATACGGTAAACCACCTGGTTGACCGCTTTAGGTATGCTTTTGTGCGGGTCGCGCGCTTCGGCCGCGGTGATGCCAATCAGCTCCAGCCCGCCGAAGGAGAACATGATCACCGCCAGGGAGAGGATCAGCCCCTTCCAGCCGGTCGCCAGGAAGCCGCCGTGCTGCCACAGGTTGTCGATGGTCGCCCGCTCGCCGCCGTGGCCGGAGAACAGCAGCCACAGGCCGAAGCCGATCATGCCGATAATCGCCAGCACCTTGATCAGCGCGAACCAGAACTCGGTTTCGCCGTACAGGCGCACGTTTACGAGGTTAACGGCGTTAATAATGATGAAGAAGGCCGCGGCCCAAATCCACGTCGGCACGTCCGGCAGCCAGTACTGCATATAGATGCCTGCGGCGGTCAGCTCGGCCATTCCCACCAGCACAAACATTACCCAGTAGTTCCAGCCGGAAAGGAAGCCTGCGAACGGGCCCCAGTATTTATAGGCAAAGTGTGCGAAGGAGCCTGACACCGGCTCTTCGACGACCATCTCGCCGAGCTGGCGCATGATCAGGAAGGCGATAATCCCCGCGATAGCATAACCCAGCAGCACCGCCGGACCGGCCATCTGAATGGCGGGGCCGATACCGAGAAACAGCCCGGTACCGATCGCGCCGCCAAGAGCAATTAACTGAATATGTCGATTTTGCAAACCACGTTGCAGCGTCGGATTCTGATCCGACGAGGCTTCAGCGCTACCACGGCCTGAAGCGGATGACGCGTCTTTCACGCCCTACCCCTGTCTCTTTTTTAGAAGGGGCACGTTTTAACACTTCATGCTGGTGGTAGCAAGCTTAACGCCGGGCCACCGCCTGCGCCCGGCGGATAAACGTTACGACCCGATGATCCCGCCATCCGCTTTGGTAATCACCACCGTAGACGATCGCGGGCGGCCGTTCGGGCTGGCGTCAGGCCAGTTGGAGACGGCGCGCGGATTGGCCGGATCGGTAATATCATCCCCGCCCTCCCCCGGATGCTGAATATTAATAAACAGCGTGCGGTTGTCCGGCGTAAACGCAATGCCGGTGATTTCGCACCCGCGCGGGCCGGTCAGGAAGCGGCGATACTCATTGGTGCCCGGAATGGTTGCCACCATCTGGTTATTGCCCATCCCCTCGTACGCTTTCTTATTGATGGTGCTGGAGGAGACGTCGGTCTGGATCCACAGGACGCCCTGGTGATCGAACGACAGCCCATCCGGGCTGCCGAACGCCGCGCCCTGCATGGAGCCTTTAGACTTAGGATCGTCGCCGTCGGTGCGTCCTGCCATGACCAGAATATCCCACCTGAAGCGGGCGGCAGCAGGATCTGCTCCCTCTTCGTGCCAGTGCATAATATGACCAAACACGTTGTTGGCGCGCGGGTTGGCGGCATCGACCGGCGCCTTACCCTCCTTCCCGCGATCGCTGTTGTTGGTGAGCGTACAGTAGACGCTACCGCTGGCGTGCGGATCGACCGCTATCCATTCGGGGCGATCCATCTTCGTTGCCCCTACAGCGTCGGCCGCCAGGCGGGTTTTGATCAGCAGATCGCCCTGGCTTTCGAAACCGTTGCTTTTATCCAGCCCATTTTGCCCGAAGATCAGCGGCAGCCAGTCGCCGCTCCCGTCCTCATTGAACCGGGCAACGTACAGCGTGCCGGACCTCAGCAGGTTCATATTGGCTTCACGGTTCGCGGGATCGTATTTTTTGTCCGAGACGAATTTATAGATGTACTCAAACTTCTGATCGTCCCCCATGTAGACCACCACGCGGTTATCGGCGGCGAGCGTGACGGCTGCGCCCTCATGCTTGAAGCGGCCAAGCGCGGTATGCTTGCGCGGCGTGGAGGTGGGGTCGTAGGGATCAATCTCTACCACCCAGCCGAAACGGTTGGGCTCGTTAGGGGTTTTATCGACGCTGAAGCGGTCATCCACCTCGTTCCAGCGGTACGATTCATCGCTGTCGCTGATGCCGTAGCGTTTTTCCAGCGGGTTGAGGTCGGCTTTTTTCACAAAAATGTCCGACCAGTTCTCCTCGCAGGTGAGATAGGTGCCCCACGGCGTATGGCCGTTGGCGCAGTTTTGCATGGTGCCCAGCACGCGCTCCCCCTGCGGGTCGGCGGCGGTTTTCATTAGGTCCTGATGCCGCGCCGGGCCGGTAAGCTGCATTGGTGTATTGACGGTAATACGGCGCGCGAACGAAGACGGACGAACCACCTCCCAGCCGCTGCCCGCTTTTTTCACCTCCACCACCGACACGCCCATCGCGTTCTGCCCCTTGCGGGCCTTGTCGAGGCTCCAGTTCGCCGTACCGTCGGTAAACAGCATCCCGTTATCGATGTATTCATGGTTCATCGCCAGCAGGCCATGATCCGGGTTTTGCTCCCCCTGCGGCAGGCTGAACCACGCCATGCCGTCGTGGTGCATGCCCGCCTGCACGGCCTGTTCGTCCGTGGTGTTGCTGGCGTCCGGCTTAAACGCCGGCATGCTGTTTTTGATGCCCGTCGGGTCACCCCAGCGATAGAACGGGCGGGCAATATAGCCTTCCGGCACCCTGACCGTGTCTTCCGTTGAGACAGCGATACTGGTGAACCCAAGCGACACCGCTTTTGCCAGCGCGGATGGTTTTGAGACCGCGGCAATGGCGTTCTCAGGTTTGATCAGAAACGGGAATGAAACGGCGGCACCCGCAACGGCGCCCATCTGGAGAAAACGGCGGCGGGAGAGGAACACCTCCGCCACCTCGGAGAATACCGGGTTAGCGCTGCGGTTAGCGATATCGTCTTGATGTTCTTTTTTAAATACGGATTTGAGGGGTCTGCCCATAGCGGCTTCCTGTCATTGGCCAAGAGGTAAGGAGTTGGCGAACAGTGTAAGAAGCTTTTATTACAATTTTATAACACGATACGGAAGGATGGGGGCATCCCTGCCCCGGATAACGAGGTGGAACGCTTAGAACTCGTAGCCCACCGAGACCTTAAAGGTACGCGGTTCGCCCTGAGTGATGTAGGTGCCGGAATCGTCCACGCTTGACCAGTAGTTTTCGTTGGTCACGTTGTCGATGCCTGCGCGCACCGTCATCTGGTTTTCATTGTGGTTCACCGCGAAGCGATAGCGCATGCCCAGATCCAGCGTGGTGTAGCTGTCCAGCTTTTTGGTGTTCGCGAGGTCGGCATACTGCGCGCCGGAGTGGTTAACGCGCGCGGTAGCGGTCAGGCCCTCAATCGGCCTGATGTCGTACTCTGCGCCAAGCACGGCGTAGAAGTTCGGAATACCGATCGCGTCGTTCCCCTGGTTCACGCCGTTTTTGGTTTTGGTCAGCTCGGCCTGAAGCCAGGTGGCGCTGGCGTTCAGACGCATCCCGAGCGTTGGCTCGCCGAAGACGTTCAGCTCCACGCCACGGTTACGCTGTTCAGCGTCCAGGCCGTAGTGGCCGCTGTCGTCGAGGATCGCCGACGGCATTTTGATCTCAAACAGCGCCAGGGAGCCGCCCACGCGGCCAAAGTCCGCCTTTACGCCCACTTCATTCTGCTTAGAGTGAACGATACCGGTGCTCTGGCCGTAGTTGTTCGCTGAGCGAGGCGCGGTTTCACCGGGCTGTAACGCTTCGGTATGGTTGGCGTAGAGCGAGATTTCCTCCCACGGCTTATAAACCACGCCGTAGGTTGGCATCCAGCGGCTGCCGTCAAAACCGTCCGCGTCGTTTTCCGCACCGGTAATTTTGTTGTACCCGCGAATCACCACTTTCTGATGGCGTGCGCCTGCGGTAAACAGCAGCCTGTCGTCCAGCACGCCCAGGGTATCGCTCAACAGCCAGCCCTGCGTGCGGGTACGCCCGCTGGTCAGCGGATCGCTGTATTTGCCGCCTGAGCCGTTGAAGTTGGAGCTGTCCGGCATCGCGACGCCGGTGTTGTGGTAAATGTTGGTGGTCGGGTTATCCGCCGTCGCCGACATTTTCCAGGCAATTTTTTCGTTTTTGGTCATCGCGGAGTACCCCACGTTGACCTTGTGCGATACGAAGCCGGTAGTGAAGTTACCGCGAATGCCCGCCATGCCGCTGACGGAATCGCTGATACGGTTGGTATCAAGACGGCTGACCACCGCATTACCGCTTTTATCCATCAGCTTCGGCGCGCTGTAGATCCCCTCTTCATGCGCGTGCTGCGCGCCGAGGCCGGTATAGGCCGTCCAGCTATCGGTGATGTCGTACTCGCTGCGCCACATCCCGAACTCGTTTTCGATATCGCTGTAGGCCCACTTCTGCGAGAAGTTGCGATCGTTCTTCGGTGGTTCAGGCACGAAGTCCACCGCCGAGATGTTGACGCTGGTCGGGCTGCCGTGGAAGGTTTTTTTCTGATAGCCCAGATCCAGGGAGGTGCGGAAACGGTCGCCTTTGTAATCCAGACCGGTAGAAAGCAGCGTGGTGCGGCGGCGGTCGTTCGGCACGCCGGTTTCGCCTTCACGATGCACAAGGTTTACCCGCGCGCCAAACTGGTCGCTATCGCCAAAGCGGCGGCCCGCATCCAGCGTGGTGCCAATCTGGGAATCCGAGGTGTAGTCCACGCCCACTTTTGCCTGCGGGACGTCGCCCGCGTGTTTTGGCTCAAGGTTAATCATCCCGCCCACGCCGGAGCTTGCCGCGCCGTTCATCAGGGAGTTTGCCCCTTTGAAGATCTCGATGCGGTCGACCATCTGGGCATCCACCACCTGACGCGGCAGCACGCCGGACAGGCCGCCAAAGGTCATGTCATCGCCGTCAAACTTCAGGCCGCGGATGCGGAAGGTTTCGGCGCTGTTGCCGTACCCCTGAACGAACTGCACGCCCGCGTCGTTAGCGACCACGTCGGCAATGGTTTTCGCCTGCTGATCCTCCACCAGCTTCGAGGTGTAGCTGATGATGCTGAACGGCACGTCCATGGCGTTCTGCTGACCGAGCATTCCCATGCGGCCGCCGTTGGCCACCTGACCGTCGAGGAAGGCGGGCACCAGCTGGTCGCCGCCGGGCGTAAATTCACTGGCCGGAGACGACTGAACAACAATGGTCTCCTCTTTTTTCTCATCCGCCGCGAAAGCGGAGTGTGTCACCGCGCCAACGGCAAGCGCCAGCAGCGTTTTGTGCATTGTGGTGTTGTTCATAGTGAGCTCTTAAAGTGCGCGCAAAAATGGCCCGTCGTCGGGCCTTAGAATTTAATGAATGAAATGCAAATGAGAACTATACGTATTATCTATGCGTTATCAAGCGTCGCTGCGCATTTCTGGATGAGAAAAAAGTTTAAGCGTTGAGAGGGGCCGGGAAGACGGGGAGGCGGGAAAACGTGACGCGCAATCACCCCGCGCGCGGGGTGATTGCTAAGTCATTATTTCTTCTTGTAAATATCTGCGGTGCCGTGAATTTTGTTGTTCGTGTTACCGGAAGTCAGCACCAGCACGTCTGCGCCTTCTTTATCGGCTTTCTCGATCAGCTCTTTTTTCGCGTCATCAACCGAGACTTCATTAGACGTATTCACCGTGCCAATTTTTTCATACTGTGATTCTACTTTCTCGAAGTCATTTTTTGTCATCAGTTCAGCGGCAAAAGCGTTAGTGGTGAACAGAAACGCGGTTCCCAGCAAAACAGCAGTCGTTTTTTTCATAACATTTTTCCTTGAGATTAAGCAGCAATTACGAAAAGCCCCGCCATTCAGAGCGAGGTAGTATGAGCATGGTAGAGGAACGGCAGAATTGCCATAGCCTAAGGAAAATACTGTTATAACAGACAATTGTGCTGTCAAAAATGCGCGGTAACTCGATTTTCGGGTTGGGTGTCCCAAATATGTCCCTTAGGAGAAATGAGGAGGGAGTAAAGCAGGCGAAATGCTATGAAATTTAATGGCACGCCCTGTAGGATTCGAACCTACGACCTACGGCTTAGAAGGCCGTTGCTCTATCCAACTGAGCTAAGGGCGCACGGAGAAGAGTGTACTTCGCGGTGATGAAACGCCTGGAATTATACGGTCAATGCGTAGTGAGTCAATGCCTTTTCCGTCTTCTCTGCCGATAATAACTAGCTGATTGTAAATACGGCTGTTTTTTCAACATTTCCCCCCCTTTCTCCTGCTGCGAAAAGGCTTAGCCGCTTTTAAGTAACGCCTGCTGTTTTCCTGTTTGCTTCGCCTTCACACTGTCCTGCGGTATCCCGGCCGCCAGGAGGCCGGAATAAAACAGGACGACGGAGTGACGGCGCCAAATCAGACATGCTTCCCCTCGTGCGTGCAGCACATCTCACGCGACATTACCGGCATCAAGCTTGAACCCATTGTCGCCCTCTCCTCTTCACGCACCGTGGGGGCCGAAGTGCTCAGCGTGCTGTCAGGGCATCAGCAAAGTGAAGGATTTTTCCGCAACTGGTCCGCGGCCCGCGCGCTTATGCTGCTGGAAGCGCAGATCGCCGCGTTAAAAAACCCCTTTCCCTGTGACAACCTTTTCATAAATTTGCCGATAACAGTTCTGATCATCCCGGAAATGTTCCAGCGTTTACTGGAACTTAACAGCCCACCGCTGAACATTGAGCTCACAGAGCCAGCCACGTTCTTTTCGCTCTCAGAAACGACGCGTCTGAGGGTGGTTTGTGCACTTGAGCAGCTGACCGCGCGGGGGCACAGGATCTGGCTGGACGATATTGACGAGGCGTCAGGTCGCGCATTTTTACCCTGCCGTCTACCGTTAAGCGGGATAAAAATCGATAAAATCGCGTTCTGGCGTTTACGTGCAACGCCGGCGCTGACGGAGTTGGTCACTCTTTGTTCGAAAATCGCTGCGGATGTGCTTATCGAAGGCATTGAAACGGAAAAGGATCGTGCGTGCGCGCTTCAGGCTGGCGCGCGCTTCGGTCAGGGATATTATTGGCCATCCTGGAGATGGCAGGAGGACTGAACGGTCATCGCCAAGAGGGAAGCTATGCGAATGACAGTACGCCGTTACCGGCGGCGTCGGACAGGAAGTGATTCACTGGGTTTTACGCACTCGCCTTTTGCTCTCCCATTTTTTGATCGTCTCGAATATTTGAGCCAGTCAATCAACCAGACCCGCAAAACCGATGCTCCCTTTATCATTCTGGTCACGCAGGATAATTTTTTCCGTTCCGGTTTTCTGAGCGGGCAGTCGCCCCTCAGCAACTGCTGTGACTATCCCACGCTGGAAGCCGCCCTCAGCGATTTAAATCACTGGCCTTCTTCTCGTCTGGTGGTCGACATAGAGAGCCGCGCCTCTCCGCTAATCGATTTGCTGGATAGATTAAGACGCCACAGCCTGTTCCCGCCCTACCTGACGCCCTACCTGCTTATCCGCGCTGACGACTACGACACACGCCTGTTTTGCAAAGCGGCCGGCCCTTTCCACGTGCTTGAACGGCAGCTTACGGCCCCCGCCATGCAGCAAGTGCTTCTCGAAACGCCTGCGCCTCCCGGCCAGCGGAAAGAGTGGTTTTCGCGTGAGGAGTGGCCCATCCTCCAGGCGCTGTCGCGGGGAAATTCCCTGCGGCAGATCGCACAGTTACAAAACCGCCCCTACAGCCGCATTATTTACCGTCTCAGCTGCATTCTGGCGAAACTAGGGCTGAATCATCGGCACGAGTTGCTACATCTTCTCAACAACTTATCAGATTTCACGTATTAACGTATTCAGTAACCCTATAATTCCTAAAGGGCTTTAGGAATTTACTTAGGATATATGTTAAATTTATGTTATTTTTAACATAAGTTTCGATTTTATAACTATTCCTAATTTCTCCGTTTGAACCATGTGAAATGCTGCATTTATAAAAAACGCCAGGGCTTTAATCCATGCGTTAAGGATTTGGCGCATGCGTTAACAGGATGATAATGGTGTAAAAACAATCGATTCAGCTGTTAAAGAAGCCCATATGACGGTCAGAGAACAGCAGATCCTGCTATTGAGGTTCCTCAGGCGTCCAGCCGGGATCGGGTTTAAAAAAGGAAGAAAAAGCACGCGGGACGGCGGCACTGAAGGGTGTTAAACGTCCGAGAAGGAGGCTATCTAAGCGCCATTTCTGTTAACATTTTTGCAACACACAGGAAGATCGTTTATTTTTTGTTATTACATAAAGACGAAAGCGTGTGGTAAATGCAATATCAGGATAATTTTGCTAATTTTAAAAAATTAGCGTTTCAGATCCAGAAGATAATAATCAGCAATACAGCGATATTAATTTACAGGCTTTTCGGACAATACTTAAGCGGTATAATAAGACGTGTTTGACACACGAATAAGAAAAATCATTTTGCCCTGACCAGCCTTATGAGATAACTGCGCTGAGGCATTGATATCACACTACGTAAACAAGGATGCTTTCGCTCTTCACCGGGACATTTACCGTAGAAGGATCTGCGCAATTATCCTTCCGGCTTTTCGAGAGTTTTTACAAAACTCAGCATAACGCTTTTAACAATCTGAGGCATAAAAAATGAAACCGGCATCCGTTATCATTATGGACGAACATCCTATCGTCAGAATGTCGATAGAAGTCCTGCTACAGAAAAATAAAAATATCCAGGTAAAGCTGAAGTCAGGCGACAGCCACGAAGTGCTTGACTGTATACGTAACCACCCTATCGACCTGGTCATTCTTGATATTGAAATGACAGGCACGGACGGGTTCGTTTTACTCAAAAGAATCAGGAACTTAAACAAAGATATTAAAGTGCTTTTCCTCTCTTCAAAATCGGAAGCCTTCTATGCCGGCCGCGCCATTCGCGCCGGGGCCAACGGTTTTGTCAGCAAGCGAAAAGATTTGGGAGAAATTTATAACGCGGTGGAAATGATCCTGATGGGCTATTCTTTTTTCCCGTCAGAAACGTTGAGCTTTATAAATCATCTGGGCTCCCGAACAGGTGCCGCTGCGGATATGCCATTATCGAACCGTGAGGTGACGGTGCTGCGATACCTGGCGAACGGATTATCAAATAAGGAGATTGCAGATCAATTATTACTTAGCAACAAAACAATTAGTGCCCATAAGTCTAATATCTATTCCAAGCTGGGTGTGCAAAGTATCGTTGAATTAATTGATTACGCGAAAGCGCACGAATTACTCTAACCGGATCCTCTCCCTGCAGCGAATAACCGTTACAGGGAGAGCTGACGTGATTAATTATAATTAATCATAAAGGTTGCATCCGCGTCGGCGCGGCCCGGCTGCGGGTTATCTGCCGTGGCGATATAATTGGCATAAAACGACAGCTCAGCATTTCCCTGCGCATCGATCGCTACCGGCTGGCTGGCCTTCTGCATCGCGAGGCGCGTTTTATCCCTGTCACGGATCTCCACCGCAACGTTGCTGGCCGCGCTGGCATCATTTAACGCGAGCAGGCTGCTGTCGCGCCCGTCAACCTTACCCGTAAACGTTACCGACGCCGCCCCGGGCGGACAGCCGGTTAGCTTAAGGGTGAACGGCACGGGCTGCGTTCGGCTGCCCGTGGTGCTGAGCTGTTTCGTCGGCCAGGTGCCGAGCGTGACGGTTTTATTGCTGTCGTCCCCCTCCGCCACGCAGGTAAAATCCACAATATTGCCGTAGAGCTGAATGTTAATTTCCCCAAGCGCCGTCTCTGCCTGCGCCTGCGCGCAAAGCGTCAGGAGCGCCAGAGAGATATACCGCATCCCGTTTCGCATACCTGCTCCTTAGTCGTAATCAACGCGCAAATAGCCGCGAGAGGTGAAGCGTCCCTCGGCCGGTTTTTTGCCCGTAACGCTGACGGGCCACGCGCGGATCCCCACCTTTGCCTGAGCGCTGTCGTCCAGGCGGAACGGGATTTTGCTGGTCAGGTTGTTTGGCGTCAGCGGTACGCCGTTTTCATTGGCTATCACAAATCCCACGTCCGCGTTATCGGAGACCAGCGTACTGCCCGACACCTTCTCCGCTTCGACGCGCATCGTGAGCATGGCGTTCGCCTCAACGTTGGTGCATTTGATGGCGATGGTTTTGCTCTGCGCCGAGACCCCCTCCGGCTTGTTCCCGATGCCCGCCTTGCTGAACAGGGACGCGCCAATATCACCAAAGTCGAACTCCACCACGTTCCCGGCGTTAATTTCACAGCTCTGCGGCACCTGAATAATGCCGCTGTAGCTGATGGTATAAACCGGCGTGGTGAGCGGATCCGACGCCGTCGTGGTGACGTAGACCCGAAACATGGTCGCATGCGGAATAACCACCATATTGATAAAGCGCCGGGTGACCTTCAGACGGAAGACGAGGCTGGAATCCTGTACGCCAAATGGTCTGTTTTTGGAAACATTCGGGTGGCTACCCATCTGAATATATTTTTTTGGGGGGTAAAAGACGCCAGCGTAGCTGTCGGTGATTTTCATGGCCCCGTCAAGATAGTCGTTAAGCTTCAGATACTGGTAGCCGTCGCTGGTGCTGGTGATCGGGTAATCGGTAACGTAGCTGCGCTTGGTGGTGTTGCCTGACGTTCCCTTGGGGCAGACGGCGTTGACGCCTACCCACTGGGATTTCTCGCTAAGCGTGACGACCTGCCCCACCTGGTTATTGGAGCTATTGAATTTGTCCGTCAGGTCGTAATGCACCTCGGTTGGCACGCCTTTTTCATTGACGCAGACGGTGGCGAAGGCGCTAGCTACGGGCATTAACGCCAGAAGGGATAACCCCAGATAACGGATTTTAATCACAGCGGATCCCCTTAAGTGTGATCGCCTGTTGCAGGCTCTGTTCCGGCAAGCTGTAGGGCGCACGGCACTGGGACTGCTTCCCGTCGCCCCACTGAATCAGCAGTTCCCCTTCCAGCGGCAGCCCGCTCAGGTAAATCTGCCCGTCATCTCCCACCATGCTGGTTACGCCGCTTTGCGTCTCGCGCACCACGGCGCCAAACGGCACGGGCTGGTTATCGCGCTTCACGGTGAGCAGCGCGCGCACGCCGATGCGGGTATCGAAGCTGGCGCGCACCAGCGCCCCGTTCGTCGGCACGACGCTGGAGACGTTATTTTCAATGTCGGTATTGTTGCTCATGGTGTTGGTGTCGAGCGCCACGCGGTTGTAGCGGTACACCGTGGCGTACGGCATCACCGCATAGCCACGCCAGTCCGTTTTGACCCCGGTCTGGTTTTCGACGCTTACCCCTGAGGCGCCCGGCGCTTTGATCAGCACGTTGGTATCCCCCAGCGGCTGGCTGAACGTCACGCCGTCTGCGTGCCCCACCACGCCGCCGGAAAGCTGCCAGTTGAAATCGTGCCGGTCGCGGGAGTAGTTGTAGCCCGCGCCCAGCGTGCCGTACGTTGCCTGCCAGCTGGCGCTGGCGCTGCCGCTTGCGCCGTTGTTGCTGGTGTGGCCCTGCGTGACGCTGTAGTTCAGGTTACGATCGTCGAGCAGGGTGCCGCTCACGCCGGTCTGCCAGCTGGTATCGCCGTCGCTGCTACGGCTGGCGGAGGCGGTGGCATAGGCCCGGTCGATCGCGCTATCGCGGCGGTAGCCGTGACGGGTGAACAGGCTGAACGGTACCGAGACATTGAACGAGGCGATACGGTCGGTTCCGTCAATCCCGACGGCCTTGTTCCACGACCACGACAGGGAGTAGTTGACCCCCTTCACCCCGCCCGCATAGCCGAGCTGGTACCAGACGTTTGACTCGCTGGTGCCCCAGTAGCTTTGCTGGCTACCTGACACGTAAACCGAGCCGTAATCCCCGAGCGACTGAGAAATGTTGAGCTGGAAACGACCTTTTTTATTCAGCGTCAGGTTATGGTAGCTCTGCACGTCCGGCACGCCGTCATCATCCCGATCGTCGCCATACTGATAGCCTTCCATAGAGCGCCAGGCCACGTCGTCGAGGGTATAGAAGCCTTTGGTGGAGTAGCGGTACCCCAGCAGCTGGAAGTTGGTGCCGAATCCGTTAAGGGATTTGGCGTACAGGAAACGCAGGGACTGCCCTTCATGGCGGCTGTCGTCTGCCAGCTGGCTGCGGGCGTGGGTAAGATCGAGCGAGACCGCGCCCCAGTCACCGAGGTTTTTCCCGGCGCCAATGGCAATCGCCGTATACCGCGAGGCCAGCTGCGTCCCGCCGTACAGCGTGTAGCCGTCGGCAAGGCCCGCAATCATTGTCCCCTGGGAGAAGAACGGGGTGTCCTGCTCGCTGTTACCGCTGCGATAGTCCCCCGCCACCAGATCGTACTTCCAGCGCCCTTCACGCTGGAGCAGCGGAACGGTGGAGTACGGGACGGTGTAGCGCTGCTGGCTGCCGTCCTTCTCTTCTACCGTCACCTCCAGGTCACCGCTTGAGGAGGTCGGGTTAAGATCGGTAATGGCAAAGGCCCCCGGCTGCACGTAGCTCTGGTAGATAACGTATCCGTTCTGGCGGATGACGACCTTAGCGGGGGTGCGGGCGATCCCGCGCACGGTAGGCGCGTAGCCCTGAAGGCTGTCCGGGTACATGCTGTCGGACGAGTAGAGTCGCCCGCCGCGAAAACCGACGCTGTCGAAGACGTCGTTACCGGTGTTGCTGTCGCCGAGCACCAGCTCGCTTTTCAGCGGAATGACCGTGCGCTGCGCCCAGGTGCCGATATTTTGCCAGCTGCTGTGCCGCTGGCCGTTGCTTTCGGTGTAGCGCCACGCGCCGTTGTTGCGTAATCGCCACGCACCGTAGTTCAACCCGCTTTGCAGGTTCAGATAATAGCTGTCGTCGTCGCTGCCGCGGTTGCCGGTAAAGCTATAGTTTACCAGCGCGGCAGGAATGCCTTCATCCCACTGCTCGGGCGGGATGTAGCCCCGGGCGCTGTTTTGCATCGCCACCTGCGGCAGGCTGACGTTCAAACGCTGCGACGCGAAGTTGAACGCCGTTTCGCTGCCGGGAATAGCCGTGGCAAGCGGAACGCAGGTATCGCCCTGCACGTTGCTCAGCTCCGGGAAGGCGGCGATATTGACGCCAAAGCGGTCGAGCATCGCGGGCGTAATACAGGGCGCCAGGCCGCCCGCGACCGGCGGCGTGTTGTCGGCTTGCTCAAAACGCACGTCCTGGGTGCCGATAAACTCATCGTTACGCCAGATATCGACGCGATAGACGCCCGGGGCCTGCTGGTGGCCCTTTTCAAAGCGCGACAAATCCGCCACGCTCGCCGCGTCATCGGAGAGAAACGCCGGGTTAAAGTAGCTCTCGCCCCAGCCGGCATGCGGCCAGAGCGTTGCCATCAGTGCCAGTGCAACCGGGCAGTAACGCCATTGAGTGTTCATCGCCCTGTCTCTGCTCACAGGCTGACGCTACGCGCCGGCGTAATGGCGCCATAGTCGTTTACGCTCTGCCAGGAGAGCGTGCCGCTGGCCGCGGACGGCAGCACCTGCTGGGCCGAGCTTTTCGGCGCGACCATCAGGTTGTCCAGCGTCTTACCGCCAAGCTTCAGATTGACCAGCGTGACGTAATACGGCGAGGCATTGCTCACCTTCAGGTGGTTGCCGGCGCGCTCAAAACGCAGCTGCGAGAGCGCCTCTTCTGGCGGCATCGCCAGGTTAGCCGGGCGAACAAACAGCTTGATGCGTGACAGAATGGCCAGCTGCAGTACGTTGTTGCCGTCCTGATTTTTTTTGCTGACGGACGGAATCGCTTTGACGTTCATGTAAAAGAGCGATTCGCGATCGGCGGGCAGCGCCGGGCCGGCGTAAATAATGCGCAGCGTGTTTTCGCTGTCCGGCTCGCTGACAAACAGCGGCGGCGTGACGGCAAAGGTTTTTTCTTTTTGCCCGTTCGCATTTTCAATCCACGCGTTAATTAAATAGCGCTCTTTTTTATTGCTGTTGGTGATCGCCAGCGACGTTTGTTTTGCATCGGCCGGATAAATAACGCGCGTCGCGCCCAGCGCAATTCCGCCGGACGCATTCGCGCTGGCAGAGATCGTCATCAAAATAAAAGTTAAAAACAGTCCAGGTTTAATCAGGGTGTTCATCACAACCGTACCTTTAATAATGGGTTCGCAGGCGTCAGGGATAAATCAGCGTAAACCAGACATTCGACTGAATATTGCCTGGCACAAGGTGTTCGGAAATTACGCGGTAGCGGGCGCTAAAATGAAATGCCAGCTCCGGGGCGTTAACGGGTAACCAGCTGACCGCCGTCGCGTTCGGGATGATCTGACGCTGTTGGTCGTCAAAAAGCGCCAGCCCGACCCCGCTGCTGACCGCGTTTTCCCCCGGCCGCGATGTCGCCAGGAAAACCTGCGGATCTTCTGCGGGCGTCACCCCCTGGAACTGGATCCCCACGGTGCGGGAGACATCCACGCTGCAATCCAGCAGCCTTACGGTGAAGGGCACGTTAACCGTGGAAAAACTGCCGACGCCGGAAAATGAGTTCGTGCGGTATTGCCCCATATCCACGCGCATGTTCTGGCTGTCCGGAGCCACGGCGCAGCCGCCGTTGACCAGTTCTCCTCTGAGGTGCACTTTGCCGCCGTCAATCACAACGGTATGGGCGTTTACCGCTGGGGCAATCGCAAGGGCAAACAGCAGTATCCCAGTCCTTGTCATCCTTCGCTCCCGGTATCAGCGATTAAAAGACCTCCTCCCTGAGGCCAGCCACGTCCCTGTAAACAGGCATTACTCGTATTTCATTACGAAAGTAGCGTCCGCGTTTGCCTGGCCTGGCGCGGTGGTCGCAGCCGTGGCTTTATAGCGCGCGGTGAAGTTCAGGATGTTGGTCCCTTCGATCAGGCTCTGCGCCGCAGAGAAGGAGGAGCCGTCTGGGGTAAGCGTGGTGGATTTGCTGTCGAGGATCTCAATGCCCACGCCTTTCGCGGAGTTGTCGTTGTTACCGGAGCTTACCGCCAGCAGGGTTTTGTCGGTTGCGTCGATCTGACCGGTGAACGCAACAGCAGCGGTTTTCGCTACCGCAGGATCGCAGTCGTTCAGCTCGATGGTGAACGGAACGTTGGAAGAGGTATCACCGACTTTGGTGAATTTCGCGGTACGGTACTGACCGAGCTTAACCGTCTGCTCGGAAGAGTCAGTATTTACTGAACACGCGGCATTCACTAATTCACCTTTAAAATGCACGGTACCACCGTTAACGGTGACAGGGGTAACAGGATCTTCTGCGTGAGCGGCACCCGCGACCAGGGCCAAAGTTGCAATAACAGTAGAAGCAATGTTGCTGAGTTTCATGTCTATTCCTTTAAAATGTAAATAACCCTTCCCGTAAACGATCGGGAATAAGAAATACGTTCAATTAAAAAATTGAAGGCTTATTTCGGAGGAAACAAAGTAGCTCAGGAATGTATTTTGTAATATGTCAAAACGCTGCCATTTAGCCAGGTCACATCCTAATCCCGACTAAGAAATTGACCATGCCCCAGGAAGGGATTTTGCGGTTCGTTGATGAAATCTGGCAAAGGGTGACTGACAGCGGCCCTCGCTTCTGACAAAATACGGGCAATCCCCCCTTTCTAACGTTACAGACGGAATCTTCTCTCTGATGGCAGCAACGATTATTGACGGTAAAACGATTGCGCAGCAGGTGCGCTCTGAGGTCGCGGAAAAAGTGAAGGCGCGTAAAGCGGCCGGATTTCGCGCGCCCGGGCTGGCCGTTGTGCTGGTTGGCAGCAACCCGGCTTCGCAAATTTATGTCGGCAGCAAGCGCAAAGCGTGTGAAGAGGTGGGCTTCGTCTCCCGCTCTTACGATCTGCCGGAAACAACCAGCGAAGCGGAACTGCTGGAACTTATTGACACCCTGAATGCCGATAAAGCAATCGACGGCATCCTGGTTCAGCTGCCGCTGCCTGCGGGCATCGACAATGTGAAGGTGCTGGAGCGCATCGCCCCAGACAAAGACGTTGACGGTTTTCACCCGTATAACGTCGGCCGCCTGTGCCAGCGCGCGCCGCGCCTGCGTCCGTGCACGCCGCGCGGCATCGTAACGCTGCTGGAGCGCTATAACATCGACACCTACGGCCTGAACGCCGTGGTGATTGGCGCCTCCAACATCGTGGGCCGCCCGATGAGCATGGAGCTGCTGCTGGCGGGCTGCACCACCACCGTCACCCACCGCTTCACCAAAAACCTGCGCCACCACGTTGAAAACGCCGATCTGCTGATCGTCGCGGTCGGCAAGCCGGGCTTTATTCCGGGCGAGTGGATCAAAGAGGGCGCAATCGTCGTGGACGTGGGCATTAACCGTCTCGAAAACGGCAAGGTGGTCGGCGACGTAGTATACGAAGATGCCGCCGCGCGCGCGTCTTACATTACCCCGGTCCCGGGCGGCGTAGGCCCGATGACGGTAGCAACACTCATTCAGAATACCTTGCAGGCGTGCGAGGAGTATCACGACGTAGAGGACGCGTAACCATGGCAACTTTTTCTTTAGGTAAACACCCGCACGTTGAGCTGTGCGATCTGCTGAAGCTGGAAGGCTGGAGCGAAAGCGGCGCGCAGGCGAAAATCGTGATTGCCGACGGCCTGGTGAAGGTCGACGGCGTGGTGGAAACCCGCAAGCGCTGCAAAATTGTCGCGGGCCAGACCGTAAGCTTTGAAGGTCAGAGCGTGACGGTTACGGCCTGAGCTGTCTGATGCCCTCACCCTAACCCTCTCCCACAGGGAGAGGGGATAAATATCCCCCCACACTCATCGCGGTTAATTATCGATCAACTTCAAATAATCACTTTTCCCTCTGGTGAAATGTGAAAATTAAGTTGCACGATTTTCAGACTTTCCCCACGATAAGTAGAACGTTCTACTAAAACGTTCTACTTACAATAACGGCGCTAAAAAAGCGCTACTCGGGGGAAGTCAGCATGAGTCTGATATCAGGGTTTGTTAAATCGTTGTCTAAGCTATCGATGATTGGTCGCGCCTTAATGCTGCCAATTTCACTGCTTCCCGCCGCTGGCCTGCTGCTGGCCTTCGGCGACAAGTTCCACCTGCCGCTAATGATGAACGCCGGCGGGGTTATTTTTGATAATCTGCCGATGCTCTTTGCTATCGGCTCTGCCGTGGGCCTGGCATCGGAATCGGGCATCGCCGCCCTCTCTGCGGCGGTCTCGGTGTTTGTCACCAATATCACCATTAGCACGGTGCTGAGCATTACGCCGGAAATGGCCGCTCAGGGCGGGAAATACGCCATGGTGGTCGGGATACCGACCTTGCAGATGGGCGTCTTTGGCGGGCTGATCTGCGGTATTCTCGCCGCAGGGTGCTATAACCGCTTTCATACCATGCAGCTGCCGGAGTTTCTCGGCTTCTTCTCCGGCAAGCGTTTTGTGGCAATTGCGACGGCGTTTCTGTCGTTCCTGCTTGGCCTGCTGCTGCCGTACGTCTGGCAGCATATTCAGTCCGGGATAGACGCCCTGTCCGTAGTGGTGAATGGTGATAACCAGGCGGCCTCGACCTTTATCTTCGGATTCGTGGAGCGCGCGCTGATCCCGCTCGGCCTGCATCATATCTGGTATCCGTCCTTCTGGTACTCGTTTGGCGATTACACCACTCAGGCGGGACAGGTGATCCACGGCGACCAGACCATCTGGTTCAAGATGCTTGAAGAGGGGGTGAAATCGTTCAGCAGCGACACCTACCAGAACGCCGGTAAGTTCATGCAGGGTGAGTTCCCGCTCATGCTGTTTGCGCTCCCTGCGGCGTGCCTGGCGATGTACCACGAAGCGCACACTAAAAACAAAAAAATCGCGGCCGGTATTCTGTTTTCTGCGGCGCTGACCTGCTTCCTGACGGGGATCACCGAGCCGGTAGAGTTCACCTTTATTTTTGTGGCCCCGATCCTGTACATCTTCAACGCCGTCATGGCGGGCCTGGCGTACATGACCATGTACCTGATGCACGCGCATATCGCCAAATCCTTCTCGGCGGGCTTTATCGACTACCTGTCGTTCGGGATCCTGCCGTCGTTTAACGGCTATCAGACCAACTTCCTGAACGCCATCATCATCGGCATTCCGATGGCGCTGATCTACTACTTCACGTTCCGCTTTGTGATCCGCCGTTTCGACGTAAAAACACCGGGTCGTACTGAAGTGACCGCCAACGTGAATGACAAGTCCGATTCCGAACTTGCCACCGAAATCATCACACTGCTTGGCGGCGCGCAGAACATCGACTCCGTCGGCGCCTGTATCACCCGCCTGCGTCTGGAGGTGGCGAAGAGCGAGGCGGTGGATAAGGATGGTCTGAACGGGCTGGGCGCGCGCGGCGTGGTATTCGTCGGCGACAACGGCATACAGGTGATTTTCGGTGCCAGAGCACAGTTTATCGCCCAGACCATGTCCACGATGATTGGCAAATAATAAGATGCCTGAAGGAGGCGTCTCCTGTACGCTGGGGGACGCGTCTTATCCGGCTGATATTCGGTACAATTCAGGGAGCGGTTTTGAAGAAAGTCAGCATTATTGATGTTGCAAAGCATGCGGGCGTGTCGGTCTCCACCGTCTCGCTGGTGCTGCGCCAGAAGGGAAAAATCTCAGAAGCGACGATCGGGAAGGTCAATGCTGCCATCGATACGCTGGGCTATGTTCATAACGTCGCCGCTGCCAACCTCCGCGCCAACACCTCCAACGTAATCGGCCTGATCCTGCGAGACTTTAGCGACAGCTTTTCCATCAAGGTGATGGCGAGCATCGTCCAGGAGCTGGAGAAGCAGGGCTATATGGTTTTTCTCGGTCAGCCGCTGAACGACGATGAACACCTTGAACGGACCCTGCTCTCTTTTAAGCAGCAGGGCGTGGCGGGCGTTATCTACCTGGCGTCGGATACCCGCACCGCAGCGCTGCCGGAACACATTCGCCAGTGCCCGCTTCCGCTTGTCGCGGTGTCGCAGTCTTTGCTGGACGAGAAATGCAACCTGGTCATGCGCGATAACCGCCAGGCGGCGAGCCTGGCCGCTCGCTACCTAATCGGGCGCGGGCACCGCAACATCGCCTACATCGGGGGGCGCGACGGCTGCCGCATCCGCGAGGAGCGTCTGCTCGGTTTTCGCAGCGCGATGACGCAAAACGGGCTGGTCTGGCGTGACGACTACTCCCCGGCCTGCACCGACGACACGCGGGCGGCTGCACTGGTGACTCGCCAGCTGCTGGAGAAGAACAATACGATTACCGCCCTGCTCTGCCACTCGCCTGATGCGATGATCGGCTCGATAACCGGCATTCACCAGGTGGGGCGTACGGTGGGAAAAGATGTCTTCTTGACGCAGCAGGTGGCGCTGATTGGTTTTGAAGATATGCTCCACGTGAATCTCACGTCACCGTCGTTTACCTACGTTTCGTCTGCCAGTGAAGAGACGGGCCGCCAGGCCGCGGGGTTGATGATCCGCAAGCTAAAAGCGCCGGAGCTGCAAACCCAGCGCATTACCCTCTCCGGGCAGCTTATCGCGCGCGAGTCGGCGTAAAATCAGAATTTAGCACGGGTTTGCCGGAAGGGAACTGCTGCTATATTTCCATGATTTGCCATGGATAAATGCAATGCCTACCGTTATCACCCACGCCGCTGTTCCCCTGTGTCTGGGCTTAGGGCTCGGAACAAAAATCATCCCTCCCCGCCTGTTGTTTGTCGGGATCGTCCTCGCCATGCTGCCGGATGCCGACGTGCTGGCGTTTAAATTCGGCGTTGCCTACGGCAATATTTTCGGCCACCGGGGCTTTACCCATTCGCTGCTGTTTGCCTTTGTGGTGCCCATACTCTGCGTGCTGGCGGGTCGACGATGGTTCAGGGCCAGCCTGACGCGCTGCTGGCTGTTTTTAACCGTGTCGCTGCTGTCGCACAGCCTGCTGGATTCTGTAACCACCGGCGGGAAAGGCGTCGGCTGGCTGTGGCCATGGTCAGATGAACGCTTCTTTGCGCCGTGGCAGGTCATAAAAGTCGCGCCGTTTGCGCTGTCGCGCTATACCACGCCGTACGGGCATCAGGTCATTATTTCGGAACTGCTGTGGGTGTGGCTGCCGGGGGCGGTACTGATGGGATTGCTGTGGTGGAAGCGGAGGTAAAAGCAAAACGGCAACTCACGTTGCCGTTTTTAGTGTTTGCCCCCTCTCCCTGTGGGAGAGGGCTGGGGTGAGGGCATCAGCGCGCACCAGAATTACTTACGACGCCAGGTGGTACCCTGCGGGCCGTCTTCCAGAATAATACCCATCTCGGTCAGACGGTTACGCGCCGCATCCGCTGCCGCCCAGTCTTTCGCCTGACGCGCCTCGAAACGCGCCTTAATCAGCGCTTCGATTTCCGCCACTTCGCCGTCGTCCGCCTGCGCGCCGCTTTGCAGGAACACGTCCGGCTCCTGCTCCAGCAGGCCGAGCACGGAAGAGAGCTTACGCAGATGAGACGCCAGCGCATTGGCCGCTGCCATGTCCTCTGACTTCAGGCGGTTCACCTCACGCGCCATGTCGAACAGCACCGAGTAGGCTTCCGGCGTGTTGAAGTCGTCGTTCATAACCTCAATGAAGCGGGCTTCGAACGCCTCGCCGCCTGCGGCCGGAACAGACCGGTCGGTGCCGCGCAGGGCGGTGTACAGACGCTCGAGCGCAGAGCGCGCCTGCTTCAGGTTCTCTTCGCTGTAGTTCAGCTGGCTGCGGTAGTGGCCGGACATCAGGAAGTAGCGCACGGTTTCCGCGTCGTAATACTTCAGCACGTCACGCACGGTGAAGAAGTTGCCCAGCGATTTAGACATCTTCTCGCGATCCACCATCACCATCCCGGAGTGCATCCAGTAGTTCACGTACTCGCCGCCGTGCGCGCAGGTAGACTGCGCGATTTCGTTTTCGTGGTGCGGGAACATCAGATCCGAACCGCCGCCGTGAATGTCGAAATGGTTACCCAGCTGTTTGCAGTTCATCGCTGAACACTCAATGTGCCAGCCCGGACGACCTTCGCCCCACGGGGATGGCCAGCTTGGTTCGCCCTCTTTGGACATCTTCCACAGCACGAAGTCCATCGGGTTTCGCTTCACGTCAACCACGTCGACGCGCGCACCGGCCTGGAGCTGCTCCAGATCCTGACGGGAAAGCGCACCGTAGGTTGGATCCGTCGGCACCGAGAACATGACGTCGCCGTTGTCCGCCACATAGGCGTGACCGCGCGCGATCAGCTTTTCGGTGATCTCGATAATTTCATGAATGTGGTGGGTTGCACGCGGCTCGCTGTCCGGGCGCAGAATATTTAAGGCGTCAAAGTCCTTGTGCATTTCAGCGATCATGCGATCCACCAGCGCCACAAAGCTTTCGCCATTTTCATTAGCGCGCTTAATGATCTTGTCGTCGATGTCGGTGATGTTGCGCACATACTTCAGGTTATAGCCCAGGAAGCGCAGGTAGCGCGACACCACATCGAACGCGACAAAGGTACGGCCATGGCCGATATGACAGAGATCGTAAACCGTAATACCACACACGTACATGCCGACTTCCCCGGCATGGATAGGTTTAAATTCCTCTTTTTGGCGCGTCATTGTATTAAAGATTTTTAACATCGAAGATTCCATGTAAACACGTGTGTGGATTGTTTGTTCCTTATAATACCCATAATTGGGAGCACGGTCAGCACACAATGCAAGGTGATCGTGTCCTGTGGTTATGCTATAACAAGCCCCTATATGTGACCCGAGCACGGGTCGACGCACCACAATAACGGAACAGGATGCAAAAATGGTTACTTTCCACACTAATCATGGCGATATCGTAATCAAAACCTTTGATGACAAAGCGCCTGAAACAGTTAAAAACTTCCTGGACTACTGCCGCGAAGGTTTCTACAACAACACCATCTTCCACCGTGTGATCAACGGCTTTATGATCCAGGGCGGCGGTTTCGAGCCTGGCATGCGCCAGAAAGAGACCAAAGAAGCGATCAAAAACGAAGCGAACAACGGCCTGAAAAACACCCGTGGTACGCTGGCGATGGCCCGTACTCAGGCCCCGCACTCTGCAACCGCACAGTTCTTCATTAACGTGGCGGACAACGACTTCCTGAACTTCTCTGGCGAAAGCCTGCAGGGCTGGGGCTACTGCGTGTTCGCAGAAGTGGTTGAAGGAATGGACGTGGTCGACAAGATCAAAGCCGTTTCTACTGGCCGCAGCGGCATGCACCAGGACGTTCCTAAAGAAGACGTTGTGATCACAAGCGTGACCGTCAGCGAATAATTCGTGGCGACACTCTTTATTGCGGATCTGCATCTGCAAACGGAAGAACCGGCGATAACCGCCGGTTTTCTGCGTTTTTTACGCGGTGAAGCAAAAAGCGCCGACGCGCTGTACATTCTGGGCGACCTGTTTGAAGCCTGGATCGGCGACGACGATCCGAACCCGCTGCACCGTGAAATGGCAGCCGCCATCAAAGCGCTGGTTGATAACGGTGTCCCCTGCTATTTCATTCACGGCAACCGTGATTTTCTGATCGGCAAGCGCTATGCCCGCGAGAGCGGCATGCTGCTGCTGCCGGAAGAACAGGTGCTCGACCTCTATGGCCGCAAGGTGTTGATCATGCACGGCGACACGCTTTGCACCGACGATACCGGCTATCTGGCGTTTCGCGCCAGGGTCCACACCCCGTGGATCCAAAAACTGTTTCTCACTCTGCCGCTCTTTATCCGCAGCCGCATCGCCGCCAGAATGCGCGCGGGCAGCAAAGCCGCCAACAGCAGTAAGTCGATGACCATCATGGACGTTAACCCGCAGGCGGTGGTTAGCGTGATGGAGAAGCATCGCGTCCAGTGGCTGATCCACGGTCATACCCATCGCCCCGACGTGCACTCCCTTGTCGCCAACGGCGAGCCCGCCCATCGCGTGGTTTTAGGCGCGTGGCACAGCGAAGGATCAATGGTAAAAGTGACGCCGGAAGGTGTGGAGCTGATCTCCTTCCCGTTTTAACGGCTTCTCGTCTTTTCGCCCATTTCTCAACCACGCAACCGTTTTCCTTGCCGGTATTACATGCTATTCTCTGTGCCCTCGAAAGCAGTGTGTTCCGCACCACAGGAGTTTTAAGACGCATGTCTTCCCGCAATAATCCGGCGCGTGTCGCCATCGTGATGGGGTCCAAAAGCGACTGGGCTACCATGCAGTTCGCCGCCGAAATCTTTGAAATCCTGAATGTTCCGCACCACGTTGAAGTGGTTTCCGCACACCGCACGCCGGACAAAATGTTCAGCTTCGCCGAAAGCGCCGAAGAGAACGGTTACGAGGTGATCGTTGCCGGTGCGGGCGGCGCAGCACATCTGCCGGGCATGATTGCCGCTAAAACGCTGGTGCCGGTACTGGGTGTGCCGGTACAGAGCGCCGCATTAAGCGGAGTCGACAGCCTCTATTCTATCGTCCAGATGCCGCGCGGCATTCCCGTCGGCACGCTGGCAATTGGCAAAGCGGGTGCGGCAAACGCCGCTCTGCTGGCGGCGCAGATCCTTGCCACCCACGATAAAGACCTCCACCAGCGCCTGGCGGACTGGCGTAAAGCTCAGACAGATGAGGTGCTGGATAACCCGGATCCGCGGGGTGCGGCATGAAGCAGGTTTGCGTTCTCGGTAACGGTCAGCTTGGCCGTATGCTGCGTCAGGCCGGTGAACCGCTGGGTATTTCCGTCTGGCCGGTCGGGCTGGATGCCGAACCGGAGGCCGTGCCGTTCCATCAGAGCGTGATCACCGCCGAGATTGAACGCTGGCCGGAAACCGCCCTGACGCGTGAACTGGCGCGCCATAACGCCTTTGTAAACCGCGACGTGTTCCCGATCGTTGCCGACCGCCTGACGCAAAAGCAGCTTTTCGACAAGCTCGGGCTGGCAACCGCGCCGTGGCAGCTGCTGTCCGATAAAAGCGAGTGGAGCGACGTCTTTGCGATGCTGGGCGAGCTGGCGATTGTGAAGCGGCGCGTCGGCGGCTACGACGGTCGCGGGCAGTGGCGTCTGCGCGCGCACGAGACCGCAGAGCTGCCGGATGACTGCTACGGCGAGTGCATCGTTGAGCAGGGCATTAACTTCAGCGGCGAAGTGTCGCTGGTTGGCGCGCGCGGCCACGACGGCCGTACGGTGTTTTATCCCCTCACGCACAACCTGCATCAGGACGGTATTCTGCGCACCAGCGTCGTCTTCCCGCAGGCCAATGCTGACCAGCAGGCGCAGGCGGAGGAGATGCTTTCAGCCATCATGCACGAGCTGGGCTACGTGGGCGTTATGGCGATGGAGTGTTTCGTCACGCCGTCGGGTCTGCTGATTAACGAACTGGCCCCGCGCGTACACAACAGCGGCCACTGGACGCAAAACGGCGCCTCCATCAGCCAGTTTGAGCTGCACCTGCGCGCCATTACCGACCTGCCCCTGCCGCAGCCGGTGGTAACCAGCCCGTCGGTGATGATCAATCTGATCGGCACCGATCTGAACTACGACTGGCTGAAGCTGCCGCTGGTGCACCTGCACTGGTACGACAAAGAGGTTCGCGCGGGCCGTAAGGTGGGTCACCTTAACCTGAACGACACCGATACCGATCGCCTGAGCGCCACCCTGGAAGCGATCGTCCCTCTGCTGCCGCCAGAGTACGCGAGCGGCATTGTCTGGGCACAATCAAAGCTCAGGTAAGCCCTATCTGCGCCGGGGAGTTGACCTTCCCCTTCCCCGGCGTACAATTCCCGCCCATTGCTGCTCAGTTTTCTTCTGGAATCACCATGAACGATGGAACGGACTATCGCGCGATCCTCGCGTCTGATACCCCATTAATCGACGTTCGCGCGCCGATCGAATTTGCCCAGGGTGCGATGCCTGGCGCACTCAACCTGCCCTTAATGAACGACGACGAGCGCGCCGCCGTCGGCACCTGCTACAAGCGTCAGGGTCCCGACGCCGCGCTGGCGCTCGGCCATAGCCTGGTAAACGGCGAAACGCGTGAGGCGCGGATCGGCGCCTGGCGCGAAGCCTGCCTTGCTCACCCTGAGGGCTACCTGTGCTGCGCGCGCGGCGGCCAGCGCTCGCATATTTCACAGGCCTGGCTGAAGGAGGCGGGTATCGACTATCCGCTGATCCGCGGCGGCTATAAGGCCCTGCGTCAGACGGCGATTCAGGTCACCGCCGAGCAGTCGCAAAAGCCGATGGTGCTTATCGGCGGCTGCACCGGAAACGGAAAAACGCTGCTGGTGAAGCAGCATGCGCAGGGTATCGATCTGGAAGGGCTGGCGCACCACCGCGGCTCATCGTTTGGCCGCACGCTCACGCCGCAGCTTTCACAGGCGAGCTTCGAGAATCACCTTGCCGTCGAGCTGCTGAAAAAAGATGCCGCGCGCTGGGTGCTGGAGGATGAAGGCCGGATGATTGGCTCTAACCACCTGCCGGAATGCCTGCGTGACCGCATGGCTGAAGCCCCTATCGTGGTGGTCGAAGATCCGTTTGAGATCCGTCTTGAGCGCCTGCGCGAGGAGTATTTCGACCACATGTGGGCGGATTTTTCTGCCGCCTACGGTGAAGAAGCGGGCTGGAAGGCGTACAGCGAGTATCTGCATCACGGCCTGTTCGCCATTCGCCGCCGGCTCGGGCTGCAGCGCTTCGCGGAGTTTACGGCGCTGCTGGACGCAGCCCTAGCCGAGCAGCAGCGTACCGGCAGCACTGACGCGCACTTCAGCTGGCTTGCGCCGCTCCTGAACGACTATTACGATCCGATGTACGGCTATCAGCTGGAGAAAAAGGCGGAGAAGATTGTCTATCGCGGGACGTATGGCGAGGTCGCTGACTGGCTTAATCGCTAAAAGACGGCAACCACGTTGCCGCTTTAAGCGTTTTTCCTTCTCCCCGTGGGAGAGGGCCAGGGTGAGGACATCAGACCACACCCTGTGGTTCGACCTTAGAAGTCGTAACGCAGACGCACCAGGTTCATATCGCCCAGGTTGTCGGTGCTGGACGTGAACACGTGTTCGTAATCCACGCGGAAACCGTAGTCCAGCTGGAAGCTGATGCCCACGCCGTTGTCGGTGCGCTGGTAGTTACGTCCGTTCACGTACTCAATGCGGTCGCCCATGAAGTACGGCTGGATGGATTTCACCGCGTACTGACCGACCGGGAATTTATAGCCGGCAAAGTATTCAATACCCCATGCGTCACCGGCGAAGTAGTCGTTAACCGACACTTTTTTGGTGGTCATAAAGTTCTGATACCAGCCGCCGCCCGCGGAGAAGGTCCAGTTATCCGGCGTCCAGCTCAGCGCGGTACCGAGGATATTCTGGTCGTAGGTTTTGCTGTCGCCGTTGTCCGGGTTACGCATGTCGGCACGGGTGTAGTTCCACGCGGCACCCCAGGTCAGATCGGTGGTCAGGTGGTAATCGATACCCAGTGAACCGCCGCCTTTACGCTTGTAGCGCAGGCCGTTGCCCGGCAGGTATTCGCTGTCCTCAAACAGGTAAGAGGCATAGATATCTGCATCGCCCACGGTTTTCTTGTATTTCAGCATCTGACGTGAACGATAAGAGCCGTCGTAGTCGCCGTTGATCCCGTTACCCGGTGCCTGACCGATCATGTCGTAGTCCCAGATATCGGTTTTTGCGCCCACCACGTCATAGTACACGCTGTTCTGCTGGCCGAAGGTCAGCGTACCCCAGGTGTCACTTTTCAGGCCGGTATAGAGCATGCGGCGAGAGGTGTCGTGCGCGCCGTCGGCGTAGTGATTATCCCAGTTAAACTGCGCCGGAATGTTCACACCCAGCTCGTAATAGGTGATCCAGCTGATGTCATCAAACAGGTAGTAGTCCGCTGCGAAACGGAAGCGAGTGCCGCCGTCAAAGCCGTTACGCTTGTAGCTGTTTTTGCCGTCATCGCCGGTCATGTTCTGGAACTGTGGACGGATACTGCCGCCAACGGTGAAGTTCAGTCGGCTCAGCGGGTTACCCGCCTGCGGATCCTGTTTCAGAATGGTGATTTCCGCCTGAGATGCGAAAGAAGCCAATGCCACTGCTGCGCCGATCGTTGTCGCCAGCGCTGTTTTTCTTATAGTCATTATTTTTCCTTGATAGACACGCTGCTAAATATTTAGCTGGTGAATATTAACCGGAAATATTCGCACTGTGTGGGCGGGTTTTTAATGTTTTGTGCTACTAAACGTAGGGTGATTAACGATTTGTGCCGTTAAAGGGTTACGCACCAGCACATAAGCCGGCGCGTAACCATCACGAGGGTAAACTAGCTCACAAACTGGCGGAACAGCGCTTTTCCTTTTAACAGGCGCGTACCGAGCCAGCCGCCGCACAGGGACAGCAGAACGGCGCCGCAGACAGGCAGCGTGAGCCACAGCCGCCAGTCAGGCTCCCACGGGAAATCGAACACTTTCGACTGGAGCACCGCCAGCGCGGTTTCCGCGCCGATGGCCGCCACCAGGCCCGCCACCAGCCCAAGCAGAGCGAACTCGCTCCAGAGCGTGGCGCGCAGCAGTCGCTTGCCTGCGCCCAGCGTGCGGTAGACCACCAGCTCCTGGTGACGCTGACGCATGCCGACCTGCACCTGCGCCAGCAGCAACAGCACGCCGCAGATCGTCACCAGCACCACCATCACCTCCAGCGCGCGGCTCACCTGCTCCAGCACCTGCCCGACCTGTCTGAGGATCGCGCCGATGTCCAGCAGGCTCACCGTCGGAAACTCCCGGTTGAGCTGCGTAAGCATGCCGTTGCCGTTTTCCCATCGGAAGCTGGTCAGCCAGCTCTGCGGCTGCCCGTCCAGCGCGCCCGGCGGGAAGATGAAGAAGAAGTTAGGCCGCAGGCTTTCCCAGTCGACCTTGCGCAGGCTGCTAACCCTGGCGCTGAAGTCCTGCGTGTCGCCGGTAAAGGTCACGGTATCCCCCAGCTTCACGTTCAGGCGCGTCGCCAGCCCCTCCTCCATTGAGACTTCTCCCGCTTCAGGCGGCCAGCTGCCCGCGACAATCGGGTTGTGGTCCGGCCGCTTCGCCTGCCAGGTCAGGTTCAGCTCGCGGTTGAGCGACTCATCTTTATTTCCCTCCGTCGACTGGCCGTTGATCTGCGTCAGCCGGGCACGCACGATCGGGTAGAACGACTCGGGGATAATGTGGTGCTCGGACAGGAAGCCCTTCAGCGGCGTCACCTGCTCAGGAGCGATGTTGATCAGGAAATAGTTCGGGCTTTCCGGCGGAAGCTGCTGCTGCCAGCGGTCCAGCAGATCCCCGCGCAGCACCAGCAGAAGCGCCAGCAGCATAAACGACAGCGAAAACGCCGAAAGCTGGCTGAGGGTGGACCACGGCTGGTGCAGCAGACGGTTCACCGCCAGCCGCACGGGCAGCGATTTCACGGTCAGCTTTTTGAGCAGGCTGAGCAGCAGCCAGCCCAGCGCGCCGCACAGGAGCGCCAGCACCACCGCGCCCGCCAGCACCGCCCACAGCAGCGTGCTGCCGCCCATCAGCCAGGCCAGCAGCCCGACCGCCACCGCAATTATCACCGGCAGGTAAAACTTCAGCGGCCAGACGTTCGCCACCACATCGCGGCGCAGCACGCGCAGCGGCTGCGTTGCGAGCAGCAGCCGGTACGGGCGTAACCCCACCAGCAGGGAGATCACCGTCATCGCGCCGATGGCCCAGAGCCACGGCCAGAGGCTGGCCGGGGGCAGCGCGGCGGGCAGCACCGGCTTGAGCAGCACCATCAGCAGCTTTTCAAACAGCAGCCCTATCGCCCCGCCGGTAGCGGCCGACAGCGCCAGCACCATCAGCCACTGGCCGACGATCAGCCTGCGCAGCTGCGCACGTCCCGCGCCGAGGGTTTTGAGGATCGCCACCAGATCGTAACGGCTGCGGCAGTAGTGCCCCATCGCCACCGCAACGGCCGCTATGGCCAGCAGCAGGGTCAGCAGGGCCGACAGCAGCAGGAACTGCTGAGAACGTTCGAGGGATTTGCCGAGCGCCCCTTCATCCTGCTCCAGCCCGTACCAGCGGTGTTCCGGCTTGAGCTGCGGCAGGAGCCATTTTTCATACGCCTCCAGCTGCGCAGGCGTGCCGCCAAACTTATAGCGCCAGGTAACGCGGCTTCCCGGCTGAACAGCACTGGTTTTCGCCACGTCGGCGGTGTTCATCAGCAGACGCGGCGCGAGCTGAAACGGGTTAAACCCGGAGTCGGGCTCCTGCACTACCTCCCCGGCAATTTTAAGGGTTGCGTCGCCAACGTCGATACTGTCGCCGGGCTTGAGGTTCAGCAGCGCCATCAGGCGCGATGCCAGCAGCACCGTACCGGTGGTCGGTTTTAGCCCCGGCGGGCTGGTTTGTAATTCACCGTACATCGGATAGATATCGTCCACGGCCTTCACGCTGGCAAGCTGCGGCGTATCACCGGCGAAGGTCATGGTCTGGAAGGTGATCTGCTCCCCTACCTTCAGCCCCTCCTTGCGCGCTGCCTCGATCCAGCCCGCCGGCACGGGGCGAGAGCTTTGCAGCGTCCTGTCCCCGGCCATAAACTCCCGGCTCTGCTGGCTGAGCCCTTTTTCCATGCGGTCGCTGACGCTGCCGAGCGCCAGCACGCAGGCTACCGCCAGGCTTAACGCCAGCCAGACAATCAGCAGCGAGGGCGAGCGCCATTCGCGCCAGAACCAGCGGGCAATCATGCTTCCTCCTCAAGAATACCGTTCACCAGCCGCAGGCGGCGGTCGCAGCGGGCGGCCAGCTGCGGATCGTGGGTGACCAGAATCAGCGTGGTGCCGTGCTCGCGGTTGAGCGAAAACAGCAGGTCGGCAATTCTGTCGCCGGTTTTGCGGTCGAGGTTGCCCGTAGGCTCATCGGCAAACAGCACCTCCGGGCGTCCGTTAAACGCCCTGGCCAGCGCCACGCGCTGCTGCTCACCGCCGGAAAGCTGCGCCGGAAGGTGGTCGAGACGTTTTCCCAGCCCCAGCTGTTCCAGCAGGGCTTTGGCGTGGTCGCGGCTTTCACGGGTATTTTCACCGCGCAGCAGGCCCGGCAGCTCGACGTTTTCCAGCGCGTTCAGGGTTGGGATAAGCATGAAGGACTGAAACACAAACCCGATATGCCGGGCACGCAGCGCGGCGCGCGCCTCTTCATCCAGCGCATGAAGGGGCTGGCCGACAAGGTTCACTTCCCCACTGCTGCCGTCGTCCAGACCGGCCAGGATCGCCAGCAGCGTGGACTTGCCGGAACCGGATTCACCAATGAGGGCGATGGTTTCGGCACGTTTGACAACGAGTTCAACTCCGGTGAGGATGGAAAGCTCGTGTTCTCCCTGACCGACGGACTTCTTAAGACGATGAACTTCAACAATGTTTTCCGCTGGCATTTGCCCTTCCTGTTTTTGATGCTGATGACCTTCCGCGCGGCGGCTGCGGACACGTTATTGATTCTGGGCGATAGCCTGAGCGCGGGCTATCGCATGGCCGCCAGTGCGGCCTGGCCCGCCCTGCTCAATGACAAATGGCAGTCCCGGACGTCTGTCGTTAACGGCAGCATCAGCGGCGATACGTCGCAGCAGGGCTTATCGCGCCTGCCTGCCCTGCTTAAGCAGCATCAACCGCGGTGGGTGCTGGTTGAACTGGGCGGCAACGACGGCCTGCGCGGCTTCCAGCCGCAGCAGACGGAGCAAACGCTGCGTACCATTCTGCAGACGATTAAGGCCGCTAACGCCCGGCCGCTGCTGATGCAAATTCGCCTGCCCGCTAACTACGGCCGTCGGTATAATGAGGCGTTTAGCGCTATCTATCCTAAGCTTGCCAAAGAGTTTGATATTCCGCTGCTGCCATTTTTCATGGAGGAGGTCTACCTCAAGCCCCAGTGGATGCAGGACGATGGCATTCACCCCAATCGCGATGCCCAGCCGTTTATTGCCGACTGGATGGCAACCCGGCTGGCACCTTTAGTAAAACATGACTCGTCAAACAGCTGAGAACCTGACAGGTAAAGTTATGCAAAAATCGGTCTTAATAACAGGATGTTCCAGCGGAATTGGCCTTGAAAGCGCCCTTGAACTGAAGCGTCAGGGGTTTTGGGTGCTGGCAGCCTGCCGCAAACCCGATGATGTGGAACGCATGAGAGGGCTTGGACTTACCGGCATCCTGCTGGATCTGGATTCGCCAGAGAGCGTGGAGCAGGCCGCCGATGAGGTCATCGCCCTGACCAACAACCGTCTTTACGGCCTGTTCAACAACGCGGGCTACGGCGTGTACGGTCCGCTACAGACCCTCTCACGGGAACAGCTGGAGCAGCAGTTCTCCGCTAACGTCTTCGGCGCGCATCAGCTCACCATGCGCCTTCTCCCCGCCATGCTGCCGCACGGCGAAGGGCGTATCGTGATGACCTCCTCGGTCATGGGCCTGATCTCCACGCCGGGCCGCGGTGCTTACGCTGCCAGCAAGTATGCCCTTGAAGCGTGGTCCGATGCGCTGCGCATGGAGCTGCGCCACAGCGGGATCAAGGTCAGCCTGATTGAGCCAGGCCCCATCCGCACCCGCTTTACGGAAAACGTTAACCAGACGCAGGCGGACAAACCGGTCGAAAACCCCGGTATTGCCGCGCGTTTTACGCTTGGGCCGGAAGCGGTTGTCGCCAAAGTACGCCACGCTTTCGAGAGCGACAACCCAAAAATGCGCTATCCGGTCACGCTGGTGACCCATGCCGTCGGCTGGTTAAAACGCCTGCTGCCGGGACGGATGATGGACAAAATTTTGCAGGGTTGAGTTGAAGCGACGACGCTTACCCCCATGTAAAGAGTAAACCGACAAAAGAGAATGCCGCATGTCCGTACAGAATATCGTCAACATCACTGAAGCTAACCTGCAACAGACGCTCGAACAGTCGATGACTACACCGGTGCTGTTCTACTTCTGGTCTGAACGCAGCCAACACTGCCTGCAGCTGACGCCAGTCCTGGAAAGCCTTGCAGCGCAATACGGTGGTCAGTTCATCCTGGCGAAGCTGGATTGCGATGCCGAGCCGATGGTGGCCTCCCAGTTTGGCCTTCGTGCGATCCCAACCGTCTACCTGTTCCAGAACGGGCAGCCGGTCGACGGCTTCCAGGGGCCGCAGCCGGAAGAGGCGATCCGCGCCCTGCTGGACAAAGTCCTGCCGCGCGAAGAAGAGCTGAAGGCGCAGGAAGCCATGGCGCTGATGCAGGAAGGTAAATACGACGAGGCGCTGCCGCTGTTAAAAGACGCGTGGCAGCTATCGAATCAGAACAGCCAGATTGGTCTGCTGCTGGCTGAGACCCAGATTGCGCTGCACCGCCCGGAAGACGCGGAAGCGGTTCTGAAAACGGTGCCAATGCAGGATCAGGACACCCGTTATCAGGGGCTGGTGGCGCAGATTGAACTGCTGAAGCAGGCGGCCGATACCCCGGAAATTCAGCAGCTCCAGCAGCAGGTGGCGGATAACCCGGCGGATGCCGCGCTGGCAAGCCAGCTTGCGCTCCAGCTGCATCAGGTCGGCCGCAACGAAGAGGCGCTAGCCCTGCTGTTCGGCCATCTGCAAACGGATCTGGCCGCCGCAGACGGGCAGGCGCGTAAGGTATTCCAGGATATCCTGGCGGCGCTCGGCACCGGCGACGCGCTGGCGTCGAAGTATCGTCGTCAGCTGTACGCGCTGCTGTACTGATGCCGGATGCCCGGTAGCGCTCGCGCTTACCGGGCCCCCTCACCGCTCGTTTTTCAACGATGACGCCACCAGCTGGTGACGTGAGTTGTAGAATTTCCGATAGGTTAAGTAGCAGGCAACGATCGTCGACAGGCTCGCCGTTGCGAGCAGCATGAACGTCACCATAATCTGATACTTAATCGCTTTGACCGGATCGATGCCGGCAAAAATCAGCCCTGACATCATCCCCGGCAAGCTCACCAGCCCCACCGTTTTTGCGGAATCCACGGTTGGGATCAGCGATGAACGAATGCTGTCGCGGATCAATTGCGCCGAGGCCACCTTCGGCGTTGCCCCCAGGCTCAGCTTTTCCTGAAGCTGCTGCTGCTCGCTGCTGAAGCGCTGCCCCAGGTTGTTGTAGCACAGCCCCACCGCCACCATCGCGTTACCGGCAATCATCCCGGTAATGGGGATCACCTGCATCGGGGTAAACTCGATCGATCCGGACAGTACCAGCACGGCCAGCGTTAATGCGGTTCCGGTAGTGATGGCGATAAGCGAAGAGATAAAGGCTTTATCGATGTATTTACTGCGCTTTTGCGCGTTCCACGCCGCGTTAAAGCAGATAAACAGCACCATCAGCAGGGTCAACACCGCATGGTTGACGTTGAAGATGTATTTCAGCACATAGCCAACGATGATGAGCTGGATCACCGCTCGGGCGATACTCCACAGGATGTCTTTTTCCAGCCCCAGCTTTTCCCGGTAGCTCACTACAATCGCCACCAGCACCAGCACCATCGACAGCGCCAGCGATTCGTTCGTTATATTATGTTCACCCACGGCCAGCCTCCTGCATTTTTCCGCCCTGCGGCACGAGCGTGATGACGTCATCCGCATGGGTAATTTCGTTAGAATCGTGCGTCACCCAGAGCACGGCAATATGCTGTTCCCGGGCGTAGCGATGAATAATGTCGTTGACGTTGCGCTTGTTGGCGTCATCCAGCGCGCTGGTGATCTCGTCCAGCAACAGCACCTTCGGCAAGAACTGCAGGTTACGGATCAGCGATACGCGCTGCTTTTCCCCGCCCGACAGATCATTGATCGATTTGGTCAGCGTCTCCTTCGAAAGCCCAAACCGGGCCAGATCGGCGGTAAACTTCTCAGGTTCAGGCGTTTGGCTGCGGATTTGCCAGGGAAAAATCAGATTGTCGTAAACCGTATTGCCAAACAGCGACGGCGTTTGCACGCAGTAGGACACCTGCTGGCGATAGTGTTCCGGTGAAAGCGTAGCGATATCCTTGCCTTCAAACAGGATCGTTCCCTCCGTTGGGCTCAGTAACGACGCCACGATTTTGAGAAGCGTACTTTTGCCGCAGCCGGATGGCCCGGTAATAAGCTTGAACTCACCCGGTGCAAGGCAAAAATCGACGTGCTGAAGGATCGTGTTGTCCCCCACGCGAAACCCAACGTCCCTGATATCCAGAAGATTTTTTTTATTATCCATTCCGATTCCATTAACCGCTTTTGTATGAACAGCCTGTAGCATAATCCTTTCAGGTTCACAGTGCGAATAGCCTTAAGCTATGGCTAGTGTTAAACTTTTTGTTTGCTAATTGTCACCTCTATCACTACAGGTAGTAAGCCGCATGACACATATCTTTTACGAGTTTTCTTCCCTGAAGCCAGGCGTTCCTGATGTCGAAACATTAATGGAAGTCATCAATTCTTCGGAACTCACGCGTTTTGTTATGGGTGCAGAGGTGGTCGATTTTGTTAAGAAGGCGCTCATCGTCAACACCACGATTGGCAGCTTTAAGAACTGCTATTTTGCTTTCGATGACGGGGCCTACTTTCTGGAATTTGACGGCAAGGGTAAATCCAGGCGCTTTACCGACGTGCCGGACTGGTTCGTCACGCCTGCGGAATTTGCCCGCTCCCAGTGGCTGATCAACCATGACCTGGCCGAGGTAAAGGCGACCGAGTTTATCGAGGTGCTGATGTCCTACCCGCTCAAAGAGCGCCGCGCGCACTGTAACCTGCTGTTTGGTCTGGACCTGCATAAGGTCAACGTGGTGCCGGCCCCCGCGGCGCCTGCCGGAAAAATGGGGAATAAAAACGGCAAAACCACCAAGCCTCGCGTTACGGATCTCAGCTCATTCGAGCTTTTCACCGCGTTCTTCGCGCGTATGAAAGCGGCCGTTAACGCTAACGAATTTCCGACCCTACAGGTGCTGACCGGCCGGGAGGATCTCGCCAGGGCACCGCACAGCTTAAAGCAGGGGATCAGAACCTGGTTTAAGGCGATCGCGGGGGATCTGCCGCCCAATAACAAACGCGTCGGCGCGGGTAACGCAATCCTGTTTTGCGCCCCCATTCGCGAGCAGATCCGCCAGATAGAGGCCATCGGGCTGGAAAAATACTATCAGGGGTTATCGAAAGCCATTGCTGACGCCGGTGACGGGTTTATCACCGACTTCAGTTACACCCACTCAGAAAACTAATATTCTGCGCCCTGCTCTCCGGGCGGGGCGTTTTATTTTTACCAGTCCGGTTCCCACCTCTTTACAGGGGCGAAATCCAGCCCGTTAGCCGATATACTTACGTTCAACAATTACGCCGTTTTTCTCGTTACAGCATGCAAAACAGGAGGTTTTTATGCTCATCGTTATACCCGTACTTATTTTCGTTGCGCTGGTTATCGTTGGCGCAGGCGTCAAGATTGTTCCGCAGGGTTACCAGTGGACCGTTGAGCGCTTTGGCCGTTATACCACCACCCTTCAGCCTGGGTTAAGCCTGATCGTCCCGTTCATGGACCGAATTGGCCGCAAGATCAACATGATGGAGCAGGTGCTTGATATCCCTTCGCAGGAAGTCATTTCGAAGGATAACGCCAACGTCACCATCGACGCGGTCTGTTTTATTCAGGTCATTGACGCGCCGAAAGCGGCCTATGAGGTGAGCAACCTGGAGCTGGCCATCGTCAACCTGACGATGACCAACATCCGTACCGTGCTTGGCTCGATGGAGCTGGATGAGATGCTCTCCCAGCGCGACAGCATTAATACCCGCCTGCTGCATATTGTCGATCAGGCAACCAATCCGTGGGGGATTAAGGTCACCCGCATTGAGATCCGCGACGTGCGCCCACCGGCAGAGCTGATCGCCTCCATGAACGCCCAGATGAAGGCCGAGCGTACCAAGCGTGCCTATATTCTGGAAGCCGAAGGGGTGCGTCAGGCCGAGATCCTCAAAGCGGAAGGGGAAAAACAGTCGCAGATCCTGAAAGCCGAGGGCGAGCGGCAGTCCGCCTTCCTGCAGGCGGAAGCGCGTGAACGTTCCGCAGAAGCAGAAGCGCGCGCCACGCAGATGGTGTCAGAGGCGATCGCCGCCGGGGACATTCAGGCGGTGAACTACTTCGTCGCACAAAAATATACCGATGCGCTGAAGGAGATTGGCTCCGCGAACAACAGCAAGGTGGTGATGATGCCGCTGGACGCCAGCAGCCTGATGGGCTCTATCGCGGGGATTACCGAACTGATCAAAGACAGCGGAAACGAGCGTAAAAAATGATTGAGCTCATCGTTGCACATCCTCATGCGTTCTGGCTAAGCCTTGGCGGCCTGCTGCTGGCCGCCGAGATGCTTGGCGGCAACGGTTACCTGCTCTGGAGCGGCGTTGCCGCGGTGATTACCGGGCTGCTCGTCTGGCTGCTGCCTGTCGGCTGGGAGTGGCAGGGCGCCCTGTTTGCCGGCCTGACGCTGGTGGCCGCCTGGCTGTGGTGGCGCTGGCTGAACAAACGGGTACAGGCGCAGAAACCGGTCGATGCGCATCTCAACCAGCGCGGGCAGCAGATCGTGGGTAAACGGTTTACGCTCGATACCGCGCTGATCAACGGACGCGGCCATATGCGCGTGGGCGACAGCTCGTGGCCGGTGATGGCCGACGATGACCTCAGCGCCGGAACGCGGGTTGAGGTCATTGCGGTGGAAGGGATAACCCTGCGGGTTAAGGCCTGTTAAGCATGCGTTTTACGATGGCAGCAGCCGGAAAGATTATCGATAATCGGGCATTCGGCGCTGTCGTCCCCCGGGCAGGATTCAGCCAGCTGCAGCAGCTGTTCGCGCATCGCCTGTAGCTCGATGATGTGGCGTTCAATCTCTGCCACCTTTTCCAGCGTGCGTTTTTTCACGTCCGCACTGTGGCGCTTCGGATCGTTAAACAGGTTAACCAGCTCGCCGCACTCTTCGAGGTTAAACCCCACCTGTCTTGCCTGGCGCAGTAACGTCAGTTCATCAAGGTGCAGTTGCGTATAGCTGCGGTAGCCGTTCTCACTGCGCAACGGTGGCGTCACCAGCCCTTTTTCTTCATAAAAGCGAATCGCTTTGCTGGTTAAGCCGGTTTTTTTCGCAACATCACTGATATTCACATTTCCCCCTTGACCTTCCCCTTGATGGAAGGTTTAACCTTCATAACAGTTAGCGAAAAGCGTTACTCCGGTCAACAACTGACCAGACTATTATACGGGAGTTTTGTTATGTCTCACACTATTGACCTGACGCTGGATGGCCTCTCCTGCGGCCACTGCGTCAAACGCGTTAAAGAAAGCCTGGAACAGCGTCCTGACGTCGAAAGCGCAGAGGTGACTATCGATCGTGCCGCCGTAACCGGCAGCGCCAGCGCCGACGCCCTGATTGATACCATTAAGCAGGCCGGTTACGGGGCGGAGTTAAGCCACCCAAAGGCTAAACCGCTGGCAGAGTCATCATCCCCGTCGGAAGCACTGACAGCGGCCACTCCTGAGCTTCCGGCAGCGGATGATATTGATGACAGCCAACAGCTGCTGATCAACGGCATGAGCTGCGCCAGCTGCGTTTCACGCGTACAGAATGCCCTTCAGGCGGTTCCGGGCGTCGCACAGGCACGGGTAAACCTTGCGGAGCGCACCGCGCTGGTGATGGGCAGTGCCTCCGCCGCAGATTTAGTGCAGGCCGTGGAAAAAGCGGGCTACGGGGCTGAGGCCATCGAAGACGATGCCGAGCGCCGCGAGCGCCAGCAGGAAACGGCTATTGCTACCATGAAGCGCTTCCGCTGGCAGGCGATTGTCGCCCTGCTGGTCGGTATGCCGGTGATGGTGTGGGGCATGATGGGTGACAACATGATGGTCACCGCTGATAACCGCACGCTGTGGCTGGTGATTGGCCTCATTACCCTTGCGGTGATGGTGTTTGCAGGCGGCCATTTTTATACCAGCGCCTGGAAAAGCCTGAAAAACCGCACGGCGACGATGGATACGCTGGTCGCGCTCGGAACGGGCGCCGCCTGGCTGTACTCGATGAGCGTAAACGTCTGGCCCCAGTGGTTCCCGATGGAAGCCCGCCATCTCTATTATGAAGCCAGCGCGATGATTATCGGCCTGATTAACCTGGGCCATATGCTGGAAGCGCGCGCTCGTCAGCGCTCGTCGAAGGCGCTGGAAAGATTGCTCGATTTAACCCCGCCGACGGCCCGCGTGGTGACGGACAACGGGGAGCAAAGCGTGCCGCTCGCCCAGGTACAGCCGGGTATGACGCTGCGCCTGACCACCGGCGACCGCGTGCCCGTTGACGGTGAAATCACCCAGGGCGACGCGTGGCTTGATGAAGCGATGCTGACCGGGGAACCCGTTCCTCAGCAGAAATCGCAGGGCGACGCGGTGCATGCGGGTACGGTGGTGCAGGACGGCAGCGTGCTGTTCCGCGCCAGCGCCGTCGGTAGCCACACTACCCTGTCGCGCATCATTCGCATGGTCCGCCAGGCCCAGAGCAGCAAGCCGGAGATTGGTCAGCTTGCCGATAAAATTTCCGCCATTTTTGTGCCGGTGGTAGTCGGTATTGCCCTGCTGAGCGCGGCAATCTGGTATTTCTTCGGCCCGGCACCGCAGATTGTCTACACCCTGGTAATCGCCACCACGGTGCTAATCATCGCCTGCCCTTGCGCGCTTGGCCTGGCAACGCCGATGTCGATTATCTCTGGCGTCGGGCGCGCCGCCGAGTTTGGCGTGCTGGTCCGTGATGCCGATGCGCTGCAGCGGGCGAGCACGCTGGATACGATTGTCTTTGATAAAACCGGTACGCTGACCGAAGGCAAGCCGCAGGTGGTGGCGGTAAAAACCGCTGGCTTCCCGGAGGCTGACGCGCTGCGCCTTGCCGCCGCGCTGGAGCAAGGTTCCAGCCACCCGCTGGCCCGCGCCATCGCGGAGAAGGCCGGAACTATCCGCCTGCCGCAGGTAAGCAACTTCCGCACGCTGCGAGGTTCAGGCGTCAGCGGTGAAGCCGAAGGGCACGCGCTGCTGCTGGGTAATCAGGCGCTGCTGAATGAAAACGGTGTTGATACGTCCGCGTTCGAAGATGAGCTGAACGCGCAGGCTTCGCGGGGCGCGACGCCGGTTCTGCTGGCGATTGATGGTCAGGCGGCGGCGCTGCTTGCCGTGCGCGACCCGCTACGCCAGGACAGCGTGGACGCCCTTCAGCGCCTGCACCGTGCGGGCTACCGCCTGGTGATGTTGACCGGCGATAATCCGACCACCGCTAACGCCATCGCCAAAGAAGCAGGCATTGACGAGGTAATCGCTGGCGTACTCCCGGATGGCAAAGCGGACGCCATCAGGAAGCTGCAGGACGAAGGTCGTCAGGTGGCGATGGTGGGTGACGGCATCAACGACGCTCCGGCGCTGGCTCAGGCTGACGTGGGAATTGCCATGGGTGGCGGGAGCGACGTCGCCATTGAAACCGCCGCGATAACCCTGATGCGCCACAGCCTGATGGGCGTGGCGGATGCGCTGGCGATATCGAAAGCCACGTTGCGCAACATGAAGCAAAACCTGCTCGGAGCGTTCGTCTATAACTCGCTGGGCATTCCGATTGCTGCCGGCATTTTGTGGCCGCTGACCGGCACCCTGCTGAACCCGGTGGTTGCGGGTGCGGCGATGGCGCTCTCGTCAATTACCGTGGTGAGTAACGCCAACCGTCTGCTGCGGTTTAAACCGAAGGATTGAACCTTGTTCTCCTACGCGCTAGCATGAACCTTTCCGTTCATGGAGCGCGTATGGGTCTGTTTAATCGTATAAAAGCATCGTTTCGCGCCCTTTTCCCCCGTCGCTATCCCTGGCCCGGTATGGATATCTCTCTTCCCGGCGGGCAACATCTGCACCTCGTTGGCAGCATCCATATGGGCACGCAGGACATGTCCCCGCTGCCAGCCGGCCTGATAAAACTGCTCAGGAACGCCGACGCGCTGGTCGTTGAGGCCGATATCTCGGGTCATGAGTCACCGTTTGCGGGGCTGGAGAGCGACCGCCCTCTTGCGGAACGCCTCAGCGAAGCGCAGCTTAGCGAACTGACGCGCCTCACGGACGAAACCGGGGTCTCGCTCTCCATGCTCGACACCCTGCCCCTGTGGCAAATTGCCATGGTGTTGCAGGCGACACAGGCGCAGCGCCTTGGGCTACGCGGCGATTTCGGAATAGACTATCAGCTGCTTAACGCGGCAAGGGCGCGCAACCTCCCGGTCATCGAACTGGAAGGCACGGACAGCCAGATCGCTCTCCTGCGACAGCTTCCCGATGACGGCCTGATGCTGCTGGATGACACCCTGACCCACTGGCACACCAACGCGCGTCTGCTGCAAACGATGATTGGCTGGTGGCTGGATGCACCGCCCACGGGAAGCAGGCTTGCGCTACCGTCGACGTTCAGCGAATCGCTGTATGACGTACTGATGAACGCGCGCAACCGCGCATGGCGGGAAACGCTGCACGCCCTGCCTGCCGGTCACTATGTTGTCGCGGTTGGCGCGCTGCATTTGTACGGAGAAGGGAACCTGCCGTCGCTGCTGAAATAAAAAAATGGCCAATATCGCTATTGGCCCGTCAAAGAGGAATTTCATCGTTTTTATTATGCCGAAGTGACCTTCGGTTGAGCCGATTGTCGCTCAAAGTGACCATCACTGCCAATACTATTGCGCAAGATGGTGCTATTTTTTAGACAAACGTCAGGCGAATGCTGCTGGCATTAATCGTCTGTCGCAGGAAGGATAGCCATGACTCCCGCCGTTAAATTACTCGAAAAAAACAACATTACTTTCCGGATCCACACCTACGATCACGATCCGAACGAAACCAACTTTGGTGATGAAGTGGTGCGCAAGCTGGGGCTGAACGCGGACCGGGTTTATAAAACGCTGCTGGTCGCGGTGAACGGGGACATGAAGCACCTCGCCGTGGCGGTAACGCCCGTCGCCGGACAGCTTGACCTGAAGAAAGTCGCCAAGGCGCTGGGTGCGAAAAAGGTGGATATGGCGGACCCGACGGTTGCGCAACGTACCACCGGCTACCTCGTGGGCGGCATCAGCCCTCTGGGGCAGAAAAAACGCCTGCCGACGCTGATCGATGCCCCTTCACAGGAATTTGAGACGATCTATATTTCTGGCGGCAAACGCGGGCTGGATATCGAGCTGGCCGCCGGCGATCTGGCGAAAATGCTGGACGCGCAATTTGCGGATATCGCGCGCCGGGATTGAGAACGTTGCCCGGTGGCGGCTGCCAGGTAAAAAAAACGGTAACAGGCGTTACCGTTTTTTTTGTTCGCGCCTTCTCCCGGTGGGCTGAGGGATCCCCAGTAATTTTTTTACCGAAAGCGACGAATGTTGTTTCAGGAAAATAAATGAATTACAGCG
>NZ_JADBRP010000008.1:0-137538 GCF_014930695.1 Enterobacter cloacae complex sp. P40C2 | reverse complement strand
GACGTTAAGAATCCATGTCACTTTGAGTGCCCACACAGATTGTCTGATAAATTGTTAAAGAGCAGTGCCGCTTCGTTTTTCGCTGCGGCGCGGGGTGTGCATATTACGCTTTCCCGCTTCAGAGTCAAGCGATTATTTTGCTTTTCTCTGCTGACCCGGCGGCTTGCGTGCCGTTGTTCCGTGTCAGTGGAGGCGCATTATAGGGAGTAATTCCGAAGCTGCAAGGATAAAGTGAAAATTATTTACTGACTGCTCATTTTCCAGGCAAAACGCATCCCAGAACTCAATTCTCGCCTGGTTTTTAAACAAAAACGAGCCGCAAGCGGCCCGTTTTTGCGTTTTGTGACTTACTGCACTGCCACAATTCGATCGTCGTTGGCTTCCAGTCGGATAACTTTGCCCGGAACCAGCTCCCCGGAGAGGATTTGCTGCGCCAGCGGGTTTTCGATCTGCTGCTGGATTGCACGTTTTAATGGACGCGCGCCATAAACAGGATCGTAACCATTCGCGCTCAGCAGCTTCAGCGCATCATCGGAGATGTGGATTTCATAACCACGCTCTTCAAGACGTTTATACAGACGCTGCAGCTGGATCTGTGCAATCGACGCAATGTGTTTCTCACCCAGCGGATGGAACACCACGACTTCATCAATACGGTTGATGAACTCCGGACGGAAGTTTTGGCTGACTACCCCCAGTACCAGGTCCTTCATATGGCTGTAATCCAGCTCACCGAAGCGTTCCTGAATCAAATCGGAACCCAGGTTCGAAGTCATGATTACCACCGTATTACGGAAGTCGACCGTTCTGCCTTGCCCGTCCGTCAGACGACCATCATCCAGTACCTGCAACAGGATGTTGAACACGTCAGGGTGCGCCTTCTCCACCTCATCCAGCAGGATGACGGAATAAGGACGACGACGCACCGCTTCCGTCAGGTAACCGCCCTCTTCATAGCCGACATATCCTGGAGGTGCGCCAACCAGACGCGAGACGGAGTGTTTTTCCATAAACTCGGACATATCGATACGCACCATCGCGTCATCGCTGTCGAACATAAAGTTAGCCAGCGCTTTACACAGCTCGGTTTTACCGACACCGGTTGGCCCCAGGAACAGGAACGAACCGATTGGGCGGTTTGGATCGGACAGCCCCGCGCGACTACGACGAATGGCGTTGGAAACCGCCTCAACGGCCTCGTTCTGACCAATCACGCGCTGGTGCAGATCCTGCTCCATGCGCAGCAGTTTCTCACGTTCGCTTTCCATCATGCGGGCAACGGGGATACCGGTCCAGCGCGCCAGCACTTCGGCAATCTCAGCATCCGTCACTTTATTACGCAGCAGACGCATGGTTTTGCCTTCCGACTGCGTGGCAATCTCAAGCTGTTTTTCCAGTTCAGGAATTTTGCCGTACTGCAACTCGGACATCCGCGCCAAATCACCTACGCGGCGCGCCTGCTCAATGGCAATTTTCGCCTGTTCCAGCTCCGCCTTGATCGTCTGGGTGCCAGAAAGCGACGCTTTCTCGGCTTTCCACTCTTCTTCTAACTCAGAATACTGGCGCTCTTTCTCTTCCAGCTCTTCGTTGAGCATATCCAGGCGTTTCTTACTCGCTTCATCAGACTCTTTGTTCAGCGCCTGCTGTTCCAGCTTGAGCTGAATGATGCGGCGATCGAGTCGGTCCAGCTCTTCCGGTTTCGAGTCAATCTGCATACGGATGCTGGACGCGGCTTCATCAATAAGGTCGATTGCTTTATCCGGCAGCTGGCGGTCAGCGATATAACGATGCGAAAGCGTCGCCGCCGCAACGATGGCCGGGTCAGTAATCTGCACATGGTGGTGCAGTTCATAACGCTCTTTCAGACCACGCAGGATCGCGATGGTATCTTCTACGCTTGGCTCAGCAACAAACACCTTCTGGAAACGGCGCTCCAGCGCGGCATCTTTTTCAATGTACTGACGATACTCGTCCAGCGTGGTGGCACCAACGCAGTGAAGTTCACCACGCGCCAGCGCAGGTTTCAGCATGTTCCCGGCATCCATTGCGCCGTCAGCTTTACCGGCCCCGACCATGGTATGCAGTTCGTCGATAAACAGGATGACGTTACCTTCCTGTTTTGCCAGATCGTTCAGCACGCCTTTCAGACGCTCTTCGAACTCGCCGCGATACTTCGCCCCGGCCACCAGCGCGCCCATATCCAGTGCCAGCACGCGGCGGCCCTTCAGCCCTTCCGGCACTTCACCATTAACGATACGCTGCGCCAGCCCTTCAACGATGGCGGTTTTACCAACGCCGGGCTCACCAATCAGCACCGGGTTATTTTTGGTACGACGCTGCAATACCTGAATAGTACGGCGAATTTCTTCGTCACGGCCGATCACCGGGTCAAGCTTGCCCTGCTCGGCACGTTCGGTCAGATCGACCGTAAATTTCTTCAAAGCCTGACGTTGGTCTTCGGCTCCCTGATCGTTCACGCTTTCACCTCCACGCATTTTCTCAATCGCCTGAGTCACGTTGGCGGTGGTAGCGCCGGCAGATTTCAGCAGGTCGGTCAAGGTACCGCGTGATTCAAGCGCCGCCAGAACAAACAGCTCTGACGAAATAAAATTGTCCCCACGCTTTTGCGCCAGCTTGTCGCAAAGGTTCAGCACGCGCACCAGATCCTGTGACGGCTGCACGTCGCCGCCGGTACCTTCCACCTGCGGTAAACGACTCAGCGCCTGATCGATGGCGGTGCGTAACTGGCCGGCATTAATGCCAGCGGACGTTAATAAAGGACGTACCGATCCCCCTTCCTGATTCAGCAAGGCGCTCATTAAATGAAGAGGTTCGATAAATTGGTTGTCGTGCCCCAGTGCGAGGGACTGGGCATCGGCGAGAGCAAGCTGGAATTTATTAGTAAGACGATCCAGACGCATAACTCCTCCCATAACAGGTCAAATTTGCTACTGGAGATTAAATGAGGTCATCCCTCAATTATTCAAGGTTAATGATCTGAATTATGTGAAAAGAAAACAGCGCGTGCCGGATCGTCTTGATTCTATAGGTTATATCAGCCAAATGAAACTTGCCATACGACCCGTGGTCTTGTCGCGGCGATAGGAGAAGAAATCATCGTTTTCGGTGAAGGTACAGCGATCGCCGCCAAAGATCTGCGTTACGCCGACATTGTTTAACCGTTGGCGGGCAAGCTGATAAATATCGGCCAGATATTTATCGCCGGAAGCCACAAACGCATTAGCCGCCTGAGCATCTTTTTCCATAAAGGCTTCGCGCACCTCTGGCCCCACCTCAAACGCGCGAGGTCCAATCGCCGGGCCAAGCCAGGCAATGATGTTAGCGGGATTGTCCTGGAAGCAGGCGACGGTCTCTTCCAGCACGCCTTCGCACAGGCCACGCCAGCCGGCGTGCGCCGCAGCCACTTCCGTGCCCGCCTGGTTGCAAAACAACACGGGCAGGCAATCGGCGGTCATTACCGCGCAAACCGTTCCCGGAATATTACTGTATGAGGCATCGGCACGTTTAGACGCATACGGTTCCCCGGACAGCGTCAGTACCGCTTTGCCATGCACCTGCTCAAGCCAGACCGGTTTTGAAGGCAGATTTCCGGCAGCAAAGAGGCGCTTACGGTTCTCTTCAACGTGCTCCGGGTTATCGCCACAGTGTGCGCCAAGGTTTAGAGACGCCCATGCGCCCTGGCTCACGCCACCGATGCGGGTTGAACTACAGGCAGCCACACCCTCAGGCAGCGGCCACTCCGGGACAATCAGCTTGGTCATAACCAGTCCACGTGATCCTTATGTTCTTCGAAATCCGCGCGCATCGCGTCGATAAGTTCCACCATATCCTGCGGGATCGGCGCATGCCATTCCATCTGAATACCGGTAATTGGGTGGTAAAGACGCAGCATGGTTGCATGCAGGGCCTGGCGATCGAATTTGCGCAGCACGGAGATAAATTCTTCCGACGCCCCCTTTGGCGGACGCGGACGACCGCCGTACACCGGATCGCCCACCAGCGGATGGGTAATGTGCGCCATATGCACGCGGATCTGGTGAGTACGTCCGGTTTCCAGACGCAGACGCAGACGCGTATGAATGCGGAAATGCTCCATGATGCGGTAATGCGTGACGGCAGGTTTACCCATTGGATGCACGGACATATGAGTACGTTTGGTAGGGTGACGGCTGATTGGCTCTTCAACCGTGCCGCCAGCGGTCATATGACCAATCGCCACCGCTTCATACTCGCGGGTAATTTCGCGCAGCTGCAAAGATTCTACCAGGCGAGTCTGAGCCGGGACCGTTTTCGCCACCACCATCAGGCCGGTGGTGTCTTTATCCAGACGGTGAACGATACCGGCGCGCGGTACGTCCGCTATTGGCGGATAATAATGGAGGAGTGCGTTCAGTACCGTACCATCAGGATTACCCGCTCCCGGGTGAACAACAAAGTCACGCGGCTTGTTGATGACCAGAATGTCGTCATCTTCATAGACGATGTTCAGGGGGATATCCTGCGGCTCGAAGCGGACTTCCTCTTCGATTTCAGCATTGATGGCGACAGCTTCCCCACCAAACACTTTCTCTTTTGGTTTGTCCCAAACCTTGCCGTTTACCAGCACACGCTGGTCAAGGATCCATTCTTTTATGCGTGAACGCGAATAATCAGGGAACAATTCGGCCAAAGCCTGATCTAAGCGTTGACCGAGCTGATTTTCGGAGACTGTTGCGGTGAGTTCTACTCGTTGTGCCATAAACTGCTTCTTCGTTTAACGTTGGGTTTTACGGCTTTGCCGTTTAATATAGTGTGCTATTGTAGCTGGTCTTAATCGGGAGCAGGAACTGAGTTTCTCCCGGACAAACATTTGAGGAAAGTCAAAACGTCATGACGCGCATGAAATATCTGGTGGCAGCGGCCACGTTGAGCCTGGCTTTGGTGGGCTGCTCCGGTTCGAATGAACAGGTCCCTGACAATCCGCCGAATGAAATCTATGCGACTGCACAACAAAAGTTGCAGGACGGTAACTGGAAACAGGCGATAACGCAACTGGAAGCGTTGGATAATCGCTATCCATTTGGTCCGTATTCGCAGCAGGTACAGTTAGATCTTATCTATGCCTACTACAAAAATGCCGATCTGCCTTTGGCTCAGGCTACTATCGATCGTTTCATGCGTCTGAACCCTACCCATCCTAACATCGATTATGTGATGTACATGCGCGGCCTGACCAACATGGCGCTGGATGACAGCGCACTACAGGGCTTCTTCGGGGTGGATCGTTCTGACCGTGACCCGCAGCACGCGCGTGATGCTTTCAATGACTTCTCAAAGCTGGTACGTAGCTATCCGAACAGCCAGTACATTACCGATGCCACCAAGCGTCTGGTGTTCCTGAAAAATCGCCTGGCGAAGTATGAATACTCCGTAGCGGAATACTACACCCGCCGTGGCGCATGGGTTGCCGTGGTTAACCGTGTGGAAGGCATGCTGCGTGATTATCCGGATACGCAGGCAACGCGTGATGGCCTGAAGCTGATGGAAAACGCCTATCGTGAAATGCAGATGACCGCTCAGGCTGACAAAGTCGCGAAAATCATCGCCGCGAACAGCAACAACACCTGATTCCGCTTCAAAGCAAAACGGCAGCCCGATGGCTGCCGTTTTTGTATACATTCCAGACCTCAGCTGAAGCGGTTTAGCCTCAACACATCCTGTCAACTATGACCGTAAATTCTGGGTTCGACAAGGTAAATCTCGCCTCTTCCTGCCCTGCCTCACAAAAAAGATTCCCTGACAAAAACCGACAAAATAACGTGATCTAAATCACACATTTTGACATTAGGTCGGGTATGCTGGAATCACCAAGACGGAAAGACAAGAGGTAAAATTTATGACAATGAACATTACCAGTAAACAAATGGAAATTACTCCGGCAATCCGCCAGCACGTCGCAGACCGTCTCGCCAAACTGGATAAATGGCAAACACATTTGATTAATCCACATATCATCCTGTCCAAGGAGCCACAGGGTTTCGTCGCTGATGCAACTATCAATACTCCAAACGGCCATCTGGTCGCCAGCGCAAAACACGAGGATATGTACACCGCAATTAACGATTTGATCAACAAGCTGGAACGGCAGCTCAATAAAGTGCAACACAAAGGTGAAGCCCGTCGCGCCACAACATCGGTGAAAGACGCCAGCTTCGCGGAAGAAGTTGAAGAAGAGTAATCCTTTAAATTGAGTGTACCGACAACGCGCCTCCGGGCGCGTTTTTTATTGACAGGATTAAAACAGTACAGGTACTTTAACGATATCAATTTCAGGATGACCCCATGAAACAGACGCCGTTTTTCTTCGCATTCTTTTTTACCTTCCCCTGACCGGGAGGCGTTTCGTCGTGTGATAAAGAATGCGAAGACGAACAACAAGGCCTCCCCAACCGGGAGGCCTTTTTTTGATAACGATAAAATGAGACAGGCAACACTATGACACCGGAAAACCCGCTACTGGATTTACGCGTAAAAATCAGCGCGCTTGACGAAAAATTACTGGCCCTGCTGGCTGAACGCCGTTCTCTGGCCATTGAAGTGGGTAAAGCCAAGCTGGACTCCCATCGGCCAGTGCGCGATATCGATCGCGAGCGCGATTTACTGGAACGGTTGATTCAGCTCGGTAAAGCACATCATCTGGATGCTCACTACATCACTCGCCTGTTCCAGCTCATCATCGAAGATTCCGTTCTGACTCAGCAGGCCCTGCTCCAGCAGCATCTGAACAAAACCAACCCGCACTCTGCTCGTATTGCCTTTCTCGGCCCGAAAGGCTCCTATTCGCACCTGGCGGCGCGCCAGTACGCGGCCCGCCATTTCGAGGAGTTTATTGAGAGCGGCTGCGCGAAATTTGCCGATATTTTCAATCAGGTCGAAACCGGCCAGGCCGATTACGCCGTGGTGCCCATTGAGAACACCAGTTCCGGCGCCATCAATGATGTTTACGATCTGCTTCAGCATACCAGCCTGTCGCTGGTAGGCGAGTTGACTATCCCTATCGACCACTGCGTGCTGGTTTCCGGCTCAACCGATTTGCATCAGATCGAAACGGTTTACAGCCATCCGCAGCCGTTCCAGCAGTGCAGCCAGTTCCTGAACCGCTATCCGAACTGGAAAATTGAGTACACCGAAAGTACCTCGGCGGCGATGGAAAAAGTAGCGCAGGCAAACTCTCCTGCCGTCGCTGCACTCGGTAGCGAAGCGGGCGGCGCGCTGTATGGCCTGCAGGTGCTGGAGCGTAATCTGGCAAACCAGACTCAGAACATCACCCGTTTCATTGTTCTGGCCCGCAAGGCCATCAACGTGTCAGATCAGGTTCCGGCTAAAACTACCCTGCTGATGGCGACCGGCCAGCAGGCAGGGGCGCTGGTAGAAGCGCTGCTGGTACTGCGCAACCACAACCTGATCATGACGAAGCTGGAATCGCGCCCTATTCATGGCAATCCGTGGGAAGAGATGTTTTATCTCGACGTGCAGGCTAATCTGGAATCTGCATCCATGCAGAAAGCCCTGCGCGAACTGGGCGAGATCACCCGTTCGATGAAAGTGCTGGGCTGCTATCCGAGCGAAAACGTGGTCCCGGTTGACCCGGCTTAACGTTCGATAAAGCGGCTTTTCTTCATCCCTGCCACATTAACCGGCAGGGTGAAGATGGCGCCGGAAAGGGGATATTTCGCCAGCTCCTCCGCCTCCATATTTTCCCGCGTGGTGGTGATAAACAGCGTTTTCATATCGTCCCCGCCAAAGCAGACCATCGTCGGGCAGCGTACCGGCAGCCGGTACTCTTCCAGCTGTTCTCCCTGCGGTGAAAATCGCGCTATCCGCCAGCCGTCAAACAGCGCGCTCCAGTAGCATCCTTCCTCATCCATTGCCGCACCGTCGGGTATGCCCTCCCCCTCGCTAAACCGGCGAAACGCTTCGCGCTTACCGGGTTCGCCAGACTCATCCAGCGGCGTACGGTAGATCACACCGTTTGGCGTGTCTGAGGTAAACATCCACTGCTCGTCCGGGCTAAACGCTAAGCCGTTATGCCCGTGAATGTCGCACTGGATCACCTTCGGCGTCAGATCGTTGTCGATACGCATCAGCATGGCGCCGTTATAATCTCCCGGTCCCCAGAACGTGCCCGCGTAAAAGCGCCCCTGCCGATCGGTTCCGCCATCGTTAAACCGCGCAAGCTGAGGGTTGGACGGGTTATCACATACCTTACGCTGGAGCAGGCCGTGTTTATCGGCCAGCCAGATAGCGTTACGCATCGCGACGATAAAGCCGCCGCGCTCACGCAGGGCAAAACACCCCACTTCTTCATGAAATGAGAGCACCGTATGCTCTGCGGTAGGCAGATGATAGCGATGGATCTCCCCTTCCAGAATATCCGCCCAGTAAAGCGCCTTCTCTTCTGCGCTCCACGTCGGGCATTCGGGCAGATGCCCGGTGTAGTTCAACAGCAGCTGCGGTTCAGCCATGACAGTTCCCCAAAATGAAAAAAGCCAGCATTGCTGGCTTTCAGTATATACATCATCGGATTACTGGCGACTGTCATTTGCCTGGCGCAACAGCGTGCGGCTTTCACTCTGGAAACGCGTGGCGTAATCGCCGAACCAGTGCTCCACCTTACGGAAGCTGTCGATAAAGGCCTGCTTGTCGCCGTGCTCCAGCAAGGTGATGGCTTCGCCAAAACGCTGATAGTAGCGTTTGATCAGCGCCAGATTATTTTCAGACGACATGATAATGTCGGCATAAAGCTGCGGATCCTGCGCAAACAGACGCCCGACCATCGCCAGCTCCAGGCGGTAGATTGGCGAGGAAAGTGCCAGCAGTTGTTCAAGCTGAACATTTTCTTCCGCCAGATGCAGCCCATAGGCAAAGGTCGCAAAGTGGCGCAGCGCCTGAATGAAGGCCATGTTCTGGTCGTGCTCTACTGCGCTAATGCGGTGCAAGCGAGCGCCCCAGACCTGAATTTGTTCCAGGAACCACTGATAGGCTTCCGGCTGCCGTCCGTCACAGTAAACCACCACCTGCTTCGCCAGGCTGCCGCTGTCCGGGCCAAACATCGGGTGTAACCCAAGCACCGGGCCGGTATGCGCAGCCAGCATTGCCTGCAGCGGACCATTTTTGACGGAAGCCAGATCCACCAGAATGCAATCATCCGGTAAAGGAGGAAGCTTCCCGATGATCTGTTCCGTGACGTGGATCGGCACGCTGACGATAACCATTCCGGCATCTTTCATGAGTTCCGGGGCATGCTCCCAGTCCCCTTTTTCCAGAATGCGTACCTGGTAGCCAGAAAGCGTCAGCATTTTTTCAAACAGACGGCCCATCTGACCGCCGCCGCCGACGATAACCACCGGGCGCAGCGAAGGACAGAGGGTTTTGAAGCCTTTATCGTTTTCGCTGGAATAGGACTCGCGCATAACGCGACGCAGGACATCCTCAATCAAATCCGGAGAAACGCCCAGCGCCTGCGCCTCTTTGCGACGGGAGGCGAGCATGGAGGCCTCGCGCTCCGGGACGTAAATCGGCAGGCCGTATTTGCTTTTAACCTCGCCGACCTCAGCTACCAGCGCCATGCGGCGTGCCAGAAGATCCAGCAGCGCCTTATCCACTTCATCTATTTGATCGCGTAATGCGGTCAATTCAGCAACCATAACTACCCTCTTAAGCCAGACGCGTCGCCAGCTGGCCGTTCAAATCTTTGTGGATCTCACGCAGCAGCGCATCGGTGGTTTCCCAGCTGATGCAGGCATCCGTTACGGAGACGCCGGGCTTCATCGCGCTGCGCGGCTGTTCCGATGACTGATTACCTTCATGAATGTTACTCTCAATCATCAAACCGATAATTGAACGGTTGCCATCTTTAATCTGGGCAATCACAGATTCTGCAACCGCAGGCTGGCGACGGTAATCTTTATTGGAATTGCCATGACTGCAATCTACCATCAGCGCCGGGCGCAGTCCCGCCTGTTCCATCTCTTTTTCACACTGCGCAACATCCGCCGGGCTGTAGTTTGGCGCTTTACCGCCGCGCAGGATCACATGTCCGTCCGGGTTACCCTGGGTTTGCAGCAGGCAAACCTGGCCCGCCTGGTTAATACCGACAAAACGGTGCGGCATGGCGGCCGCACGCATGGCGTTAATCGCCGTAGCGAGGCTACCGTCGGTGCCGTTTTTAAAACCAACCGGCATAGACAGGCCAGAGGCCATCTCGCGGTGGGTTTGTGATTCGGTTGTACGTGCACCAATCGCAGACCAGCTGAACAGGTCGCCGAGGTACTGCGGGCTGTTCGGATCCAGCGCTTCGGTTGCCAGCGGCAACCCCATGCTCACCAGCTCCACCAGCAGGCGACGCGCAATCTTCAGCCCTGCCTCCACGTCAAACGAGCCATCCATGTGCGGATCGTTAATCAGCCCTTTCCAGCCAACCGTGGTGCGTGGCTTTTCAAAATAGACGCGCATCACCAGATAGAGGCTATCGCTGACCTCCTCCGCTAATGCTTTAAATCGACGTGCGTACTCAATGGCGGTTTCAGGATCGTGAATCGAGCAAGGGCCGCATACCACCAGCAGGCGCGGATCGCGACCCGCGATGATGTCAGAGATGGTCTGGCGCGAGTGCTCAATCTGCGCCTCCTGCGCAACGCTCAGCGGGAATTCTGCTTTCAGCTGATCCGGAGTAATTAAAACCTGTTCGTCAGTGATATGTACGTTGTTCAGCGCGTCTTTTTGCATGATTGCGATCCTGTAAAACTCGTTTGCGATAGTGGATGTCCTCAATGAGGTGGAACAACGATACCATAACAAGTAAAGATTTCAATCCAAAATACGTACACTTTACTTTACACAAAGCAAATAATTGCGAAAAAAATGCGCACAATCGTAAATATAAAATTACATACCTGGAGAGTTAAGCCAGGCTATGCTCAAAAAAAGGAGACACGCTATGCGTCCATTTGCTCTGATGCTGCTGCTGATTTTATCGGGTTGTCAGATCGATCCTTATACCTTCCAGCCCCACTGGACCAGCCCGGACTGGTTCAGCGCAGGTAAAGAAGACGCCATGAACGGCGTTCCGGTTAAAGATAACCAGACGCTGGCCGATAGTTTTAACGACCCGCAGGTGGATCGGGCTGAATATCTCCGAGGCTACGCCGACGGACAGAAAAAAATATGTGAAGAAGGCTTTATTCACGCATGGGGATTAGCGGGAAAATCATTCCCTGCCAGCTGTGCCAACACGGAGAATGCTGCCAGGCTGCACGATTCATGGCAAACGGGAATGGATAAAAGCATAAGTTCCACCAGGCTTAATTGAGCCTATCTCAATTCTCCGGAATATAAGCACGCATGAGATTTAGCTTAGGTCAACCCGGGGATATTTCTGACATAATGACGACTTTGACAAAAAATGGTATTCTGCCTGCAACTCTTAAGGACATCTATTTCCGGAGCAGTTTGGCGGACTCTGATGAGAAATGCATTCTTGATCGCTTTGCTCCGACTGACGCTGGCGCTAATGCTGCTCCTTATGGTGGGCCCTGTCGCCGCTGGCACGTTTACGGAAACGGACAAATCGGTACGTTCGATTGTTTCAGGTATTGTGAGCTATACCCGATGGCCCGCGCTGTCCGGCCAGCCTAAACTCTGCATCTATGCCTCTTCTCACTATACCCATGCGCTCAGCAGTGAAGATGAGCAAAACCCGTTGCCCTATGTCCCTGTCATTGTGCACAGTGACCGGGAAGCCCTCTCCGCAACGTGTGATGCCCTTTATTTCGGGACTGAATCCCCAGCTAAGCAGCTGGAATTAATAAGCGAATACCAGGGCAGGGCGTTACTCTTAATGTCAGAGCAAAATCCTGAATGCGTTATTGGTAGCGCATTTTGTCTGATTATAGAGCACAACCAGGTCAGGTTTTCCGTCAATCTGGATGCCCTAACGCGCAGTGGTGTCAGAGTCAATCCGGATGTATTAATGCTCGCACGGAATAAGAAGCATGAATAAGGATGTCACATCAATACCGCGTCCAACGTTTAAAAGAACGTTGCGGCGAATCAGCATGATAAGCGTCATTATAACAATGACGTTTATATGGTTGCTGCTGTGTTTCGCTTCCGTGGTGACATTAAAGCAATACGCGCAAAAAAACCTTGAATTAACCGGTGCCACCATGAGCCACAGCCTTGAAGCCTCTCTGGTTTTCAATGATGCCGTGGCGGCAAATGAAACGCTGGCCGCCCTCGGTAAACAGGGGCAATTTTCCGTGGCGGAAGTGCTTAATGCGCATCAGAAACGGTTTGCCTGGTGGGCATGGAACCCGGCGAATAATACCGACACGCTGGGTACGCTGGTCAGCCGCTGGTTGTTCCCTGTTCCGATCGCACAGCCCATCATGCACAACGGCATTAAGATTGGCGAAATTCGCCTGACCGCACGAGACAGCCTGATCGGCCACTTTATCTGGCTGTCATTTGCGGTCCTCACCGGCTGCATTCTGTTTGCCTCTGCCGTGGCATTGACCATCACCCGTTCGCTGCATCACGGTATGGTCACTGAAATGCAAAACATTACAGACGTTGTTCATGACGTACGCACCAACCGCAACTTCTCCCGCCGCGTAACGGAAGGCCGCATAGAAGAATTCCACCAGTTTGGTGAAGACTTCAACAGCCTGCTGGATGAAATGGAGGAGTGGCAGCTTAAGCTACAGGCGAAAAACGCTCAGCTGTTGCGTACCGCCATGCACGACCCGCTCACCGGGCTCGCAAACCGCGCCGCGTTTCGCAACAATATTGCGGCATTAATGAACGACGCCTCTGCAAAAACCAATTCTGCCCTGCTCTTTCTGGACGGCGATAATTTCAAGTTTATCAACGATACCTGGGGCCATGCCGCGGGTGACTGCGTGCTCATCGAAGCCGCTAAAAGGATGGTCGAGTTTGGCGAAAAACGTCATCAGTCTTACCGTCTTGGCGGCGACGAGTTTGCCATGATCCTGTACGGCGTCCATTCAGAGCGTGAGGTCCAGAGCATTTGTGCTGCGCTGTCGCGGCAATTCATTCGTCCGTTCGATCTGCATAACGGACATACGGCATCGATGTCACTCAGCATTGGCTTTGCTCTGGCGTGGGAAAATGCCTCCGTCGAGGCATTACTGGAGCAAGCCGACCGCAATATGTACCTGGTCAAAAACCAGCGTTCGAAAACAATATCCTGAAAGGAAGACGATATGTTAAAGCGATACTTTGCACCGTTGTTACTGGCATCTCTGGCTATGTCCGGGTGCCAGGCGCCGGACGGCAAATTCACACCAGAGCAAATCGCGGCAATGAAGTCCTACGGCTTTAACGAACTGAACGGCGACTGGTCCCTGGGCCTCTCGGATAAGATCCTGTTTGATAAAAACGATGCCAGGCTGCACCCCGAAAGTGAAACGCAAATCAGGACCATGGCTTCGCGCCTGGCGGCAACCGGTCTGAACCACGCCCGGATGGACGGCCATACCGATAATTATGGCGAAGACAGCTACAATGAAGCGCTTTCGTTGAAACGCGCTAATGTCGTGGCGGATGCCTGGGCGAAGGGGGCGAATATCCCGCGCGGCAACCTCACCACGCGGGGTTTAGGTAAAAAATACCCTGTAAGCAGCAACAGCACTGCGCAAGGGCGCGCTGAAAATCGCCGTGTGGCGGTGGTCATCAGCACGCCATAACGTTATTTAACGGATGTCCCGGCGAGCGACACGCCTGAAGCCGCTCGCCAGCGCAGCCAGTCAATCACAATGAACAGCGCCAGGCTGACGCCCATTACCGGCAGCGCCAGCCCCAGCAAGACGCCCGTAACGAGCGTCACCCCTCTTCCCCACAGCGGCAATGCCAGCCAGCTCTGATACAGCGTTTGCACCGGATCCGCGCTGGATTTGGCGGGACGACGCATCCACCACATCCGATAACCCCAGATAATCAGCACGCACAGCGCAATACCGAACGCTATCAGCAGCAGCTGATTGGCCAGGCCAAACAGGATCCCCATATGGAAATCCACGCCCCAGCGGGTGAGTTTGGCCATCAGCGGGAAATCCACGAAGCGCGTGCTGTCCAGCACCTTCAGAGAGTGCGGATCTACGGCAACGGCATCAACCTGCGTCGGCCAGCCGCGATCGATTTCCGTTACCGTCCAGGCCCGATCGGCCATTCCTGGCGGACGGATTTCCAGCTTGTTTGCGTCAATCCCGGCCTGGCGGGCAGCCTGCAATACGCCGTCGAACAGCGACGGTTCAACGGGCATTTCAGGCATCGTCATGCCAGCGTGATGCCCATGATGCTCAGCGTGTTCATCCATCGTTTCCGGCGCGCCTGAAAGCTGGGTATTAACCTGCGGCGTCAGCCAGTTCATTTCTGCGCGCAGCTTATCGACGTTGCCTCCGGCCCACTGTGACCAGGTTAACCCGGTGGCAGAGAACAGCAGCATCCCCCCCAACAGCGTCCAGCCCAGGATCACATGCAGGCGACGACGATTCTGGAAGCGATTGTTAATGCGCCGCTTCGGTCGGGTGAAGAACCACAGCGCGATGCCGCCAAGGGCTGCCACCCACATCCAGGAGGCGGCTAGCTCGCTATAGAGTCGCCCGGGGTTGCCCAGAATCAGCGAGGTATGCAGATAATCGATGGTCTGGCGCAGCGGCAAAATCCCGCTGGTGCCATAGACCGTCAAATCACCGCGTTCCTCAAGGCTGACGGGATCGATAAAAATAGCCCGATGCTCCGAGGGGCCAAGCGCCGGGTCGGCAAACATCACGCGAGTGGTTTCGCCCTTTTCCAGCCCCGGACGAACGGCATGCAGACGCAGATCCGATCCTGCGGCCTTTTCGGCCACGGCAATTTGTGCAGCAAGAGGCTGCGCCTCACCCACGGCATCCGCGTGGAGCGCGTGATGGTACAGCGCATTTTCCAGCTGCGGCGTAGCGACATACAGCGTGCCGGTCAGAGCAGCAAAGAAGATAAACGGACCGACAAACAGTCCGATATAGAAATGGAGGCGACGCAGCAGGTTTCCCCATGCCGCGCGCGGCGTGCAGGTAGTCATACTTTTCCTTTTAAGGCAAAAAGTTATCGATTTTGTTTTTAAAGGGAGAAAGCAGACCGCGGCGGCGGCGCGCGGGTATCAGGGTAAAGCCAGGGGAAAAAGTGCCAGTGGCTGATCGCCTGACGAGGCGGCTTCAACCGCAGCCGCTGCAACACCACGCTGAGCAGGACGATAAGCGCCAGCATCACGCCCGGCACGTGGGCTAACAGCACGCAGTAGCCGCAGGCTTCAGCGTGGTCGACCGGCATGCTGTGGGACATATCACCGTGATGCTCGTCCATCGACATCATGCTCATGTCATGGTGCATGCCGGGCATCGCGCTCATGGGATCTTTTTGCAGCGAGACGGAGATCAGCGGCGCCACGACGATCAGCAGGATCGCAAACAGCGCGGTCATTGCCGCTGCGCGTTTCCAGCTATGCTGATGCAGTACGTTATCCACTTACCCTCCACCGAAGAGGCGATCATTGTAAATGATTTATGACGTAAGGGTTAACGCGAGAGGTGCGATGGGATAAAAAAAGGGCCAGCCTTTCGGCCAGCCCTTTCTAACAGGATGTCGCTTAAGCGAATCTTAGTTCAGACGCTCTTTAATACGAGCAGACTTACCAGTACGCTCACGCAGGTAGTACAGTTTAGCTTTACGTACAGCACCACGACGTTTAACAGCAATGCTGTCAACTACCGGAGAGTGAGTCTGGAAGACACGCTCAACGCCTTCGCCGTTGGAAATTTTACGAACAGTGAATGCAGAGTGCAGACCGCGGTTACGAATAGCGATAACCACGCCCTCGAATGCCTGCAGACGTTTTTTGGAACCTTCAACAACCCATACTTTCACTTCCACGGTGTCACCTGGACGGAAGGAAGGTACGTCCTGCTTCATCTGCTCTTGTTCAAGTTGCTTAATAATGTTGCTCATAATTTAATCTCTTATCCTGGGTAAACTGATATTCGGGAGCGTATTACGCATTCCCATCATGTTCATGCTGCTGGTGCGCGTGTTCCGTTTTGAACTCGGCCAGCAACTTTGCTTGCTCTTCAGTCAGAGCCAGGTTTTCCAGAAGTTCAGGTCTTCTAAGCCAGGTGCGGCCCAGCGACTGCTTCAAACGCCAGCGACGTATCTCGGCATGGTTTCCAGACAGTAATACTGCCGGTACTTCCATCCCTTCTAACACTTCAGGACGAGTATAGTGTGGACAGTCCAGCAATCCATCAGCAAACGAATCTTCCGTTGCCGAAGCTTCGTGGCCCAGTACACCCGGAATAAACCGGGCTACGGAGTCAATCAGCGTCATTGCCGGTAACTCACCACCGCTGAGAACGTAATCGCCGATAGACCATTCTTCGTCAATCTCGGTTTGAATTACGCGCTCATCTATCCCTTCGTAGCGACCACAGACCAGAATCAGCTTTTGATTCGTCGCCAGTTCGCTCACGCCCGCTTGATCAAGCTTGCGTCCCTGAGGTGACAGATAAATCACCTTCGCGCCTTCACCTGCCGCGGCTTTTGCTGTGTGAATGGCGTCCCGTAAGGGTTGCACCATCATCAACATCCCCGGTCCGCCGCCGTAAGGACGATCGTCCACGGTACGGTGCCGGTCATGCGTGAAGTCACGAGGACTCCAGCTCTGGATGCTCAGCAGGCCATTCTTTACTGCCCGGCCAGTTACCCCGTAATCGGTAATCGCGCGGAACATTTCAGGAAACAGGCTAATTATGCCAATCCACATAGCGCCGTCTTTTACCGTTTATCCGGAGAATTAAAAACCAGGATCCCAATCTACTTCAATGGTTTGAGTAGCGAGATCGACTTTCTTGATAACCTGTCCATCGAGGAACGGAACCAACCGCTCCTTGATGCCAAATGCATCTTTCAGGTTTGCCTTAATGACGAGAACGTCATTTGACCCGGTTTCCATCATATCGATGACTTTACCCAGGCTGTAGCCTTCGGTGGTCACTACCTGGCAACCCATAAGGTCTTTCCAGTAGTAGTCACCCTCTTCCAGCTGCGGCAACTGCGACGAATCCACGACAATTTCACAATTAGTCAGCGCATTCGCGGCATCACGATCGTCAACGCCTTTCAGCTTGATGATGATGTCCTGATTGTGGTGACGCCAGCTTTCCAGCTCGACCTCTTCCCACTTACCGGCTTTCTGGATAAACCAGGGCTGGTAATTAAAAATGCTATCAGCGTCTTCAGTGGAGGAAAACACTCTGAGCCAACCACGGATACCGTAGCAAGAACCCATTTTTCCCAATACGATCGGTTCAACAGGTGCTTTATTGCTCATCATGACCACCGTGACAGATTAAGCTGCTTTGTTTGCTGCTTTGATCAGCGTAGCAACGCGATCGGAAACAGTAGCGCCCTGGCCAACCCAGTGAGCGATACGATCCAGATCCAGACGAGTTTCTTCTTCTGCGCCAGCGGCCAGTGGGTTGAAGAAACCAACGCGCTCGATGAAGCGACCGTTGCGTGCATTACGGCTGTCAGTAACAACAACCTGGTAGAACGGACGCTTTTTAGCGCCGTGACGTGCTAAACGAATAGTTACCATAACATCCTCTTGTGTGAATAAAACAACCGGGCCCCATCGAGGAACGGAGCCCGGGTGTCATATTAAAAGCCCGAAAATTTTACTGATTTTTGGGGAAAATGCAATCAGCAGTTGATCGGTCTGCTGTAAAAGGCCGATTAACGCCCAGGGAATCCTGGCGGCATCATGCCTTTCATGCCGCGCATCATCTTCGCCATGCCGCCTTTCTTCATTTTCTTCATCATGCGCTGCATGTCGTCGAACTGTTTCAGAAGGCGGTTGACGTCCTGCACCTGCATACCGCAGCCGGCGGCGATACGGCGCTTACGCGAACCTTTGATGATTTCTGGCTTCGCACGTTCTTTGAGCGTCATGGAGTTGATGATCGCCTCCATCCGCACCAGAACTTTGTCATCCATCTGCGATTTGACGTTGTCCGGGATCTGCCCCATACCCGGCAGTTTCCCCATCAGGCTTGCCATACCGCCCATGTTTTTCATCTGACGCAGCTGCTCAAGGAAGTCGGTCAGATCGAAACCGTCGCCTTTTTTCAGCTTGCTGGCGAGTTTTTCTGCCTGCGCGCGGTCGACCTTGCTCTCGATATCTTCGATCAGCGACAGCACGTCGCCCATGCCGAGGATACGGGAGGCAATACGATCCGGGTGGAACGGCTCCAGCGCTTCGGTTTTCTCGCCCACGCCGAGGAATTTGATCGGCTTACCGGTGATATGACGAATAGACAGCGCTGCACCGCCGCGGGCGTCACCGTCAACCTTGGTCAGCACCACGCCGGTCAACGGCAGCGCTTCGTTAAACGCTTTTGCGGTATTCGCCGCATCCTGGCCGGTCATGGCGTCAACGACAAACAGGGTCTCTACCGGGTTGATAGAGGCATGCACCTGCTTGATCTCGTCCATCATCGCTTCGTCAACGTGCAGACGACCGGCGGTATCCACCAGCAGCACGTCGTAGAACTTAAGCTTCGCTTCTTTCAGCGCGGCATTGACGATGTCGACAGGCTTCTGGGCCACGTCGGACGGGAAGAAATCCACGCCAACCTGCTCGGCCAGCGTTTCCAGCTGTTTGATCGCCGCCGGGCGATAAACGTCCGCAGAAACGACCAGCACCTTTTTCTTGTGCTTCTCGCGCAGGAATTTACCCAGCTTACCGACGCTGGTGGTTTTACCCGCACCCTGCAGGCCCGCCATCAGCACCACGGCCGGAGGCTGAGCCGCCAGGTTAAGCACCTGGTTCTCTTCGCCCATCGCCGAAACCAGCTCGTTGCGGACGATTTTGACGAACTCCTGACCCGGGGTCAGGCTCTTGTTGACTTCATGACCAACCGCTTTCTCTTTCACGCGGTTGATAAAATCACGTACGACCGGCAACGCAACGTCTGCTTCCAGCAGCGCCATGCGCACTTCGCGCAGCGTTTCCTTGATGTTCTCTTCGGTGAGGCGTCCACGGCCGCTGATGTTGCGCAGCGTGCGCGACAAACGATCGGTTAAATTATCAAACATTGTCTCTCGCCTGGGGTAGAAACGTTAGGTCGCCTGGGCGACACATACACAGAATTTTGCCGGAGTATAACATGAAGGCGCCTTTGTTGTTATGCAACGGTTGGAGCAGGCGTCACGTAACGTTATACTGCTTCTCTTTCTTATTAAGACAACTGTCGACGCCTATATGCCTGTTTTCGCACTGATCGCCCTTGTTGCCTACTCTGTCAGCCTCGCGCTGATCATTCCTGGCCTGCTGCAAAAAAACAGCGGCTGGCGGCGCATGGCTATTCTTTCGGCGGTGATCGCACTGATAAGCCACGCCTTTGCGCTGGAATCACGCATCATTCCCGGCGACGGCAGCGTGCAAAATCTGAGCGTGCTGAACGTCGGTTCGCTGGTCAGCCTGATGATCTGTACGGTAATGACCATCGTCGCGTCCAAAAACCGTGGCTGGCTGCTGCTGCCGATTGTCTACGCCTTCGCGCTGATCAACCTGGCGTTAGCCACGTTCATGCCCAACGAGTTTATTACCCATCTGGAGGCCACGCCGGGCGTACTGGTGCATATTGGTTTGTCGCTGTTTGCCTACGCGACGCTGATCATTGCCGCGCTCTACGCCATGCAGCTCGCGTGGATTGACTACCAGCTGAAAAATAAAAAACTGGCCTTCAACCACGAAATGCCGCCGCTGATGGTGATTGAGCGTAAGATGTTCCACATCACCCAGGTCGGCGTGGTTCTGCTGACGCTGACGCTGTGCACGGGCTTGTTTTATATGAAAAACCTGTTCAGCGTGGAGAATATCGATAAAGCGGTCCTCTCCATCATCGCGTGGTTTGTCTATATTGTCCTGTTATGGGGCCATTATCATGAAGGCTGGCGCGGTCGTCGCGTGGTCTGGTTCAACGTTGCGGGTGCGGGTATTCTCACGCTTGCCTATTTTGGCAGCCGCTTCATACAGCAATTTGCTGGCTAAGTCATAAAAGGAGTTCCCCCTGGAACACATCTCTACCACCACGCTGATCGTCATTCTGATCGCCATGGTGGTCATCTCCGCCTATTTCTCTGGCTCGGAAACCGGCATGATGACGCTGAACCGCTACCGGTTACGTCATCGTGCGAAACAGGGTAACCGTGCCGCGCGGCGTGTCGAAAAGCTGCTGCGTAAGCCGGACCGCCTGATTAGCCTGGTGCTTATCGGTAACAACCTGGTCAACATTCTCGCCTCTGCGCTGGGCACCATCGTCGGGATGCGTCTGTACGGCAACGCCGGCGTGGCCATTGCCACCGGGGTGCTCACGTTTGTGGTGCTGGTGTTTGCCGAAGTGCTGCCTAAAACCATCGCGGCGCTCTACCCGGAGAAAGTCGCCTATCCGAGCAGCTTCCTGCTGGCACCGCTGCTCATTCTGATGATGCCGCTGGTCTGGCTGCTGAATATGGTGACCCGCGTGCTGATGCGCATGGTCGGCATAAAGGCGGACGTCACTATCAGCAGCGCGCTCAGCAAGGATGAACTTCGCACCATCGTGAACGAATCCCGCTCGCAAATCTCCCGCCGCAATCAGGACATGCTCCTGTCGGTGCTGGATCTGGAAAAGGTCAGCGTTGACGACATCATGGTGCCGCGCAATGAAATTGTCGGAATCGATATTAACGACGACTGGAAGGCTATCGTCCGCCAGCTGACGCACTCCCCGCACGGGCGCATCGTGCTTTATCGTGATTCCCTCGACGATGCTATCAGCATGCTGCGCGTGCGCGAGGCCTATCGTCTGATGACCGAGAAAAATGAGTTCACCAAAGAGGTGATGCTGCGCGCCGCCGACGAAATCTACTACGTACCGGAAGGCACCCCGCTCAGCACGCAGCTGGTGAAGTTCCAGCGCAACAAGAAGAAGGTCGGTCTGGTGGTAGATGAATACGGCGATATTCAGGGGCTTGTGACCGTTGAAGATATTCTGGAAGAGATCGTCGGGGACTTCACGACCTCGATGTCACCGTCCCTTGCGGAAGAAGTCACGCCGCAAAACGACGGCTCGGTGCTTATCGACGGCAGCGCCAACATTCGTGAAATCAATAAAGCGTTTAACTGGCACTTGCCGGAAGATGAAGCGCGGACGATGAACGGCATGATTCTGGAAGCGCTGGAAGAGATCCCGGCGGCAGGTACGCGCGTGCGTATTGAACAGTATGATATTGATATTCTGGACGTTCAGGACAACATGATTAAGCAGGTGAAAGTCCTGCCCGTTACGCCGCTTCGGGAAAGTATTGCCGAATAAAATGTAGGGCCGGGTAAGGCGAAGCCGCCACCCGGCACTACAGGCAGCGCATTACGCTTTCGCTTTCGCCACGGTCACCATCGCAGCGCGAATAGTACGGCCGTTCAGGGTGTAGCCTTTCTGCATCACGCCCAGCACGTTACCCGCGGTAACGTCTTCTGATTCCACCATCGCGATGGCCTGGTGAACGTTTGGATCCAGCGGTACATCAGTATCGGCAATCACTTCAACACCGAACTTACGCACCACATCCAGCATGGATTTCAGCGTCAGCTCAATGCCTTCAATCATCGCCGCGTTATCAGGGTTAGCTTTATCCGCCACTTCCAGCGCGCGATCCAGGCTGTCGATTACCGGTAGCAGCTCGTTGACGAATTTCTCCAGCGCAAATTTGTGCGCCTTTTCAACGTCCAGCTCGGTACGACGGCGCAGGTTTTCCATTTCCGCTTTGATACGCAGTACGCCATCGCGTTCGCGATTCTGCGCTTCTACCAACTGAGCTTCCAGATTGGCAATTTTTTCATCGCGCGGGTCCACCTGCTCAGCAGACGCGTCTGGCTCTACTGCCTCAACTTCATCGTGCTGTTCCGTGATAATTTCTTCAGGGGCTTGCCCCTCAGGCGTTTTCTGTTCTTTACTACTCATGAATTTCTCCGCGTTTTTCTGCATTCATCTCGCTAACTTCGCTTATTATGGGGATCAGTTTCCTGGATTCAAGGGAACAAGGCAGATTGTCATCATTCATCAGGCACAAGGACCTCCAGAACATGAATAATCATTTCAGGTGTATTGGGATCGTCGGCCATCCGCGTCACCCTACCGCATTGACGACACATGAAATGTTGTATCGCTGGCTGTGTGGCAAAGGCTATGAAGTGATGGTCGAGCAGCAAATCGCCCAGGAGTTGCAGCTTAAAAGCGTTAAAACCGGCACGCTGGCGGAAATCGGCCAGCAGGCGGACCTCGCCGTGGTGGTCGGCGGCGACGGCAATATGCTGGGCGCGGCACGCACGCTGGCTCGCTATGATATTAAGGTTATCGGTATTAACCGCGGCAATCTCGGTTTCCTGACCGACCTCGACCCGGACAATGCGCAGCAGCAGCTGGCGGACGTGCTGGAAGGTCACTATATCAGTGAAAAACGGTTTTTACTCGAAGCCCAGGTGTGCCAGCAGGACTGCCAGAAGCGCATCAGCACCGCCATTAACGAAGTGGTGCTTCACCCTGGTAAAGTGGCGCACATGATTGAGTTCGAAGTCTATATCGACGAAATCTTCGCCTTCTCGCAGCGCTCAGACGGGCTGATTATCTCCACGCCTACAGGCTCAACCGCCTACTCGCTCTCAGCTGGCGGCCCCATTCTGACGCCATCGCTGGATGCGATAACCCTGGTCCCCATGTTCCCGCACACCCTCTCGGCGCGTCCGCTGGTGATCAACGGCGACAGCACCATCCGTCTGCGTTTTTCCCATCGCCGCAGCGACCTGGAGATCAGCTGCGACAGCCAGATTGCGCTCCCCATTCAGGAGGGTGAGGATGTATTAATTCGCCGCTGCGATTACCACCTGAATCTGATTCACCCCAAAGATTACAGCTATTTCAATACATTAAGCTCGAAGCTCGGCTGGTCAAAAAAATTGTTCTGATTTTGCATCCAGTACTTTACTGTATATAAAACCAGTTTATACTGTATGGAAACACAGTTATGGTTTTTCATACAGGAAAACAATTATGCTGGCACAACTGACCATCAGCAACTTTGCCATTGTTCGTGAGCTTGAGATCGACTTCCATAGCGGCATGACGGCAATTACCGGGGAAACCGGTGCAGGTAAATCCATTGCCATTGATGCCCTCGGCTTGTGCCTCGGCGGCCGTGCAGAGGGTGATATGGTGCGCGCAGGCGCAGCCCGTGCAGACCTCTGCGCCCGCTTCTCGTTAAAAGATACCCCTGCGGCCCTCCGCTGGCTGGAAGCGAACCAGCTTGAAGATGGACGTGAGTGTTTACTTCGCCGCGTCATCAGCAGCGACGGCCGTTCCCGCGGCTTCATCAACGGCACGGCGGTGCCTCTTTCCCAGCTTCGCGAGCTGGGTCAGCTTCTTATCCAGATCCACGGCCAGCATGCGCACCAGCAGCTAATCAAACCCGAACAGCAGAAAGCCTTGCTTGACGGCTACGCAGGTGAGTACGCGCTTACTCAGCTGATGGCGGATCACTATCGCCAGTGGCATCAGAGCTGTCGCGAACTCGCCCTGCATCAGCAGCAAAGCCAGGAGCGCACCGCGCGCGCCGAGCTGCTAGAATATCAGCTGAAAGAGCTGAACGAATTTAACCCACAGGCGGGTGAATTTGAGCAAATCGACGAAGAGTACAAGCGTCTGGCCAACAGCGGTCAGCTGCTCTCCACCAGCCAGACTGCCCTGAACATGCTGGCGGATGGCGAGGACGTGAATTTGCAAAGCCAGCTGTACAACGTGCGTCAGCTTGTTACCGAGCTGACCGGCATGGACAATAAGCTGTCTGGCGTGCTGGATATGCTGGAAGAAGCGGCGATTCAGATTTCCGAAGCCGGAGATGAACTGCGCCATTACTGCGATCGCCTGGATCTGGACCCGAATCGTCTGTTCGAGCTTGAGCAACGCATCTCCCGTCAGATTTCACTGGCGCGCAAACACCACGTTACGCCGGAAGAGTTGCCGAATTACTATCAGTCGCTGCTGGAAGAGCAGCAGCAGCTGGACGATCAGGCCGACTCCCTCGAAACCCTGTCTCTGGCGGTAAATCTGCATCATCAGCAGGCGCTTGAAACGGCGAAACGGCTGCACGACGTGCGTCAACACTACGCGCTGGAGCTCAGCCAGCACATTACCGAGAGCATGCACACGCTGGCGATGCCGCATGGCGTGTTCACTATCGATGTTCGTTTTGAGGAACATCACCTGACGGCAGAAGGCGCGGATCGCATTGAGTTCCGGGTCACCACCAACCCAGGCCAGCCGTTGCAGGCCATTTCGAAAGTGGCGTCCGGCGGCGAGCTGTCGCGTATCGCGCTGGCTATTCAGGTGATTACCGCCCGTAAAATGGAAACCCCGGCGCTGATTTTCGATGAGGTGGATGTTGGTATCAGCGGCCCGACCGCTGCCGTTGTTGGTAAGCTGCTGCGTCAGCTGGGTGAATCAACCCAGGTTATGTGCGTTACCCACCTGCCGCAGGTAGCGGGATGTGGCCATCATCACTTTATCGTCAGCAAAGAAACCGATGGCGAAATGACGGAAACGCACATGAAGCCGCTGGATAAACGCTCGCGGCTGCAGGAGCTCGCACGCCTGCTGGGTGGCAGTGAAGTCACCCGTAATACGCTTGCGAATGCGAAAGAACTGCTGGCGGCATAAACTTTTTCGGGATCTCAGGGTCATACAGAACAATAAAAACGCCGCAAGACCGGTTTCAAAGTGGGACAAGGTCTATTATCATCGGCATATTACATATGAGCCGCGTACTGCTCGGGCCCGAAAAGGAATCAAATCACTATGCGCTGTAAAACGCTGACCGCTGCCGCAGCGGTTCTTCTGATGTTGACCGCAGGCTGTTCCACTCTGGAGAAAGTGGTTTACCGTCCTGACATCAACCAGGGGAACTACCTTACCCCTAACGATGTGTCCAAAATCCGTGTGGGAATGACACAACAGCAGGTCGCTTATGCACTGGGAACCCCGATGATGTCCGATCCGTTCGGTACAAATACCTGGTTCTATGTATTCCGCCAGCAGCCTGGCCATGAGAATGTGACTCAGCAAACCCTGACGCTGACCTTCAGCAGCGCTGGCGTGTTGACCAACATCGATAACAAGCCTGCCCTGACGAAATAATCAGGACTCAGAAATACAAAAAGGTGCTCATTGAGCACCTTTTTTGTTTTCCTTGAGCCCCCTGGAACAGGCTACTTACCCGATTTCTCCGCTCGCTGGCGACGCAACTCTTTCGGGTCGGCAATCAGTGGACGATAAATCTCAACCCTGTCGCCCTCTTTCAGCACATCACCAAGCTTAACCGGACGGCTGTAGATGCCGACTTTGTTCTTCGCCAGGTCAATGTCGCTGCGAAGCTCAAGGATACCAGACGCGCGGATGGCCTCCTCAACGGTGGCCCCTTCTTCCAAGGTCACGCGCTGCAAGTACTGCTTCTGCGGCAGCGCGTACACCACCTCAACAGCAATCTTATGCGACACTGTAAACCTCTTTGGCGCGCGTGGTGAACGCCTGAACCATATTCGAGGCCAGCTCTTTAAAAATGCGGCCAAACGCCAGTTCGATCAGCTTATTGGTAAATTCAAAATCCAGATGGAACTCAATGCGGCAGGCGTCCGCGCTGAGCGGCGTAAACTTCCACCCTCCCATCAGTTTTTTAAACGGACCATCCACCAGATGCATCAAGATACTCTGATTGCTCGTCAGGGTATTGCGCGTGGTGAACGTTTTGCTGATCCCCGCTTTGGAGACATCCACGGCCGCGGTCATCTGCGTCGGACCGGACTCCAGCACCCGGCTACCGGTGCATCCCGGTATAAATTGCGGATAGGACTGGACGTCGTTCACTAACTGATACATTTGTTCCGCGCTGTAGGGAACAAGCGCAGTACGGCTAATCTGAGGCATAGCATTTTCCATGGTCACACAACGGACAAATAATAACATTTATCACCTGTTAAAAAAACGCTAAGCCTTATCTCGTGCTAAGATAGCGCGTTAGACCTCACGGGACGCAATGAGGTGACTTTTTAAAATCAGATTACCGACGGCTTTACGACACTTATGACGAAGAAAAAAGCACATAAACCTGGTTCGGCGACCATTGCGCTCAACAAGCGTGCTCGCCACGAGTATTTCATCGAAGAAGAATTCGAGGCTGGCCTTGCGCTGCAGGGCTGGGAAGTAAAATCGCTGCGTGCCGGGAAGGCAAACATCGGCGACAGTTACGTAATCCTGAAAGACGGCGAGGCCTTCCTGTTTGGCGCAAACTTTACGCCGCTGACCGTCGCCTCGTCGCATTACGTGTGCGACCCTACGCGCACCCGTAAGCTGCTGCTGAACAAGCGCGAACTGGAATCCCTTTACGGGCGTATAAACCGTGAAGGCTTCACGGTGGTGGCGCTTTCTATGTACTGGAAAAACGCCTGGTGCAAAGTGAAAATCGGCGTCGCGAAAGGTAAAAAACAGCACGATAAACGTACAGACCTGAAAGAGCGCGAGTGGCAACTGGATAAAGCGCGCATCATGAAGAATGCAGGACGTTGATTCTGCGCACTTATTGTACTATTCAATAAGTTAGCGTTTCGGGCTGGTATCGAGGATGTGAAATCTGGTATACTGAGTTCAACACTATTGGGGCTGATTCTGGATTCGACGGGATTTGCGAAACCCAAGGTGCATGCCGAGGGGCGGTTTGCCTCGTTAAAAGCCGCAAAAAAATAGTCGCAAACGACGAAAACTACGCTTTAGCAGCTTAATAACCTGCTCTGAGCCCTCTCTCCCTAGCTTCCGCTCTTAAGACGGGGATCAAAGAGAGGTCAAACCCAAAAGAGATCGCGTGGAAGCCCTGCCTGGGGTTGAAGCGTTAAAACTAATCAGGCTAGTACGTTAGTGGCGTGTTTGTCCGCAGCTGGCGTGCGAATGTAAAGACAAACTAAGCATGTAGTACCGAGGATGTAGAAATTTCGGACGCGGGTTCAACTCCCGCCAGCTCCACCAAAATTCTCCATCGGTGATTACCAGAGTCATCCGATGAAGTCCTAAGAGCCCGCACGGCGCAAGCCCTGCGGGCTTTTTTGTGCCCTCAATTTGTCCCGCGAAGTCCTAACTGAACTAATTAAATCCGAACCTTTTAGGCCCATTGATAGGCCCAACGAAAAGCTCTATTGTTTTCGTTGGGGCTAAACGCATGGAGATTCCCCATGGCAAGAAAAACCAAGCCGTTAACCGATGCGGAAATCAAAGCCGCCAAACCTAAAGAGGCCGATTACCAGCAGTATGACGGCGACGGGCTTACTCTGTTAATCAAGTCCAGCGGTAGTAAGCTCTGGCAATTCCGTTACTATCGGCCTCGGACCAAGCAGCGAACCAGAAAGAGCTTCGATGCCTACCCTGCCGTCTCACTTTCTGATGCACATAAACTCAGAGCCGAATCTAAATTTTTATTGGCGAAAGACATTGATCTTTAGGAACATCAGTAAGAACAGGTGAGAAATTCTCAAGTGCCTAAAACCAACACTTTCCTGTTAGTTGCCGAGCGTTGGTGGAATATGAAGAAAGCCAGCGTAACAGAGGACTATGCCGACGATATCTGGCGCTCGCTTAAGAGAGATGTTTTCCCAGCAATCGGTGATATAAGCGTCACTGAGATTAAGGCTCATACATTAGTTAAAGCCGTTCAGCCGGTTCAGGCCAGAGATGCATTAGAGACAGTTCGCCGCCTTTGTCAGCGTATTAACTAAGGCCTGATTGATGCTGCTCCTAGTGTAAACATCGGAAAAGCTTTCGAGAAACCGCAGAAGAAAAACATGCCAAGCATCCGGCCGGATCAACTTCCGCAGCTAATGCAAACAATGCGTACGGCAAGCATCAGTGTGTCCACGCGGTGTCTGTCCATGTGGAAGCTTCTCACCATCACCCGCCCTGCCGAAGCCGCTGAAGCTCGATGGAATGAGATCGATTTTGATGCTAGCGAATGGAACATCCCTGCTGCCCGAATGAAGATGAACCGGGACCATACGATTCCACTCTCCGATGAGGCTTTTTCTATTATGGAAATGATGAAGTCACTCAGTGGTGGCCGAGAATTTATCTTTCCCAGCCGAATTAAGCCTGCCCAGCCTATGAACAGCCGTACAGTGAATGCAGACCTTAGGCGTGCTAGCTTAGGAGTCGTTCTCGTATCACACGGTTTACGTTCTATAGCTAGTACAACACTCAATGAGGAAGGATTTCCTCCTGATGTCATTGAACATGTAGACAAAAATGAGGCACGTCGCGCTTATAATCGCAGTGATTATCTTGAACAGCGACGACCTATGATGCAATGGTGGGCTGATTTTGTCATTGCAGCGGATCGCGGAAGTACCATTGAGAGTGGCATGAAAGGAATGCGGTTAGCGGGGTGACGGATAATTAATGACGGCTCCAACTTTAGGAGTGGGCCGAATGAGATTTTATATTTCAAGCGGAAGTTAATAGTTTTAGAAATCAAGCTAATTAGCATAATATCTCTCAATTGAAGGGATATGGAGCCGCAGAAATAAATGAAGACACGGCAGTATGCGCAAAAATCAATCTTCGATCTGGAAGCAATCTTCGAGCAGTCCAACAACAATGTTAGTGAACTTGAACAGTTGTTGAGCGAGCTGACCTTTCGCAACACTGCCAGGGCTCGGACGCTGACGGCTAAAATCGAGCAATCTCTATTTGCACTTAGCGGCAACAGCGTGGTCGCCATGTCGGCTTCCAGCCCATCAACAGGCCATCCCGATTTGGTGTCGTCCCACAATTCGCCTGCAGCGGAAGAGAAACTGCAACCGAAGGCCATCCCAGACTCTGCCATGCGAGAGCAATTCGATAAAGACCAAATCGATCCAGGTCCGCACCCGTCTTTTTCTCCGCCAAATAAGGCAAATGATGCGCGAGCAATACTGGCAGCATGGACAGCCCTCGAAGCACTGTCGCCTCAAGGTTATAAACGCCCAGAGGATATGGCAACCGGCGATCGCTCCCGTGTTGCTCTATTGGAGCGAGGTGTTCCATGGGGTCCAAATGCCCGCAGCAAGCCCAGTTATAAGCTTTATTTCGAGGTCATCCTTGGCGCCATCGCTCTCGATAAGGCGACGGACGAGCTGGTCAAGATTTTTGGCGAGGATGAGGAGCGTTCACGCCCGGACGGTAAGAAAGCAGCCATCGGCTCTATCCTGATCGACAAGGAAGGTTATGTGCTCGAGGATAAAGGCGTCGCCGTTTCCAGTTTTGCCTGGGCACTCAAACCGGCTCTCGAGCTGAAGCTTGGAAGCTTAGGGAATTGGCCGAATGTTGAGCCGCGCATTATCGAGCATCTGGATCGAATGGTTCGCCGCCACAACGAGGATGGAGAACCCATACCGATCGATTTGGATGTCGTTCTCAACACTTATAAATGGCTTGTGTCTCAGTTCGATGTACCCGAGCATTTGGTTGAGCCACCCACATTTGCGATTAAGGTGTTTCATCATTTCAAGGCTAAGGCGCCGCCTGAACCTTCGTTACTGAATTCCTTCTATCTCGAAGATCTCGGAGAAGCGACCAAATTGCTCGAGACGGGCAAAGCCGGAACCGGTTTGCGCCGCTATATGGGAATTGGCAGGCCTGACCAAAAAATCGACGTGCTATCGCCCATTTCCGCAGTTGAGCCTTTCGTCGCACCGTCGCTCATACCGCAGGCTCGTTGGCCTTCGAAAGGCGGCCATCCATTGGTACTGCTTCAACAGGCTGCCGTGAATGCGGCGCGTGCTGAGCTGAATGATGCTCCAGGTATCATAGGTGTCAATGGGCCACCGGGTACTGGAAAGACCACTCTTCTGCGAGATATTGTCGCTGGGTGCATTCTTGATCGGGCCACGGCGATGTGCGGCTTCAATAAACCGCAGGATGCCTTTTCCACAACAGGCGAGAAGCTGGCATTCGGTTCCAATGCATTCCTGCACTTCTACAAGTTACATGCATCCTTGAGGGGCCATGAGATCGTCGTAGCCTCCTCCAATAACAAAGCGGTCGAAAACGTCAGTAAAGAGCTTCCTCTCAAGGAAGCCAATGGTCGCCATGAACAGATCGCCTACTTCCGGTCCATCAGCGACCTGATTGCGAATCCCAAACGCGCGGGTTATTTCGAAGCCGAGGCCGAGGGGGGCATCCCCTCCGATCCTGTCGAAACCTGGGGATTGATCGCTGCGGCTCTCGGCAAGAGCAGCAACCGAGGCGCTTTCCAGCAAAGTTTCTGGTGGAATGAAGACGGTGGTTTCCTTACCTACCTGAAAGCAGCTCGCGGCTTAAACGTCTTGCGTGAGATCAAGGACGAACAAACTGGCGAAATCATCGATCGCGTGATGCCCAGCGTGGTCGTCAATGAGCGGCCCAGCACCAACGAAGCGGACGCTTTAGCGGCCTGGCAGAAAGCACGAACCGTTTTCCTTAAACTCAAGGAGATGGTAGACGCCGAAATCGCCAGCATCGAAGAAATGCGACGGGATATCAAGGCGCTCAAGGGAGCGACCACCGAACTTCAAAGGGTGGAACAGCGTCGTCCGAGTCTGAATGAAGCCGTCGAAGAGGCACTCCAGACTGCTGAATCCTGCCAACGGGAGCATGAGAAGGCAAAATCGCAGATCGAGCAGGACAAGATCATGCTCGACAGCCATCTTGCTTGCCGTCCAGGTTTCTTCTCCCGTTTGTTCACGACTGCGGCCTGGAAGTCATGGAGATCGACACTGCAGAAGCTCTCGGCAACCCTGCAGCAATCAGTCTTACGGGCGCAGGAGACAGACGGCGCCCTGGAGCTTGCAAGGACAGAGTGGAGAAATACTGAGTCCCAGTTACAGCACCTCGACCAGGAAATTTCCAGCAAACGTCAGGCTGTCTCGAAGTTGAAGGCAACCGAGGCAGAGGCACGAAACCGCATGGGAGACAGGGTCGTTGATGAGAGATTCTTCGAGCGCGAGCACGAGGCTATCCACCTGACTGCGCCATGGCTTCCCGATGAGGTTCATCGCCTGCGGGAGGATCTTTTCGCCGCTGCCCTGACTGTGCATAAAACGTTCATCGATGCTTCGGCCAGCCGCTTGCAACACAATCTTGGGCTATTGATGTCGGGCATGGTGGCTGGTGCCTTCCAGTCTTCCGCTCACCGTGAACTTCTCCCCGACCTTTGGTCGAGCCTTTTCATGGTTGTGCCGACCGTGTCCACGACATTCGCCTCTGTTCGGACGATGTTCGGGGATCTGCCACCAGAGAGCATTGGCTGGCTTCTGGTAGATGAAGCGGGCCAAGCCGTTCCTCAGGCAGCCGTTGGAGCTATCATGCGGGCAAAGCGCTCCATCGTGGTAGGTGACCCGTTGCAAATCCCACCTGTAGTTTCACTTCCTGAAAAGCTGAACGCCGAAATCTGCAAGTTCTTTGACATTGACCAAGTCGAATGGTCTGCCCCCGCAGCATCTACGCAGACCCTTGCTGATCAGGCATCGCGCTTCAAATCCACCTTCGTCATGGACGTAGGTGATCGAGAAGTCGGGCTGCCATTGCTCGTTCACAGGCGTTGCCAGAACCCAATGTTTGATGTTTCTAACTCCATCGCCTATGCCGGGCAGATGGTCCATGCTGTCGGGCCTAAAAAACCCGGATCTATCGGCTCGGCTTTGGGGAGATCTCACTGGGTGGATATCAATGGCGATACTGAGACGAAGTGGTGTCCCGACGAGGGCGAAGCGGTTGTGCGAATGCTCAAAGAGCTGGCAGCATCGGGCATTACAAATCCGGACGTATTTATCATCACACCATTCAAGATCGTAGAGCAGAACATGCGTCGGCGTCTCGACAGAGAAACCGACCTGCTGCGAACGTTCGGCGTAAAGTTGGATGAATGGTGCCGTGATCGTGTAGGCACAATCCACACGTTCCAGGGCCGAGAGGCGGACACGGTAATCCTGTTGCTGGGTGCGCCGAAAGCGAGTCAGCAAAGGGCGCGTCAGTGGGCGGCAAGCCCGCCAAACATAATCAATGTAGCCGTCTCACGCGCCAAGCAAAACCTGTATGTAGTCGGCTCGGCTGCTGCATGGGCAGGAGCGGGAACTAGTCTGCAGGTCTTGCAGCGGCAATTGGCACATTCAGCCTGACAATCTCCGCGGTGGCCCTCATTGCTGAGGGCGCATCGCGGATAATCTACAACCTGCATGAGGTGTTTAAATGAGTTTTATTAAATACATTTATTCCAGTAAGACATCTGGACTGACTGAACTTACCGAGAAAGAGTACATGGACATGTTAGTGAATATATGTCCCGATAAGGCAGAAAAAGCCTTCGAGAAGGCATGGGCAACAAGAAATTTTGAAATTGAAATGTATTGGAAAAGAGCAACATACTTTTGGGCATTCATTGCAAGTATATTTGTAGGTTACTTTGCTTTAATTTCATCAGAAAATTACGTCAAGTATGATAGGTTTAATCATGTTGAAGTGTATTTTTTGATATGTATTGGCTTTGTGCTTTCGTTAGCCTGGCATTTTACTAATATAGGCAGTAAGTCGTGGCAGAGGCATTGGGAGGTTCATGTTGATTTACTTGAAGATGCCTTTACAGGCCCATTGTATAAAACCGTTCATTCCCAAATAACATACTCTGTTTCTAAAATAAATGAAATTGTAAGTTTTGTTTTTGTTTTTATTTGGCTTCTTCTTGGCGTAAAATATTTATTTGACCAAAACCTAATTCGTTCTCTTGGAGAGACTAAATCTGTAAACTGGTTTGTTGTTACAAGCACAATCATGTCATTACTCGTTGTTTTTTCGATGATATTTGGTCATGGCAGAGGTCGTTTTGGTTCAAGACCAATAAAAATGTATAGAAGAAATGTTTTTTACAAAAACTAATATTATGAGTAAATAATGACCATAAAATCTATTTACTAAGGCGTGGAATTCTATTTTCAATAAAAAGGGGGAAGTAAATGCTAAGCGATGGACTTATTGAAATACTACGAGATAAAAAAATCCCGGAAAAATTGATAAATGATGTAATAGATTCAGGCTATATACTCAGAAAATTTCATGACCCATTCTCAGGTTATAAATGGTTGAGTGTTAGTGATAAGATGTATGGCAACAAACAGCATTCCAGTTTATTTGACATTGATGATTTTGTTAAATACATCCAAGGAGATAATGTTTTCGAAAAATTACCTAACTTCACTGAAGTCACAGCGAAAAACTATAAGGATATAGAGGAAATTTTATCTGAACCAAGAAGGCAGCACTATATTAATGAAGGCACACTTTCATTTCGTGGTCAAGTATCTCAATATACTTATAAGCGAAAAATCCCGAACCCAGTAAGGGCTGATCAAAACGGAAGAGAACTATCTATATTTCCTAGTTTATATAGACAAAGTGAGGAACTGTACTCTTTCAATCTTATTCAAGATGAACAAAGGAGTTCCCTCCGTTTCCTTCAAGAGCTCGAGCCCAACAATCCGAACGTGTTCTTTGATAGTTCTTATTCACAGGATATTATGCGGGTAGAACAGCATTATGCCGCTCAAACAGCTGGTTTAGACATATCATTTGATATTGAAACAGCTATATTTTTTGCCACCTATAAACTTCTTTTTAATTCGCATGGTAATGCATATCATAGCAAGATTAAAAAAGGTGAACATGAGGGTGTTATTTATGGATTTCGTTTTAGAGACCCTCCAGTAAAAAAAACTGAATTTCTAATTGAAAAATTTGATTTATTTAAAACATACAGACCTGAGAGGATTCTAAGGCAAAATTGTGCCTTACCATTATTTAGTGATTATGAACGTAATATTGCAATCACTGATTTAGATTTTATAATACATCTCGATAAAGATTTTGACTATGAGGGTAAAAGAGAACCTAGTTATATGTTCCCAAATATAAAGGAAGATCAATTCTATGGAAAACTGCTTGAATTGAAGGATGCGCATCCGCATTTACTTGCTAATGTTGTCGAGTATCAAGGTAGCCGAAATTAAACTTATGAGCGTTTAATGTGCCAGATGGCGATTGAGATTTTATAATCTCATGTGTCCGCTTCTCGCTCAAAGCAGACCTTATGACCTCGATTTCTGCCAGATCCCAAGAGTGGACATGGATAACATCAATCGGCCTCAATCTTAGGGGGAGCATCTCCCCCTTATTATGTAACCAGTTTACTGAAGGTGCTGCTTCAACCAAATACTCGTGCCTTCAATGTCATACGCTTTTTCCCCAAATCCTTTCGCAAGGAGGGACTCTGGTAAATACTCGTCGTATTTATCCAAGAACTTTTCTGGAACATCTTCGGCAAGATCAAATGCAGATGGTAAGCCTGACAACAGCATTTTTTTAAGCGCCTGTTGAACCATTGTGACACTTGCATCATCAATCTCTATAACACCTACGAATGAATTAGCTTTAAAACCACAGCGTATGAGCAAAGCTGTAATCGTATTCACAACTTTATCTCCCATCCAGGGAATTACGTAACAGTGTTGCCCACTCGAAATAAAATACTCACTTTGCAGGTTATAACGCTGAAAGTTACTACAACCTTCCGAAAATAGGTTTCTGGCGGCAGTATCGGCGTAATCTACTTTCTTGTTACCTATTGGTATGCGGTAATCACCTTCCCTATAGATAGCGAGCATTTCCTGACGAACGGCATCATGAACAGACATTCCTCCCCCACTAAATTGTGGTGGCTGACCGCCTTTGGTTGCCTCTACATAGATAACTTTTTTCTCTGTCTCGATCTCTGTCACTTTCCAGCGCCGCCCACCGAAGATGATGTGTTGGTCTGGTAGCAGTGGGGAGTCCACAGGCACTGTTCCAAGGGTTCTGTTTCCGGTGACAATGCGGAACTCTTCTGGTGTATTGAACACGGCATAAAAAGTGTAATGGTTGGTCAGTTTCTCCCCTTCTGCCCCAACAACCATTTCGCCGCTAGCAAGTTGAGTGAGCAGGCCACACGTTCCCATATGTTTAAGCAGAATTTTGAAATCGTTTAAATCAACATTTCTGAACGGCCCTGTGTGGCATAGTTGTGACCAGAGCTGATCGGCACGAACTCCTCCCCATTGTGCGGTAATAGCAAGAATTTGGTGTAGGAGCGTGGAGTAATGCATCTGTCGAGCATCAGCCGGTTCAAACCATTGTTTAGAGATCATCAACCTGAGCATTGCCATCGACTGCACCAACTGCAGCCGTAGGTGGTCAACGATACTGCTTGTTACAGTAAGCTCATTTTCTGTAATTAGCATTCTTAGAACTGATGGGGAATCGCGTCGCCCAGAACGTCCCATACGCTGACGTAGACTGGAAACAGAATGCGGAGGCGTAACTTGTATAACCGACTTAACCTTACCGATATCAATGCCCAACTCGAGCGTCATTGTACAAACAGCTGTTGTGGGCAAATTTCCTTTCTGAAGACGAGATTCAAGCGCCTCACGTAATTCCTTGGCAAGGGAACCATGGTGGGGGAAAAATTCATTCGGAACAATTTGTTCCTCACACATGTCGCTCAGCGTTGCCGCAATGCTTTCAGTGCGCTTTCGGCTGTTTGCAAAGACCAAATGAGAATCGCCACGGCAAAGTCTAAAAATGTCAGCGCAAACATCATGTTCAGCTGAACTCCGAAGTTCTTCCCCTTTTTGGATCACTCGCTCCAGGTACCCTTTGACCTGTACCTGAAGAGTGGCCTTGCTATTACTATCTGTAACAGTTACGCAGGGGAGTCGTTTGTCCGGGCGCAACAGTTCTGGCACTTTCTCCAGTTCCCCCAGCGTGGCACTCAACGCAACGCGGGGGATTGGATTTACCTGGCGTCCTAGCACATGGTCAATTCTATTAAGCAGAGAAAGCAGCTGTACACCACGCTCTGAGCCAATAAAAGCGTGAAACTCATCAATAACGATGTATGCGACTGAAGAAAACGCCTGTTTGAGCCAGCCCATTGAATTTATGAGCAAAGACTCAAGTGACTCAGGTGTAATCAGTAAAATGCCAGCAGGGTTCGTCCGAGCCTTCTTCTTTTTGCTTTGTGGTACATCCCCGTGCCAGGGAGTCACTGGCATTTCCAATGCATCTCCAAGGCTCCCAAGACGACGGTACTGATCGTTAATCAATGCCTTCAACGGACTGATATAGACGATGCCAAATCCATTCGTGAGATCTGCAACTGCCGAACAGGCAGGAAGAAAGAAAGCCTCTGTTTTACCCGCTGCTGTACCTGCACTGATTAGCACGTCTCGATCACGGGCTAAAATTGCCGGGATAGAGCTCTCCTGCAAGGGCCTTAATGTAGACCACCCCTGCTTGTAAACCCACTTACGGACGCGGGGATCGAGGCTATCGTAGGCACTGCTCATAGTTTGAAGTTCGCCAGTCCGTCGTCGTCATCGTTTTCCTCCATAATGGCGTCATCCATATCGCTAGGTCTGTCCACTTCAATCGCCACACCCTCGATTAGTGTTTGCCAGTTCATCGTTCTGTTTTGTTCCAGCACGGCCAGCATGTCCAGGAAACCTTTTATGGTATTACGGGGGGTACGGAAGTAAGCGTCTCCAATGGTTTTACTGCAGTGATGCAGGAATCCAGTCAGTGCCTCATCTGGTACCAGATAATTCTCTGGATCTCCACCTGCATAAACATGACGAAGATTTCTCAGCAAAATATACAGTTCCTCAGGGGTGAGGCTGGCAAGATGCATAGTGGGGGATGAGTAGTCAATCACTCCTGCTTTTTGCGCGAACCGATTTTCCGCCAGACGCGACTGGAGCGCCTCATAGCTGTAAAGACCTTTACGCGGATCGAAAAGAAACTCTGGCGTACCCCCAAGGATAAAACCGATGTTCTCGGCTGAGCCTTGCAGGCAGTCATTGAGGATCCGCAAAATCTGTTCGTAGTTCGCTGTTCTTGCTTGCGTATTATTCAGCTTAAAGAGGTTCACCATTTCGTCGAGGCTGACCAAAAGACCGGCATAGCCTGCCTGGCGGACAAAAAGGCTCATCAGCTTCAGAGAATCATAGAATGAAGCGTCTGAGATAATAGTCCGAACGTCGAGATCGTTACGGGCATCAGTTTTAGTGGTGTACTCTCCCCGCAACCAGCGAATAGCATTGGATTTTAGCGTTTCGTTATCCTGCTCATGCCCGCGCCAGAATGCATCAATGACCTTTGCAAAGTCATATCCACCCACCATATCAGACAGAGCTGCCAGGCGTTTATGAATAACTGATGAAACCTCGGAGCCGTCCGTGTTCGCTTCCTTTCTTGCCTCCGTAACGAACCTTTCAACAACGCTAAGTAACGCATTACCATCCGGCTTGTTTCTGGTGGACATGTTTTTCATAAGCTCAGAATAGAGATTACGAGCCTGACCTCCCGATGAGTGAATGCGTCTGTCAGGAGAAAGGTCTGCACTGACTGACACCAGCTTCTTCTCTAGCGCAATAGAGCGCACAACACTCAGAAAGAACGTTTTACCAGAACCATATTCACCGATGATAAGTCTGAAGCTTGCACCACCGTCAGCAATCCTCTCAATATCCTGGTGGAGAGCGGTGATCTCATTCACGCGGCCAACCTGGATATGCTGAATGCCTATCCTTGGTGTTACACCTGACTTAAGTGACTGAATAATAGCGTCGCGTTCTTTAACTCTTATACGTGTTACAGACATTCACTATCCCTCTAATTCTTTGGCAATTTCCAGGTCAACCCAAATATCATCATCGGCATCGTCCAGTACTGGAGCATCAACCACCGCATAGGACCAGTCATTAATCACCTCAATCGCACCGCCGAGCATCAAATTCAAATTTCCGCACAATTCTGTCGCCTCTTTCCGGGACCACTGTTCTTTCTCCAGCAAACTGCGATAAAGCTGGCTATGTGCGGAGTCAAGGCCCCCCGCCTCCGTTAATGCGGCTGGAGCGCTTTCTGGTTCTTCCGGTTCTTCTTCGGTGAATATTGTGTTCAGTAATTTACGAACATCATCCGTGGCAGATTCGTGCCGTGCAAGTACATTAGCATCCAGTGTGAACCCTGCCGTTGGCTGATCAGTTGGTACAGACGAGACGAGATCATGTTCAGTTGAGGAATGCTGATGGATATCGCTCGAGACAGAGGAGGGATCCAGACCCAAACTTGAATAAATCTTCTCAAGCTGTTTGATTTCGGCAGGCGCTATTATTCCATCCGAGCAGGCAACGCTAACGATAACTTTACCCACTGCTGCTTTTTCCGTAGCCCCCATCATTTCAATCCTGCTTTTCATTCCCGTCATATTGGCTGGGGTATGAAGCTGCCACGTTAAATACGCGTGTAGAGAGCGCTTTTCATCATCGGTGAAGCCAGTATTGTTGTTGATGGCATTCTCAAGCACTTTCTGTTCAGCTTGATCAAGAGAATCGTCAATCAAGGCGACCATCGCCCCTAATCTGAGCGTCATTACTGCTGAGATAAATTCAGGAGAAGGTGAAAAGCGTCCACCTTCGGCGGCAGGGAATAGAACAAGTGTCCCATCAACATCCGCCTTCACATGGTGATAATACGGGTCAGGAGCCAGACCGTAACCCATCTTCAGAGCAAAGGCCTGCATCAAATCGGCCTCTTTTTTATTGATCTTATTGGGGCAACTGGCATTCATATGTGCCCAAAAGTCAGCAACTGAGACTAACCCCTCCTTGACGAGGATCGCCTCATCAGCCCAGCGTTTGAATGAGCTTAATATTTTTTCTGCGCTTTCATTAACGATCTCTGAAGGGAGCAACATAATTGCAGCCGTATCATTGACTGACGTACCTTTCCGGCCAAGGTAGCGACTGTAAGCATCAAGTTCATCTGTACATATGTCGGCAAGGGCCATAATTTTTTGGACAGGCCCCTTCAATGCACTTGGATCAGGCAGGTCGGGAACAGGAAGTCGGACACCTCGCAAGCTAGGACTTGCTGGTGTGTAATCTAACCTTAGGCGCGTTTTATTCGCCTTAACGACCATCCCTTCACCATATTTGAGGGTGTAACGCCGTTTGAAAAGCGCAGCAAACTCTTTAGCACAGCGGCGAGCCGGGGTACGCAGCGAATACTCGGTGTGGTTTATTACCCAGTTCAACGCCAGTTCAGCTGATACAGGAACTCCTTCATGTACAGTTTTTGCCAGAGCCAGCTTAAATTGCATGCTGTTGCTGAAACCTGAATTGCTATCGAGCTCAGTGGCTAAGCCCATGTTCGGGCGCAGAATAGACATGGCTTCGAGTAATTGGGTCGAATATCCACGGAATGAGCGGTTCTCGATGAATACCGATCTCAACCGAGCGACTTCATTAAATAGATTACGGAACTCAGCATCAGGGAATTTTGGGTCAGTGGAATCTACGAGCGCTTTTCTTTCCAGGCCGTAGAGATAGATAAAAACATAGCCGATAGGACACGATGGATCAGACCTATCGCTGGCGAGCCAACTGACATACGCACCGCGTGCTTCTGGGGAAAGAGAGGAAAAACTGGGCCAGTATCCTAATGAACTGTCTTCGTAAAGATACGAAGTGGGTTGTATCTTACATGTGTCATCAATTAATGATGCCTCACTTCCATCGTCATAATAGCCATTTAAATTATTGCCTGCGGGCTTCATACGCTGACCAAAGTAGAATTGACCACCGAAAATATCTACACCTCCTACAGCAATCTTCTCCCCCATCTGCACCCATCGCGCTGCGGTTCTGTTCTTTTTTGAAGTTTGCGGATATACAGCAGGCGTTATGCTGACCTCGATCCCCTGGCCACTGCTGAGTGTAAAAGTGGCCAGATTGTCATCTTCACGTTCATCATCTTGCACAATAGCCTCTTGTTTTCTGATGTCAGCAAGCCATTCTTTGGGGGGAGCTTTAGCTGGTTTTGGTGAATAAATTACTGGAGGTCTATGTTTTTTCTTTCTGAAAAACAATAGATAAACAACATAAATCACCGCTAAAAATATCCATAACTCCATGGGTAGTAACCTTAAACATGACTTTTCGCACACGCCAAAGGATGGCAATGGGAAACAGTGAAGGGGATTGATCTGAAAATAATACAACTATATTGCGAGGGCTAAAACCAAAACATAGCCAAAGCTTGCTAGCTGTTTTAATTTTTAAAACAGCTAGTTAAATATTTTACCAGTAAGTTATTCAAGATGTAGTGAACTAGTGACTGTTATAAAAGTACATCAGACATGTTAACAAACGGCAGTACCCTCCTTTACCCATTAGGTATGAATCTGCCAATAGTGTAAGTATCCCGCATAATCGTGCCATTAACATTTAGAGATCGTCCGGCATAATCAATCTACCAATGAAGGAGATCGCTATGTGTAAAACTCATTTTCCTAAGCATCAAATTATCGCCGGGATTAAATCTGTTTAAATCGGACGAACCGTAAAAGACGTCTGCCGGGAAGCCTGTGTCTCTGAAGCCACCTGCTACAACATGAAGTCCAGATACGACGGCATGGAAGCTTCTGATTTTAAAAAGGACATGGATATTGAAGACGAGAACTGCCGTCTAAAACAGTTGTTTGCCGACCTGAGCTGGAAAATCGGGCGCTGAAAGGCGTTATTGATAAAAAACCTTTAAAACCAGCTTTTTAGCGTGAGCTGTTCACTCATCCGATAACGACATTCGGACTCAAGTTCCCCCACGCCTACCGGAGTCTTAACATTAGCGAAACGGTTTATCATTGTCGTCCCAATATTACGCGTGATGACCCTTTATTGCTGCATAATAGCCAGGTTGATTGATTTACCTTACAGGCCCAAAAGTTTTTCTGTCGACACAATATCGTCACGTAAGTCTCCTGGTGGCTGCCTGAGCACGGTTAAGGGTAGACAATGATAACGGCTCAGACACCGGTGAACGCTTACTCTCGCCTATGGATTGAAGCATGCTGAATGCGCCCTGTTTTTGCAGAACGAACAATGAAACATGCTTATACCGCCACCTTTGTACCGCCCTTCTCAGCCAACTTTTCCGCATGCCTGTTTCATCTGGGTGAACAGCAATCAGTGAACGCTATACCCACCAACCGTAAATGAGATCTTTTAAGGATAATGTGCTAAATATTTGTGCAGCGCTTTCCACTCATAACAAAAGGACTAATGCGGATATGGATACGACGTTACTCAATGCGTTAGACGCCAGCAAACGCGATAAATTTGATAGCGCAATAAATGCCCTGCAAGGCGATGTTTCAGCGGTAGCGGCAAGGTTAACTATCGATCCCCGCCTGCGCCTGGAATACTCACGGCGCATCAAAGAAATGTCAGCAGACTTAAGAGCAAAAGCGACGGCTGGTGTGATTTCATGGGAAAAAGCTGCCCAGGAGGCTCAGCAAACCCGTAATTTGATAATGGAAATGGTGAGAGCGCGCAGTACACCGCTTGGCCGCGCAATGGCCGAACAATTGAAATCAGAAGGGAAAACGCTCAATGAGCTAGTAGCTAAAAAAGCGAAATCCTTGTTTGGCTCTCAGGCAAATTTTAATAGCCTCTCTGAAGTACAAAAAAACCAAATTTATGCAGGTATTGTGGAATCCGCGGGTAAATCTAATCCGCAAGTGAACATGAAGATGATGCAGCTCTCCCGTTTAGGAAAAGGGCTCGTCGTTCTCTCGATTGCGATTTCTGTCTACGAAATTTATACCGCAGACGATAAGGTCTCAGAATCTGGGCGGCAAATAGCGATAAATAGCGCTGGTATTGCCGGTGCTGCCGCAGGTGGCGCGATGGCGGGGTTGATGTGTGGGCCCGGAGCACCTGTTTGCGTACTCATCGGAGGTTTTGTTGGCGGTGCTCTTGCCGCATGGGAAATGGGACGTTTGTGGAATTGATTATGCAACAGGTTAATTCACTATCGCTGGTAAAAGTTCAGGATGCTACCAGCTTATCCCAGGCCCAGTCTGAGGTTGTGCTCGGTGGTAGCAGAACAGGCATTATTGTACCAGGGCAAATACTGGAAGCAGCAGTTCAGGTTAATGACCGGCGCTATATCCTTTTTTTGACGGATGACGTTATTTTTGAGGAATCACTGACTATTGCGCTTATCGATGTTAACGATGGCGTTAAGGAGATCGTTCGTCTGGGTAATGAGTACTCGACGGGAAGCTTTGAGGGATTATCCGTTACGGCGGACAGCATCAAATTCAGATTCATTGGTGATTATGCGTGGGAGATTAAAATCTCGGATACACCGCGCCTGAGGCTTCCTTTTGGATCAGATCCCAAAGGTGTAAAGCGAGAGGCAGGACTAAAAAAATACATAACGATCTCGGCCACTCCTGTACCAGCGAGCGATTGATTATGCCTGAGCCATGAGGGGATCTCATGAAAGCCCGCCAGGCACAGGCCCTGCGGGTTTTTTTATATCAGCTCCTTTCTGCCAAACGCCCGCTCGCACGCCATCGCCAGCACCATCAGCGCCGTCTCGTCCTCCTGCGGCGATAAAATCTCCATCCCCACCGGCAGCCCATTACCGTTCACGCCACACGGCAACGTTATTGCGGGCAGGCCACTGATGGCGGCAAGCTCCGGCGCGCACCCGGGCGGCATCTTCGCCATGCTGTCCGGTAAGCGCTGTACGGTGGGATACAAAAAGCCATCGATGCGCTGCTCCGCCGCTACCTGGCACAGGCTCTGGCGCAACAGGCGCTGAAGGCGCCGTTCCGCCAGCCAGAGCGGGGTTTTCAGCGTATCGCAGGCCAGCATCTGCTTCAGAAACGGCGCGAGCTCGGGCAGGAAAGCGCCGGAGGCCACAATTTCCGCGAGCCCTGATGGCGCACCAGGCTGTTTAGCGAGCCAGCGGTCAAACGCAACGCGAAATTCATACAGGCTCAGGCACGTCGCCTGCCTTACGTCGTCCAGCAAAGGTAGTGATACCTCCACCAGCGTCGCCCCGGCGCGGCTCAGCGCGTGTAGCGCCGCCTGCCACACCGCCAGCTGTGCTTCATCCTCTCCCTGTAGCGCGGTAACCACACCGAACCGGGCGCCGTTCAGCGGGCGCGCCGGAAGGGTTACAGGAGAAAATCCGTGGATTACCGCATGCAGCAGCGCGGCATCTTCAACGCTATGTACCATTGGCCCGACGGTGTCCTTGCTCGGCGACAGCGGCGCAACGCCGTCTAGCTGCGCCCGGCGAAATGCGGGCCGAAGCCCTACCAGCCCGGTATAGCTACAGGGAATGCGGATGGAGCCGCCAGTATCGGTGCCCAGCGCGCCATCGGCCATTCCGGCCGCAACCGCGGCGGCGCAGCCTCCGCTGGAGCCTCCGGCCGTCACCGACGGGCAAAGCGGATTCGCTACGTCGCCACCCAGCGAGCTTCGCGATCGCACGTCAAAGGCAAACTCGGACATATTGGCCCTGGCGAGGATAATCGCCCCGGCCCGGCGCAGCCGCTGTACGACAAGCGCATCCGATGTCGCACCCAGCGTGGCCAGCGCGCGGCAGCCAAGGGTGACCGGCATCGGCGCGCAGGCGATATTATCTTTAACGATCAGCGGAACGCCGTGCAAAGGGCCAACCTGCACGCCGCACCGACGCAGCTGCTGATACCGTTGCGCCTGAGAGATGGCGTCAGGGTTAACGCCGAGGATCGCGTTGAGCGCACGGTGTCGCTGGATGATTTCAAGACGGCGGGCGATCTCTTCCGGAACGTCGTCTGGCGGTAGCAGGCGCTTCATAGCCTCAGGTTCTCCCAGCTAAAACCGGGCAGAAAGCTGCCCGGCGTATCGTTTAGTCCCGCATGCCGCTGGTAATGGCGTCGATGTCCTGCGGACGCAGGCGGATTTCTGCCGCCCGTCGGTGCCCCTGCATGCCTTCCGTACGGCTCTGGCGGATCGCCGGCTCCGCAATCGCCGGGATGCCCTGCTCGTCAATCCACTGATGGGTACAGATTTTGACGTACGCCCCCACCCACAGCCCGCCGGTATAACGTGCCGCCGCCATCGTCGGTAGCGTATGGTTAGTGCCGCAACATTTATCGGAGAACACCACGCTGGCGTTCTGGCCAATGAACAACGAGCCATAGTTGCGGATCTTCGCAGCCGTGGCGTGCGGATCGCGGGTATGAACCTGTAAATGCTCCGTCGCCATCCGGTCGGCAAAGGCAATCAGCTGCGCTTCATCTTCGCAAAGCACAATCTCCCCCTGCCGGCGCCACGCTTCGCCAGCCGTTGCCGCCGTTGGCAGGCTGGCGAGCTGACGCTCAACTTCCGCCAGGGTGCGCGTTGCAATATCCCTGCTGGTCGTCGCCAGCCCAACGCGGGTGTGAATATCGTGCTCCGCCTGCGCCAGCATATCGGCGGCAAGAATACGCGGGTCGGCGCTGTCGTCAGCGATGGTGAAAATCTCGCTCGGCCCGGCGAGCGCGTCAATGCCGACTTTACCAAACACCTGGCGCTTCGCTTCGTTAACGAAGGCGTTGCCGGGCCCAACAATTTTGTCCACCGACGGAATACTGTCCGTTCCCCAGGCCATCGCCGCAATAGCCTGCGCGCCGCCAACTTTAAAAATGCGATGCGCCCCCGCCAGGTGGCAGACCGCGATCATCGCCGGATGCGCGCCCGGCGGCAGGCAGGCGATAATCTGCTCGCAGCCCGCAACCGTGGCAGGAACAATCGACATCACGGGCGCGGAGAGAATCGGATAACGCCCCCCCGGCACGTAGCAGCCCACCGTCTGCACCGGGATGATCCGATGACCAAGATGCACGCCGGGCAGCGTCTCTACCTCCAGCGGCTGCATGGTCGCCAGCTGCGCCTGTGCAAAACGACGCACCTGACTAATGGCGAACTCGCTGTCGCGACGCGTCCGGTCATCCATCCCTTCCAGCGCTTCGGCGATCTCCCGCTCGCTCACCTCAAACTGCGCCGGCACGACGTTATCAAACTGCTGCGAGAAGTCTCTCAGCGCCGCGTCGCCCTCGGTTTTGACGCGTTCGATAATGGCGCTGACCTTATCGGTCAGCGAACGGTCGGCCTGTGCATCCTGCCCCTGCGGGCGCTTAATCCAGCTCACCTGATTGCTCATTTACGCATCCTCCATCTGGCCGAGTTTGATTTGCGCCAGCAGCGCAAGGTGGTCATAAACGATCCACTCGTCGACAATTTTTCCGTTAACGATGTGGTAGTGCGACATGCCCATCACGAACAGGCGTTCCCCGGTAGGCTTGCCCAGCTCCCCGTAGCCCAGATGATGGCCCTCGATAATCCAGCGAACCGCCACCTTCACGCCGCCTTCGTCGCAGGGGTTAGAGCAGATATGCTGCGGCAGCCACGCGCCGTCAGGGATCATCCCCACCAGCGCCAGCGTCTGGTGCGTCACCGCCGCCGTACCGTACAGCTCCTTCATCAGCGGCCCGTGCCACTGCACGTTCGGCGCGTAAACCTCTTTGATCTTGCCGAACATGCGGCGATTATAAATTTCGTGCAGCCAGCGCAGGCACTGCTCTTCCGTATCGGTATGCGCAAGCGAAACATCACATTCCATCTCCGGCGGATACTGCCCCAGCATGCGGCCGTTTTCGCCGATGTCCATAACGCGGAAGCCTTTATCGAACTGCTCTTTCGCCATATCAAACGCGATGCGATCGGTATCCAGGCCGAGCTGCTTCATCAACGACATGTTGTCGCTGACCACCCACTCCCGGTAAATTTTATTTTCGTGGATCATACAATCCGCCACGGTACGGGTTACGAAGGTGCGGTTTGTCGGCTTGCCTAAATGGCTGTGCTGGGTATGCCGCCCGCTTCCCGTCACCAGGTGAGAGGTATAAAAACCGTCCACATCATTCCCGTTCCAGATAACCTGGGTGGCCATGCCGCGCCGCTCCGGGAAGGCAATTAAGCGTTGCAGCGTATCCTGAACGACCTGCTCGCGGTTATATAATGTGCCCAGCGCGTTATACAGCACGCAGTTATGGGTATAGTGGGAATAAATTAAGCCGACGTCGCGCTCGTCCCATATTTTATGGGTGCAGCGAACGATATAATCGACAATATCGGTGTAGCAGTCATCAAAGCCGCGTAACGACTGTACGCGCGGGCGTTTTTCCGGTACCAGGTCGACAAAATCTCGACGTTCAACCTGTAATACCGGCTCGTCTTTTAACGCTTTCACACTGTTTTTTTCGGGTACGGCTGGTGCTTTATTTGTTGCTTCAGTTGAAGACATATAAACTCCTGCTCTGTTTTCAGACAATAAAAACCCGCACCCGTAAGTGAGGGTGAATTAAACGCGAAAAGTAGTGGCAGCCAGAATAAGGGCGCTGCCGCCCCTGTTAATTAAAGAGTTGCGACCAAATCGCTAATTCATCAATACCCAGATATTCCCGGAAAATTAATCCATCGCGTAATTCAAGCTGGCTGATGCCGGTTACGGAAACGGGTTTACGGGTTGGTGCGCCAAATTTGCCGTAACCGTCATGCCAGGTTAATAACGACCAGCGCAAGGAAAGCCGGACAGGCTCGTTGGGATCCTTACGCACGATCAGGTGATGAAGCTGCGTCTCGCTGTCGGCAAATGAGGCGCGGTAGCCGGAAAGCTGTGCGCCAATGTCCTGTTCCCCGGTACAGATGCAGTGGCCGGGCGCGTACAGCGTCGCCGCAGGATGATATAAACCGGGCACCACGCCGCTGTTGCCGCCCGCCCACATCGTCAGATAGCGCTCCACCACGCCTGCCAGCGCCCCTTCCACATCATCGCCGTCAGGCCCGCCCGCCCAGCGGGCGTCCAGCGTCTCGGCAGACACCGACTCCACCCCAAGCTGCTGACGCATGCTCGCGAGGTTAAAGGCAAACTCGCGGATATCCAGCCCCAGCTGCGCCACGATTGCCGCGCGATCCTGGAGCAACCACTCCTGGCGCACCGCCCCGTCGACGCAAAGGCGATCGGCCCACGTGCGTACCCAGACGTTTTTACCGGTCGGGGGGCCAAAAAACCCCTCGCCCTGGTGCTGGATCCGGGCAACGGTACGCTGCGCGGCGTAGTGCTCCTCGCCCGGATTCTGGCTGCACAGGATATCCTCGGTCAGCACCGTGCGCTGCGGGAAGCTGTGCATCGCCTCAAGCGTAAGGCGCATAAACTGGGAAAGCTCGTGCAGCTGTTTTTCAGGGGTGGTAAAGACCACCGGGGTGGCGTAAAAATCCGCCAGCTGTCCGATATCCTTCTGCTCCCACACCACATGCGTGAGCGTCAAAATGAACTGCTGGAGAGTGTCGAACTGTGGGCTGAAGCCCCGCAATCTGGTCATTTGCGCTCCTTTGACTGGTAAAGCGTAACCCCATTGGTTTCGATAACGCCGCTGCGCGGACGGCGCGCCGAGTGGCGTATCACCAGCGTGCCGGGCACCGTAATCTGTTCAGGCTCGATGGTTCCGCTGTCAATTTGCTTCATCAACAGGTCCACCGTGGCGTCCACCATCGCGCCTACCGGCTGTGATGCCGAGGTGAGCGCATAGGAGGGCCAGCCGGAAGGGCCGATGTCGTCATACCCGACAACGGAGACCTCCTCCGGAACGCGCAGCCCAAACTCATAGCGCGCCACGTCCATCACCGTGACGGCCATATGGTCGTTAGCAACAAAGACCGCATCGGGCGCAGGCGACGCCGAAAACAGGGCGTAGGCTGCGCGGGTCGTTTGTTGAACATCGTAATTGCCGTGCACCACCCGCACGTCGGTAATGCCGTGTTCTTCCAGCGTGGTGATAAACCCGCGCTGGCGGGCAATATTGACCGGGGAATCCGCCACGCCGCCCACATAGGCAAAACGCTGATGCTCCCCCGCCAGTAAAAACTCGGCAATCTGCCGCGCCGCCGCTTCGTTATTGCTGTTTACGCTGGAGGCCATTCCGCTCTCTTCGCTGCGGTTAAACAGCACCACCGGTATTCCGGCAGCCAGACACTCTTCGGACAGCTCCAGCGACAGCGTCACCGAGGCCAGCACAATGCCATCCACCCGGTACTGCATGATCTGGTCAAAAATACGGTCGACGTTGCCTTCACGGTCGCCGACAAACAGCAGCAGGTGATAGTTCAGCGTGTCCAGTTTTTGCGCCAGCGCCTCCAGCACCTGCGAGTAAAAGGGGTTGTCAAAGTAGGAGATCACCACGCCGATAATGCGCGAACGCGCCGTGTTGAGCGAACGGGCTATCGCATTCGGGCGATAGCCTAGCTCCCGCGCCGCCTTCAGCACTTTTTCACGCGTCGCTGGCGAAATACTGGCTCCCGGCGTAAACGTTCGCGACACTGCGGATTGCGATACGCCCGCCAGCTGCGCGACCTGCTGGGATGTGACTGCTGCAAAAGTCTTACGTTTCATTACCCCTGATTCCTTATCAACGCCCCACCCTTTCCGGCCTGTTCAAACGCCTCAGCGAGTGGGTGTTTTTTATACTTACACCACCTTTGCATGCGTATGCAACACAAAAAATTAAAATTCTCACAACAAGATCGAGATCACTTTACAAAAATGAAACCTTCTCGTAACTTCAATTCTTGAATACGTATGCAAAGCGTTTTCATACCGTCATGGTACCGGAGAGAACAGGAGTCGCCCAAAGGACTGAACCGGTAAACGTCGTACTTGGCTGGTGATAACCCATTACTTTTTAAGAGGTTCAGAACCATGTTGCGAGCACTGTTACGCCGTCGGGAAGCCCGGCTCTTTTTCATTATCAGCATTCTGTTCTTCATCTGTATTCACAGCATTGATGCCTTTCTGGCACCCATGATGATCAACCAGGGTATAGAGCCACAGATCATGGGGATCGTCATGGGCGCCTCCGGGCTGGCAACCCTGCTTATTCGCTTCCCGCTCGGCATTATTTCCGACGTGGTAAAGAGCCGCAGGATATTTATCCAGATTGGTCTGGTGCTGCCGATTATCGCCTGGCCAATTGCCTGGCTTGAGCCCAACGCCATCACGCTGTATATAGCGAAAGCGGCCGACGGCGTCACCGCGGCGACCTGGGTGCTGTACAACATCCTGTTTATGCGCTACTTCGAACGCGACGAAGCCCCTGCCGCCGTCGCGCTGCTGGCGCTGGCCGGCCCCGTCGGCGTATTTCTCGGCAACTGCATTGGCGCGGTGCTGATTCACTACTTTGCGAACAATATCGCCTTCTTCGTCTCCTGCATTTCTGCCCTGGTCGCGCTGATCCTGACGACCCGCATCCAGGACGTGCACGACCCGGTGCAGGCCCCCACGCTTAAGGCCTGCATCACCGGCGCGCGCCAGCAGCTGGCCGACCGTTCCGTCTGGCTGCTCGGCATTCTGGCAACCGTAGTGATTCTGGTTCCCTTCGCCACCCGCGACACGCTGACGCCGGTCTACGCCGAACAGCTCGGCGCCCGGGCGGGGATCCTCGCGGTGCTCGGAAACATCCACCTTCTGTTTTACGGGCTGGCTATCGCCCTGTGCAGCTCGGTCTTTTATCAGCGCCTTGGTCTGGTTAAAACCGCCGTCCTCGGCATCGTCTTACAGGTGGTCTCCACCTTCGGCATCCCCTTCACCAGCAATATGTACGTCATTTACCTGTGGCAGGCGCTGGCAGGCTTTTCGTTCGGCATGGCCTTCGCCGCCTTTATGTCGCTTAGCGTGGTGAATACGACCTCCGACGAGCAATCCACGCGGATGGGGTTATTCCAGACCATCTATTCCTGCGGCATGTTTGTCGGGCCGGTGATGATGGGCGTCATGATGCAGCATATTAACCTGTCGTCCGGTTATATATTAATTGCCGCCCTTTCCGTTATTGCCGCCATTGCCACCCCGCTGTCCGCCCGCTGGGTATATACCCGCAAGGCACAGAGATCGTCCCGGTTATTAAAAAACGGCGCGTACGCAGCCGCACCGGATCGATAACGCATTCTGAATATAAATAACCTATCCCGGCTCGCCGGGAGGGCATCTGTCATCTGAAAAAGGTAAGGAGTTACGCGTGTCGTGGAAATTAAAAAGCGGTAAATCTACCGAAGAACGCCAGCAGGCCAGCCAGCAAATAAGAGAAACGGTTGAACACATACTTGCAGATATAGAAAAGCGCGGGAATAAAGCCATCCGCGAATTATCAATTAAATTCGATCGCTATGACCGTCAGGATTATCGCCTGACGCCAGCGGAGATTGACCGCTGCATTAAGCAGCTAAGCCGCCAGGATATTCAGGATATTGAATTTGCCCAGCAGCAGGTGGCGAATTTTGCCCGCGCGCAGAAAGCGTGTTTGCGGGATCTGGAAATTGAAACGCGCCCCGGCGTTATTCTCGGGCATAAAAATATTCCGATTAACGCCGTAGGGTGCTATGTGCCCGGCGGAAAATATCCTCTGCTCGCCTCCGCCCACATGTCGATCATCACCGCCAGCGTGGCGGGATGCACACGGATCGTCAGCTGTGCTCCGCCGTTTAACGGCGAGCCTGCTCCCGCCATCGTCGCGGCACAAAAAATGGCCGGAGCAACGGAAATTTATGCCCTGGGGGGCATTCAGGCGATTGGCGCAATGGCGCTGGGCACCGGGTCGCTGGCACCGGTCGATATGCTGGTGGGCCCCGGCAACGCCTTCGTCGCGGAGGCCAAGCGCCAGCTGTTTGGCCGGGTAGGTATCGATCTGTTTGCCGGTCCGACGGAAACGCTGGTGATCGCCGATGAAACCGTTGATGCGGAAATGTGCGCCACGGACCTGCTGGGCCAGGCGGAACACGGGGTCACCACGCCCGCCATCCTGCTGACGAACTCGCTTCAGCTTGCGAAAGAGACGCTCAGCGAAGTGGAACGGCTGCTGGAAAAACTCCCTACCGCCGACATCGCCCGCCAGTCGTGGCGGGACTATGGCGAAATTATCGTGTGCGAGAGCTACGACGAGATGCTGCTGGAGGCGGATCGTATTGCTTCCGAACACGTTCAGGTCATGACCGACCGGGACGACTGGTTCCTTGCCAGCCTGACCAACTACGGCGCGCTGTTCCTCGGCCCGCGCACCAACGTTGCCTATGGCGATAAGGTGATCGGCACCAACCACACGCTGCCGACGCAAAAAGCCGCGCGCTACACCGGGGGGCTGTGGGTCGGCAAATTCATGAAAACCTGCACCTTCCAGAAAGTCCTTAGCGACGAAGCGACCGCCGAAATCGGCAGCTATTGCTCACGCCTGTCGCTGCTGGAAGGGTTCGCCGGTCATGCCGAGCAGGCCAACATTCGCGTGCGCCGTTACGGCCAGACCGAGGTGCCCTACGCCACGCCTGCCCCGGTGCGGGAAAAGGTGTAATTCATGACGCTACCGCAAACGCCTTCTTTTTACCTGCACGGCAAACGCGCGCTGGTCACCGGCGGCTCCAGAGGGATTGGCTTTGCCGCCGCCGTTGCGCTCGCGCAGGCGGGCGCAGAGGTATGGATTGCCGCCCGGGATCGTGACGCGCTGGCGAGCGCCGCCGGCCTGGCCGCCGGACACCGGCTCACGCTTCAGACGGTAGCGCTGGATATCACCCAACCCCATGACGTGGAGCGCGCGCTGGCAAACCTGCCGGATCTCGACATTCTGGTGAACAGCGCCGGGCTGGCGCGTCACCAGCCATTTCTTGAGGTCAGCGAGGAAAATTTTGATGCGGTGATGGCGCTCAATCTGCGCGCTACCTTTTTTATCAGCCAGCGCGTCGCCGGGCGAATGCGGGCGGGCAATAAAGGCGGGTCGATCGTTCACGTCTCTTCGCAAATGGGGCACGTGGGCGGCCCCGGGCGCAGCGTGTATTGCGCCTCCAAGTTCGCCCTTGAAGGGCTAACCCGAACCATGGCGCTGGAGCTGGGTGAGGCGGGGATCCGGGTAAATACGCTCTGCCCGACCTTTATTGAAACCGACCTTTCCCGTTCGTCGCTGGCCGATCCGGCGTTTCGCCACTACGTGCTGGAGAACATCAAGCTGCGCCGGCTGGGCAGGCTTGAGGACATTATGGGCCCGGTGGTCTTTCTCGCCTCTGATGCCGCCGCGCTGATCACCGGCAGCGCGCTGATGGTTGACGGCGGCTGGACGGCTACGTGAGGGATACGATGGCACTTCCGCTTCTCGATAACACCGACCTGCCGCTGGTGCTGCTCGGCGGCACGCTCTGTAACGCCCGCCTCTGGCAGCCCGTCATTGAGCGGCTGAACGTTCCGGCGGTGCTGTGCGTCACGCTGACGGGAGCAGAGTCCGCGCGGCAGGCGTCACGGCGGCTGTTAACCGTGCTGCCGCCGCGCTTCCTGCTGGCCGGGTTTTCTCTCGGCGCGATTGTCGCGCTGCAAATTGCCGCCGACGCGCCAGAAAGGCTAAAGGGGCTGGCATTGATGTCCGCCAATCCCCTTGCCGATCCGCCGGAAAATGCCGCGCCGCGGCGGGAAGCGGTACGCGCCGCCCGGTCGCAGGGCGTGGCTGACTGGCTGGCGTCGTCCCTGTGGCGAAGCTACGTCGCCCCGTCACGCCTGCACGACCGCGCTCTGCGGGAGGTTATCTGCCGGATGGCGGAGGAGTGCGGCATCGCCACCTTCGCACAGCAGACGGAAATAGCCATTCACCGGCAGGATAACAGGGCAGCGTTTAACGCCCTCTCCTGCCCCACCCTACTTATCAACGGGGCGCAGGACGCGATCTGCACGCCCCAACATCACCAGTTACTGGCGGCAGGCAACGCGGACGCGACGTGGTACACGGTGGAGACCGGCGGGCATTTTATACCGCTGGAAACCCCGGACGAGGTCGCCCCGCCGCTGCGTCAGTGGATAACGGAGTGCATACAGTGCGCAACAACAGACTAAAGACCGCAGTACGGGAAAATATCCCGATCGTTAACGGCTGGCTGGCGATCCCCTCCGGCTATAGCGCAGAAATCATCGGCCACCAGGGCTACGACGCCGTCACCGTCGATTTGCAGCACGGCATGATCGATTTTGCCAGCGCGCTGACGATGCTTCAGGCGCTTTCAGCCACCCCAGCCGTGCCGCTGGTGCGCGTAGCGGATAACGATCCGGCGCAAATCATGCGCGTGCTGGACGCAGGCGCCTACGGCGTGATCTGCCCGATGATCTCCAGCGCGGAGGAGGCCCGTCGCTTCGTCGCCGCGTGCCGCTATCCGCCGCTGGGCGTTCGCTCTTTTGGCCCGGCGCGAGGGCTGCTCTACGGCGGAAGCGATTATCCCCGGCACGCCAACGACGAGATCCTGACCCTGGCGATGATCGAAACCCGCGAGGGGCTGGCAAACCTTGACGCGATCCTCGACACCGACGGGCTGGACGGCGTGTTTATTGGCCCCAACGATCTCTCCCTGACGCTGACGGGCAGCGCCAGCGCTGAATCCCGGCACCCTGAAATGGTTGCCGCCGTTGAGCGGGTGGTTGACCGCTGCCGCCGGCAGCAAAAAATTGCCGGGATTTTCTGTACCTCCGGCACCGCCGCCGCGGCGCGTATTGCGCAGGGGTTCCGGTTTGTCACGCCCGCAAACGACGTCATGCAGCTGGGCCGCGCCTCGCGTGAGGCCATTGCCCTCGCGCGCGGCAACGCTATCCCCGCCACCGGCGCGTCCGGTTATTAACAGGAGAAAAGATGAAAACCATTACGCTTACCCAGAGCCAGGCGAGAAGCCGGTTAATTGCCCCCGAGGATATGGTTTCCTGCAACCTTGCGTTTATTGATTGCAGGCTGCCCGGTTCGCACCTCAAGCAGAACTATTCGTTCATCGGCCCCGGCGTCACGCAGTCCAGCGAGCAGGTGGTGAATATTCCCGAGCCGCACGGATTTAACATCGGCGCGGCGGCAATGCCGAAAGGGGTGACCAATAACCTGCATCTGCATTTTACGGCGGAAGTATTTTTGATCCACGAAGGGACGTGGCGCTTTCGCTGGGGCGCCAGCGGTGAACATGAAGCGGAATTTAGCGCGCCTGCCATCCTCTCCATCCCGACCTGGATCTTCCGCGGCTTCACCAACGTCAGTAAAGAAGACACCAGCGGAATGGTGTTTACCGTGCTCGGCGGGGACAACACGGGCGGCATCATATGGCACCCTTCAGTGCTCGCGGCCGCCAGCGAGTACGGTATGTATTTGAGCAAAGATAACATGCTGATTGCGCAGGAGGCAGGCGACCCGCCGCCCGAACCCGCCACGCTGCTGACGCCGCTGTCAGCAGACTACGTCGCCGGGCTTCGCGATTACAGCGTTGAGGAGATGCGCCAGCGGGCGGTAACCGGTGATGACCGCTGCTGGTCAGCGCGCGGGCTGCTGGACTCCGCGCTGCCCGGGCACGGCGGCGAAATCGCGCCGGTCATCGGTTTCGGCATTTCACAGGATCGGAATGCCGCTCCCGCCATCACCAGCCCGCACGGCTTTTCCGTCGAATGGCTGCGCCTTGCCGATAATCACGTTGTGGGCCGACACCTGTGCCCGGATATTCAGGTGATCATGGTCTTTAAAGGCCAGCTGGAGGTGACCTGGAACGAGGCGGGCGAAGAGGTGAGCGTCATCGCTCCGGAGTGCTCGGTGATCTCTGTTCCGGCAAACAGCTGGCGTCGCTATCGCGCGACGGGCTGCGACGCCGAATTTATTCTCACCACCCGCGGCGACCAGCGGAAGCGCCTTTACTGGGGTGAGGAGATCCTGCACCAGGCCAGAAAGTATAACCGCTGTCTCGATCCTGATGGCTACGTAGCCGATGCCGACATCCTGCCGGCCACGGCCCGTCGGGCCGGTGCGATACTGGAAAAATGGCAGGCGGATGCCTGACCGGGCCTATGCCCGCAATCACGATAGTGGCGCAGGCCTGGCTGCGCCACCGTGGTTATCGCCTCTTCCCATACGTCAAAAATTATCCGGCCATCCCCTTCTCCAGAACGGTGATATTTCTTCCCGCAACGTTTTCCACCGTGAAATTATCCACATACAACAAAATGAGTTTCAGCCCTCTGCCGCTTTCAGCCAGAAGGCAGGCGTCGAACGACGCGTCGTTACGTGCCGCCTCAAGGCGTTCAGCGGGAAAGGCATCGCCGTCGTCGGTAAAACGCAGCGTCGCGCCCGTGGCGGTAGCGATGAACTCCACGGTGAAGCAACGTTTCGGATCCTCGCGTAGCGCATGGCGAATAATGTTGGTTGCCGTTTCACAGGCGGCGAGATCGAACGCAAAGCGCCATTCGTCGCTGACGGGCAGCGGCGCCATCTGATGCGCAAGCCACACCGCAAGCGGCGAGACCGACGTTAACGTGGCCGGAAGCGAGATGTCGTTAGCCACGGTCAGCTCACCGACCCAGCTGCGCGAGTGCCGCCGCACGATCGGGGCAAATGCGAAATATTCTATCCATCCGGGTCAGGGTAAACATGTTGCGTATGCCGGGGTTCAGGGCGCACAGCATCATTTCACCTTTACCGTTCATCATCTTCAGCAGGGAAACCAGCGCGCCAAGGCCGCTGCTGTCGATAAAATCGATTTTGCTGAAATCGACAATCAGGGCTTTACGATCTTCCCCAATCTCCCTGGCAATGGCTTCCTTAAACCCTGCCGCCACCGAGGCGTCCAGCCGGCGCACCGACGGCGTCATAATGTTTACGTCGCTCAGCCGGTCTGTATCAATGTTCATCGTTTACTCCTGTACGCTCAATCACTAATAAGGAAACATCGTCGGCCATGGCCTGTTGTTCACGGCATTCTCCGCTGCGCCAGCGGATAAGATGCTGCGCAAACTGCGGTAAGAGCCGATCCAGCGCGAGCGTGGCGTCATTCTGGAGCCAACGCTGCAAACGAGCCTGACCGAACTGTTCGTTGTCAGGATTTTCACACTCGGTTATGCCATCGCTAAACAGGCAGAGGCGCTCTCCCGCCGCCAGCGAGAAGCTCACGTCCGTCCAGCTGAGATCCGGCATCAATCCTACCGGCGCACCGCCTTCACCGACCGTCCTGACCTCGCCGCCGGGGCTCACAATGAAGGGGGTAGGATGTCCGGCCTGACAGAGCTTACCTTCACCCGTCGCCAGGTCGATAACGCCGTAGATCATGGTGAAATAGCTCACTATCTCGGCCTCTTCGCTGCAAAAGCGACCGTTCAGGATGCGAACCACTTCCGCGGGAGACGCAACATCGCTCTCGCCCGCAAAAAGGAAACGCTCCACCGCCCTGCCGTGCAGAAACTGTCGGGCTACGGCAAGAGACATCATCGCCGCCCCCACGCCGTGCCCTGAGACATCAACACAGTAGAATCCCAGATGGTTGTCCAGCGGGAACACATTGAAAATATCGCCCGATACCCAGGCTGACGGCAAAAAAATCCAGTCGGCAAAGTAGTCCCGGTAGCGCAGCTGATGCGCAGGCAGAACCGACTGCTGGATGCGCGCCGCCACCTCGAGGTCCTGCTCTATCTGCCTTAAGGCCTCGCTGAGTCGGGCGTTGCGCGCAGCGAGAGTGGCTTCAAGGGACAGCACGCGGGCTCCCGCGTGCAGTCTCGCCCGCAGCTCACTCTGCTCAACCGGCTTGCTGAGGAAATCATCCGCACCGGCATCAAACCCCACCGTCAGATCCCCCGGCTCCTCGCGGGCCGTAAGCAAAATTAAGTACACATAATGCCCGAACTGGCGGCGACGGATCTCCCGACACAGCGTCAGACCATCCATCTCCGGCATCTCCCAGTCGCTAATCACCAGGCTGACGGGCTGGCTTTCAAGGATCTCAAGCGCGGCGACGCCATTCTCCGCCTCGCTGACGGTATACCCCCACTGCGTCAGCATTCGGCTAAGCAGGCGACGATACACCAGTGAATCTTCTACAATCAGGACGTGCTGCGACACCATACGCCCTCCTAAAGCGGTAAGAACCAGATGACGCTGATGGTGCCTTCCCGGAATTTGCCGCTGCCGCTCTGGTGGCCGGGGTAACGGGTGCCGGAGTAGTTTGCATACTGAACTGAGAATGAACCTGGCGTATAGCCCGCGTAGCCAAAACTATAGCTGTAGTCGCCGTTCCAGGGCTGTTGCTGGCTGCTGTCCGGGAACCAGAACGCCGTGGCGCGCACGAAGAAGTGCTGCTTAAAGGTATAGCCACACCCGCTCAGCACCACGTTCTTGTTTTTGCGGATATCGTTGCTGTCCAGATCGTAATAGCGCGGAACCCAGCTGTAGCCCACCTGGCAAATGATGGAGTCGCCCTTGTTGATCAGGAGGGTATTCTCCACGGGCTTCGGCAGGGAAAATTTATACGCCAGGGTCACGGCCCCTTGCTCAAAATAGGTGTGACGACGGGTACCTGACGTCCAGAAGCGGTTATCCCCGTAATTGCTGTAAACCAGGCTCACCGTGTTGGCATGCCAGTCGTCATAGCCAAAGCTGTAGCGAAAATCGGCCGTATAGCGGCTGGTGTCCGTCACCGGCAACCGCGACGTCACGTTCGCAAACCAGTAACTGTAGGGTGAGTACTGCAGGCTGAGATTGAGCGTCTGATTGTATTTTCGTTTCTGCTCTGCGCTGTCGGAACTGTTAGGGATGGTCATCCACTGCTCTTTCAGGCCGGAACTAAAGCTCAGCGCGCCAGAGAAGACGTCCTCATTCCCGGAGAACAGGCGCCCCCACCGGCTGGTAAACACGCCCATCTGCACCGGCTCGTCGTTTTTATCGCGTAGCGCTTGCGCATCGTCCTTCGGCGCCGACTCTGCGCCAGCGGCAACGCACAACAGCGCGCAGGTCAGCAATAATTTATCCCGCATCAGCCCTTCCTTAGTTAGGTATCCAGCGCGCGGCGACGTTATATTTCGCCATCAGCCACAGCACGCCCAGCGTCGCCGCGTGAATGAAGGTGTTCACAACCCAGGCCTGGCGCCACAGATCGAACGTGACGAACTGGCTTACCAGGAACACGACGTAGACGTGCAAAATAAAGGTATAAAGCGAATGCTGGCCCAGCGGGATAAGAAACCAGCCCGCGAGGCGATAAAGGGGCTGCCAGCACCAGGTCAGCAGCAGATAGACCGTCACCATCAGGCAGATATCGTTAAGTACCCTGACGGGTCCCAGGCCATTTTTTGCCGCCCAGGTATGGTAAAACGCGTTAAAGTCCTCCGGCGAAAGGCTGTGCATTAGCAGCGCGGGCGGCATAAACGGGTTGGTATGGTTCTGGGCAATAAAGCCAAGAACCAGCGCAATCATCACCAGCGCCACGAGCACCACCTTACCGGCGGGCGTGCGGGCAAAGGAGATCAACTCCTCTTTGTACCAGCCGCTGCACATTCCCAGCACAAAAATAAACTGCCAGGCGAGCAGCGGAAATGCGAATTCAAACTGAGACGGCGTCACCCGCACCGGCCACACCTGCCAGCAGACGTAGACGAGCAACGACAGGCCCAGCAGCCAGTAGACGTACCCTCTCTGAAGCATTCCCAAAAACAGCGGGCTTAACAGCAGAAGAAAAATATAGAGACCCAGGATTTGCGTTTGATGAGGGCCAATTTGCAGGTAGAGGACAATGTTAAACCAGGTTTCCTTAATTTGCGGCGTCACCGGATACAGTGACCAGGCTGTACCCGAGTAACGATCGGTAAAATGGGTAACCTCATAGACGTTAATAAACGGCAGATACCCTAACAGCAAAAATGAAAGAATAATGATGATATTTACGCGATATATTTTCCACGCACGCAGATAAAGCCCCCAGGATATAGTCAACAATACCGCTTTTTGCAGTCTGGCGCGGTTTAACATTCCCAGCATAAATCCGGAAAGAATGACAAAACCTTCGGCACCGGTTGTCAGGCCAAACCTTTCCCAGGTAAATATATTAAATATCGACATTACCTCCGTGTGCGCTACCACCATCATCACTAACGCGATACCGCGCATAAAATCAATACGTAAATCACGTTTATCCGACAGAACGTAACGCCAGGTCGTTGTTTTTTCGATATCTTTCTTTATAAGCACAGGCGCAATCTGGCTCATGGGGCGTCGCGTTCTCCATGCTAAAAAGTTTCTTGTATTTTATTTAGATAGCGTAAAGAAATGCATCTGGCAATTTTTGAAAACGCTTACGATATTATTAAGCGTAGTTAACGTTTATTTAAGCATGCGTAAAAGATCGCTTTTTTCACACCTCTGGAATTATTTTTTCCACCATCTACACTTACTTTACTTTTTGTTTTAGCGGACGTTATTTTTTGTTTTTCGCTCCCTGTCGGCAACGGGTCTCTTATTAATCGCTATCGTGGAATCAGGATATCCTTCTCTATGGATTTTTATTTTTCCCGTTTTGAACATCGCCAGCCGCCTGAACCGCTTAAGACACCGCGCTGGGTAATGCTCACATGGCAGGTACTGGCGGTTGCCGCGCTGATTTTAGGCGCTAATTATCTTTACTGGCGCTGGACAGCCTCCTTAAATACCGACGCGCTGTGGTATGCCATTCCGCTGGTGCTGGCTGAAACCCTGGCCTGGATCGGCACCGTGCTTTTCACAATTAACCTGTGGAAAGAAGAGGATCCGCCGCAAACCCCGCCCCCCGCTGAGATCAATGATTGCCTGCGCCCCGAAGACGCGGAAGCAGCGAGACCGATAAAGGTCGATCTCTTTATCGCAACCTATTCGGAAGATGTGGAGCTGGTCAGGCTGTCTATTCGGGACGCCATGAAGATGGATTACCCCTTCCCGCTGGACTACAGGGTGCACGTGCTCGATGACGGCCGACGCCCGGAAATGAAAGCCGTCTGCGATCGGGAAGGCGCCAACTACATCTCCCGGCAGACCAATATTGGCTTCAAGGCCGGCAATTTGCGAAACGGGCTTGAGCAAACCGACGGCGATTTCCTGATCATTTGCGATGCCGATACCCGGGTTTTCCCTACCCTGCTCAGCCATACGCTGGGCTACTTTCGCGACCCTGACGTGGCCTGGGTCCAGACGCCGCAGTGGTTCTTCGACCTGCCGGAGGGGGAAAACCTCGCGCGCTGGCTTGGGCGAAAAGCGGGCAAAACGGGATACGGGCTGGGATGGCTCGCCCAGAAGCTTATCGGGCCAGTAACCGTTGGTCGCGATCCCTTTTTTAACGATCCGCGCATGTTTTATGACGTGATCCTGCGCCGGCGAAACTGGGCCAACGCCGCCTTCTGCTGCGGTGCGGCCTCTGTCCACAGGCGCGAAGCGGTAATGCAGGCGGCGCTGCGCAGCTACGTCTGGACGGTTGAAGAAGAGATCGATCGCCACACGCGGGATATACGCGATCCCGTCATGCGCGAAACCCTTCAGGACGCCATGCGCCCTCACGTGGCCTTCGACACAGAACTTACGCCCTATAAGTTTCACGTATCGGAAGATATTTATACCTCCATCCTGCTCCACGGCGATGCGGCCCGCCGCTGGCGCTCGGTAATGCACCCGCGGATCGAATCGAAAATGCTCTCTCCGCAGGACATGCTGACGTGGATGATCCAGCGCTTCAAATACGCTGCGGGTTCACTGGATATTCTGTTCCACGACAATATTTTCAGCCGCCGCCGTTTCAAGCTCTCTTTGCCGCAAACCCTGATGTACGCTACCACCTTCTGGTCCTATCTGGCCTGCGTGTGGAACACTATCTTCCTGATATCGCCCATTATTTACCTGTTTACCGGTATTCCGCCTGTATCAGCGTGGTCTGAACCCTTCTACCTGCATTTTTTGCCCTTTTTTATTGTGTCGGAGCTGGCGTTTATGTTCGGCACCTGGGGAATATCAGCCTGGGATGGCAGAGCATCGTATCTCTCTTTCTTCTCCATGAACCTGCGCGCCCTCGACACGGTCTTGCGCGGAGAACAGATCAAATTCCACGTCACCCCCAAAGAGCGGCAGACGGGGCGCTTTCTTTATCTGGTAAAACCGCAGATCGCCATCGTCGTGCTCACCCTGGCCGGGCTGATTTGGGGCGGTTTTCAGGTCGCACGCGGGCAGGTTGACGATCCTTCCGGCTACGTCATCAACATCTTCTGGGGCGCAGTTAATATTGCCGCCATGCTGCCGCTGATCTTCGCCGCCATGTGGACCCCGGCGGAAGAGGAGGTGAGCGAATGAGAAAACGCGACGCGCTTTTGTCAGCCCGCAGCTACCTCACTATCCTGCTCGGCTTTCTGCTGGGATTCGCTATTGTCGTCTGGGTTGAAAAACAGATGCCGACACGCGTTGAGAGCAGCGCGGGGATGTCGCTGAGTAACGATTTCCCGCCCTTGCCCGCTCCGCGTGAACTGACATTCGAAGAAGCGATCTGGGCGCGGGTGGCCTGGCAGTATTATGTGAACAACACGCAGCCGAATGGCCTGGCCAACGCGCACGACGGGGAACCCTGGCTCAGCCTGTGGAGCACCGGCAGCTATCTTTTTGCCGTTGCGGCCGCAAGGCAGCTCAACATTCTTACTCCCGCCGAATTCGATGAACGCATCGCGGCCGCGCTGGCCGCCCTCGCCAGCCTTCCACTCAATCCCCAGGGTCTGCCCGCCGCCTATTATCATGCCGACACGCTGGAAGCCCTGGGCAAACCGGACGCCTCGGCGATCGGCATGGGCCGCCTGCTAAACGCCCTGCAAACGCTGCTGTGGCGCTATCCTCAGCATGCTGGCGCCGTGCGCAGTCTGCTCGATCGCTGGAAGACGGGCGCCCTGATTGCCAACAGCACCACCAGCCAGGCCGCGGTCCCGCTACACCACTGGGCGCTGGCGACGGACGAGCCGCGAAACAGCTTCGGCTACCGTCTTTATGCAAGCCATACGCTTCGGCTGATCGACAGCGCGGCGGGACTGGCGGTAACGAACCCGCCAGAAGGGCAGCAGATGATCGACATCGACGGAATAATGGTGCCCGACGAAGGGCTGCGCACGCCGTGGGGTCGTCAGCCTTCGCTTATCAGCCTTCCCTATTTATTAACGGGCCTCGAGCTGGGCTTTGATGCGCAGAGCGCAGAAATCACGTGGCGCATTATGCAGATCCAGCAGCGCCGTCATAGCCTGCGGGTCCGCAAGCCCCCGATCAGCACCGATTACGCCGAGCCCGCGCCGGATTACGTCAACGATCTGCCGGATCGCCAGCCGCTGCAAAACAGCGCCCTGCTTGACGCCACGCCGGAGCAAACGGCGATTACCTCGACCCGCACCGCCTTTGCCTGGTACGCCCTGTTCCGCAACGGCTGGAGCGAAGCGCTGCGCCAGCAGGTGCAGAAGCTACAGGTACCGGGCAAGGGCTGGCAGCGCGGGCTTAACCTTAACAGCAGCGTCAACGATATCGTTGACGCCGATACCAATGCCGTCGTCCTCGAAAGCCTGGCGTACATTGCCCACGGTCAGATGCTTTGTCTGGCCTGCCCTGGCCCCGCCACCGCCACTCCCCCAACCTCTTCAGCAGGAGCGAAGCCATGAAGCTGAAATCAATACTCTTTTTTCCTCTTCTGGCCGGGCTTGTGGCGTGCTGGCTCTCACTCGCTGCGGCACAGGCGGCGACCGGGCTTCCCGCCTCGGACTACCCTCCGCGCAGCGGCGAGCTCACGCCCCGGGAGATGACCATTGCCAAAAACGCCTGGCAATATTTCGTGGCTAACTACCAGCCCACTACCGGCCTGGTGAATGCGGTCAATAAATTTCCCTCAACCACCATGTGGGACAGCGCCTCCTATATGGCCGCGATGACGGCCGCAAGGGAGCTGGGGATTATTGATAAAGCTGAATTCGATCGCAGAATGCTGAAATTACTCGCCACCCTGAACAAACTGGATTTGTTCCGCAACGAGCTGCCCAATAAAGCCTATAACACCATCACCGCCCAGAAGGTTAACTACCAGAACAAGCCTGGCGAGATTGGCTTCTCGGCGCTGGACATCGGCAGGATGCTGATCTGGCTGAAGGTCATTAAGGAGCGCTATCCGGAATACGGCAACAGCATTGATAACGTGATGCTGGGGTGGAATTTCACCAACGTTATTAACCCCTGCGGAATGATGTACGGGGCCTACCTGGAAAACGGCCAGCCGAAGTACGTACAGGAGGGGCGGCTGGGCTACGAAGAGTATGGTGCCGCGGGCTTTGCGCTGTGGGGCTTTGGAACCTGTCAGTCCAGCCAGCCTCAGCCCTACGAGCTGGCGGAGATCTACTGCGTAATGGTGCCCTACGACTCGCGCGATCCGCGCCTTACCAACCAGCATAATTACGTCGTAACCGAATCCTATGTGCTTTACGGCCTGGAATTTGGTTTCGACAAGCCGACGGACAGGGAAAACAGTCCGCGCGACTACTCCCATCCGTGGATGAAAAACTTCGCCGACAGGGTTTATCAGGCTCAGGAGAATCGCTACGCCATCACCGGTATCTTATCCGCTCGCTCTGAGCATCAACTCGATAAGTCCCCCTACTTCGTCTACGACACCGTATTCAGCGACGGCTTCAACTGGAACACCATCACCGACAAGGGGCTATACGTTCCCAACACGGCCGCCGTCTCGCTGAAGGCGGCGCTCGGGATGTGGGTGCTCTGGAACTCGCCCTATACCGACCGCCTGCTGGACGCCATTGAAAACGCCAACGAGGCGGACAAAGGGTACTATGAAGGGCTGTACGAAAACGGCGACGGCCCCATCAAAGAGTTCACCGCCAATAACAACGGCATCATGCTGGAAGCCTTGCTGTTCAAAAAAGAGGGCAAGCTGCTGCAGTTCAACAGCGATAACCCCAAAGACCGCAACTTTGCCCCCTCCCTGTGGGAAAAAAAGCTGGTGGATCTCTTTGAGCCAAATAATGCCTCGCGCAATCGTCCATTCCTGAACGGTACGCCAGCGGTGAAGACCTGGTGTGAACAGACCGGGACTACCCTGCGCGCCAAACCCGCCTGTCAGGCCTGTCAATGCGCCACCTGTAATACGGACGAGCCTGTGAAACTGCCGCCGGTGACCGCACAATGCTTAAGACCTTAGCCCGCTGGCTGGCTGCCGCCGTCCTCATGCTTATTATCGCCTTCGCCCTGTTCGGCCGGGAGGGCGCAGGGTGGCGCTGGCTGACCAAAGGTGGCTGGCACACCACCGCGCGCATCAGTAGCCTGACCCCGCAGGAGCGGGAGTGGGCGCGTATCGCCTGGCGCTATTTCGAGAATAACACCCAGCCTCAGACGGGGCTGGTTAACGGCAGCGATAAGCAGCCGCGCGTTACGCTGTGGCAAATGGGCGATACGCTAATCGCCCTGCTGGCTGCCCGCGAGCTGGATCTGATCCGGGCGGACGAGTTTGATGCGCGGCTGACGCGGCTGCTCGGAACCCTTAATCGCCTGACGCTGACCGAAACCCGTACCCCCGGCAGGCTCTATTCCAGCCGAACGGCCTCGCCCATCGACTTCACGGGAAAACCGGCGCAGCGCGGATGGTCGGCGAAAGATATGGCGAGGCTGATGCTGGCCCTGCGGCTCGCTGCCGAGCGGGCGCCCGAGTATCGCGAATATCTGGATAAAATCATCCTGCGCTGGAACTTCTGTCCGGTGATGGATAAGGACGGGGAGCTGTGGTCTGCGTCGGTGCAGAACGGGCAGCCGGTGGTGCGCGATGAACTGCGGCTGGGTGAAAGCGAATATGCTGCCAGCGCGTTTCGGCTGTGGGGATTTCCATCGGGTAAGGCATTTTCCCCGCCTTCTCAGAACGTCATCCTCTACCAGCGCAGCCTCGCCGTTGACGCGCGCGATCCAAGAACGACCTGGCAGCCGTCGCTGCTCTCTACCCTCCCCGCCATGCTCCCGGGCCTGGAGTTCGGCTGGCAGCCGCCCGGGGTAGCCTCCGATATTCAAAAAACGCTGCGCGCCCGGGCCGAAGGGGTATGGCTCAGCCAGAAAACGCGCTGGGAGCGCGACGGCGTGCTCACCGCCCGCGCCGATTTTTACCTCTCCCGGGCGCCCTGGCGCGTCGAGGACGCCGTCTGGGGGAATGGCTACGCCTGGAATACGTTGGGCGATGACGGTAAAAGCTATCCCCGGCTGGCGCAGGTGACGACGAAAGCGGTCTTTGTGCTCTGGACGCTGTGGGAGACCGAATACACCGACGCCCTGATGGCCGTAACCCGACACCTTAATAACCCGAATCAGGGCTGGTTTGAGGGCCGCGTTGAGGCAACCGGCGACATCAACCCGACGCTCACCCTCTCGACCAACGCCATGGTGCTGGAAGCGCTGCTGTACAAACACAACGCCGGGCCGCTGTTTGAAAACGGCCTTGTGGAAAACGACGGCTATTTTGCCCGCCGCACGTCGGATCCCTTCAACCCGCCCGGCCTCTGCCTGCCGGGTGAACGTGGCGCGAGGGCCGCACCATGAAATTTTATCGCGATCTCTTTGACGCCAGCCTGAACCGCGTCCTGCCGGAGAATGATAAACGGCACTTTTTTGAGGCGTTCTGGGAGACTTTTATCCATATGTCCCCCGAAACGGAGCAGCACTTTGCCGGGGGCCAGGGCCGGGATGGCCAGCAGATGATCTTCAAGAGCTTTTTCGCCATGCTTGCCGTTGACGGTGCGCTCTTTGTGCCAGATTTTCTGGAACGCCTTGCGCGGGAGCAGAGCGATGAAGGGCTGCGCCTGCCGCCGCGATTTTTCGGCCTCTGGCGGGAGGCAATGCTCAGGACCGTGCGCGCCTGCGATCCCCTTTGCGATGAGGAGATCCTCACGGCCTGGGCGATGGCGATTGCGCCCGGGCTGGAGTATCTTCGCCGCCAGGCGGAGCTGCACTATCAGGCCAGAGGTGAGTAACCATGCGAGCCACATCCCGTTTCGATCTCAACGCGCTGCCCGTGGGGGTGATGATTTACGATCCCGCCGAGCGTCTGCTGGCCTGGAACGACCAGATAACGCGCTTTTACCCGGTGATCGCCCCCTGGCTGAGCGCCGGCGCCACCCTTGAGAGCCTGGCGGAGAAATTTATTGATGCTGGCTACAACATTGACCCCACCCGCCGCCGGACCCTGCGGGAAGCGATCGTTCGCAACTGCCGTCAGTTAAGCCATCGCGAGGTGCGCCAGTCGGGAAACCAGCGGCTCTACGTGCAGCATCAGCGTCTTGCCGATGGCGGCATCCTCAGCCTGCATACCGATATTACCGAGCTTGACGACGCCCAGCGCTCGCGCCACCAGCTGCACGACGATTTTTTACTGACCGCAGAGTCTATTCAGATCGGTATCTGGAACTGGCAAGTCTCTCACGACAGCCTGGAGGTTAACGATACGCTGCTGGCGATGGTGGGTCAGTCGCGCACGCAACTGCACTACCCGCTGCGCTTTTTACTTAACCTGGTCCATGAAGAGGATCGCGCCGTCCTGCGCAACGCGATGATTGCCTCTAAGCAGGAGCATATGCCGGTATTCGAATGTGAAATTCGCGTGCAGCACGCGACCCAGGGCTGGCGCTGGATGCTGATCTCGGGGCAGGTGGTTACGCTCAGTATGCAGCAGCAGGCCGAACGGGTGATCGGCACCCTGCAGGACATCACCCGCCGCAAGGAGGCCGAGCTGCTGGCCATTGAAGCGGCAAAAGTGGCCCGGGAGGCCAACGAGGCGAAAAGTGCCTTTCTCGCCAACATGAGCCACGAAATTCGCACTCCGATGAACGGCATTCTCGGCATGACTCAGCTCTGTCTGGACACGCAGCTCAATCCCGAGCAGCGGGAATACCTGACGCTGGTAATGAGTTCAGCCCAGTCGCTGCTGCACATCATCAACGACATACTCGATTTTTCCCGCATTGAGTCGGGCAAGATGACCGTCGATACCGAGCCGCTGGAGATCCGCCCCTTCGTGCAGTCGCTGATCCGCCCGCACATGCCCGCCGCCAGCGAAAAGGGCATCGAGCTGCTGGTCGATATCGCTCCGGCGGTGCCGGACGTGCTGATAGCCGACGGCCCCCGGCTGCGTCAAATCCTCACCAACCTGCTGGGCAACGCCCTTAAGTTCACCCATCAGGGCGAGGTTTTGCTGGCGATAGAGCCTGCGGAAAGCGAAAAAGAGTGGCGGTTTCGCATTCGCGACAGCGGCATTGGCATCCCTGCCGGGAAACAACAGGCCATCTTCGAGGCTTTCAGCCAGGCCGACAGCTCTACCACCCGCCGCTACGGCGGCACCGGCCTGGGGCTGACCATCTCCGCGCGCCTGGTGAAACTGATGGGCGGTGAGCTGACGGTGCAGAGCGAGCCGGGCGCAGGCAGCGAGTTTGCCTTTACCCTGCCCCTGGAGAGCCAGCAGGCCCCGCCAGCCGCGGGCGCGCCCTTAGTACGCTTCAACGGCGAACCGGTCCTGGTCGTGGACGACAACAGCACGAACCTGCGCCTCCTTGACACCATGCTTCGTCAGATGGGCCTGACGCCGACCTGCGTTGACAACGCCGGGGAGGCCTTAAGCCTGGCCGCAAAAGGGGGGAGCTGGCCGCTGATCCTGCTTGATGCCCAGATGCCGGACATGGACGGCGTGTCGCTGGCCCTTGAACTTTCCGTTATGCCACAGGCCGAGCAAAGCCACATCATTATGCTCAGCTCCATGAGCCGCCATTTCGACGCCAGCATGCTGAAGCGCATCGGTATCGCCCGCTATCTGCATAAGCCGGTCGCCCAGCGTGAGCTCTGTCAGACCATCGCCAGCGTCCTTGCGCCTGCCCCGCCTGCGTCCCCCGCCGCTGCGCCCGCTCCTGCGCCCGTTACGGCGCAGGCCGGTCTGCATATCCTGCTGGCCGAGGATAACCTGGTGAATCAGAAGGTCGCCAGACGCCTGCTTGAACGGCTCGGTCACCGGTGCGAGGTGGTAAACAATGGCCGCGAGGCCCTTGAACGCTGGCGCGAACAGCCCTGGGACCTGCTGCTTATCGATCTGCAAATGCCGGAAATGGACGGGGAAACCGCCATTCGCCTGATTCGGGAAGCCGCGCGCGCGCAGGGGCGCGACCATCAGCCCGCCATTGCGATGACCGCCCACGCCATGCAGGGCGACAAGGAGCGCTGTCTGGCAATGGGATTCGACGGCTATATTGCCAAGCCGGTAAGTCAGGAGGCGCTTACGGAGGAGATAGCCCGCGTTATCCCCGGCGAAGAAAAGGGGCTACCGGACGAGACGCACCTGTTAAAACAGTGCGCGGACGATCCCGGGCTGGTCAATGAGCTGCTGGCGCTGTTCGGCAGCGGCCTTGACGAGGCGGTGGCGGCCATAGCGTTGAACATTGAGCATGATGACCGCGAGGCCGTGCGGCGGGCCGCTCACAAGCTTCGCGGCGAAGCAGTCACCCTCGGCTTCAGCGCTCTGTCCGACGTGCTTCAGCAGATTGAGGGTAAGGCGCTCTCGCAGATCCAGACCGGGCTGCGCGCTTTACATGGCGATCTTATCGAGGAGGCCAGACGCTCTGCGGCCTGGCTGCGCCGCAGAGCGCAGGAGGTTAAACATGATCCCTAGGCTTCTTCTGCTGCTGGCGTTGAGCCCCCTGCTGGCCCAGGCCAGCCAGCCGATTACCTGGTCACTGGCCGGAACGTGGCGCGTGCATGACGCCAGCCTCAGCACCTTTGACGGCGCCAGTGCGCCTGACCGCGGCTGGCGAGAAATTCGGGTCCCGGCCAACTGGTACAGCGCCGGGTACGATCATCAGGGTGCCCTCTGGTACCGGCACGAATTTACCCTGCCCCGGCGCGCGCCCGATACCATGGCTACCCTGGTCTTTGATGGCGTGGACTATTTTGCCGACGTCACGCTCAACGGCAGGCATCTTGCCCGTCACGAGGGATATTTCCAGCGCTTCTCCGTAGACATAAGCGATGCTTTACAGCGATACAACAGGCTCGCCGTGCGGGTGGACAGCCCCTGGGAAGATCCGAAAAAAATCTGGCCGCTGCATAAAACGCTGTTCAAAGGCGTGCTTAACCAGCACGACACTCGACCGGGCGGGGCCTGGGCAGAGAATGGCCAGGACGCCAACTCCGGTGGGATCTGGGCACCGGTGAAGCTACACCTGAGTCGCGGCGTGACTATCGATGAGGTGATCCTGCGTCCGGACTGGCGCGAGGGGCTGGGCAAGCCCGCTCTGCACGCCGAGATCCGCTATCGGGCGTTATCTGCCGGTCCCGTCACCCTGCGCCTGTCAGCGACGCCTGATAATTTCTCCGGCACGCGCACGGAACGGGCGTTTCCGGTACAGATTGCGAAAACGGACGGTAAGCCGCGCTCCCTCAGCGTCACGCTGCCAGTGAAAGACGCGAAGCTCTGGTGGCCTGTGGGCTATGGCAGGCCAAATCTCTACCGGGTGCGTGCAACCCTGGTGGATGAGCAGGGGGTGATGGATACCGCGGTGACCCGTACCGGCCTGCGCAAGATGGAGGCGCAGCCAGACAATAGGGGCTGGCTGATCAATGACCGGCGCCTGTTTATCAAGGGAAGTAATTACATCGGCTCCCCCTGGCTCAGCACCATGACGCGCAAGAAATATCGCCGCGACTTCAGGCTGGTGCAGGCGATGAACGCCAACGCGATACGCGTTCACGCGCACGTGGCAGGCCGGGCGCTTTACGATGTGGCTGACGAAATGGGGCTGATGATCTGGCAGGATGTCCCCCTGCAATGGGGTTACGATAACAGCGACGCCTTTGCGGACAATGCCGCGCGGCAGACCCGCGAGATGGTCGAACAGTTTGGCAACTCTCCGGCCATTATCGTCTGGGGGGGTCATAACGAGCCGCCGTGGAATTCACCGTGGATGGAAAAACGCTTCCCCGACTGGAACAAAACCCTGAACCAGACGCTGACGAAACGCGTGGCAGACGCGCTTGCGCAAGACACCTCGCGCATTGTGCATCGTTTTTCCGCGGTGGAAGAACACTACTGGGCCGGATGGTACTTTGGCACGATGCGCGATCTCCTTGGCCCCGCCAAAACCGCGATCATCACGGAATTTGGCGCTCAGGCGCTACCGCGACTCTCAACGCTGAAAACCATCATCCCTGCCCGCCTGATGTGGCCGAAAAGCACCGCCGCCGACGATCCCGGCTGGACGCACTGGAAATACCATAACTTCCAGCCCTTCCAGACCTTCAAATTTGCCAATATTCCGCGGGGCAATACCATTCAGGAGATGATTGCCAACACCCAGCGTTACCAGGCGGAGCTGGTGGCAATGGCGGCGGAGAGCTATCGTCGGCAGCGCTATCAGCCGGTTACCGCCCTCTTCCACTTTATGTTTGTTGAAACCTGGCCCTCCATCAACTGGGGCGTCGTGGATTATCTGCGTAAGCCTAAACCGGGTTACTACGCGCTGCAAAAAGCCTATCAGCCCATCCTGCCGTCGATTGAACCCGTGACGGCGGTATGGCGTGAGGGAAGCGAAGCCACGGTTCGCCTGTGGGCAATCAATGACACCTGGTCCGCCTGCGAGGCGTGTCGTCTGAAGTGGCAGGTGAAGCAAAATGGTCGGGTGCTGGTTAAAGGCACAACGACCCTTACGCTTCCCCCGGATTCGGGCAGCAGGGTAAAGGAGATCACCGTCACGCCGGGCAGCAGGCATAACGTTACCATTGAGTATGACATTGCGGATCGCGCCGGTAAAACCGTGGGGAGCAACCTGCGCCTGGAGAAGGTAGAAGGCCCTTCAGCGCAATAAGCTGAACACGCGCTGCACCAGAAGGGCTCCGCTTGCCTGCGCTGGCTAACCGTCGCTGCTGTTTACCCCCGGCATGCCGGCCTGCATTTTCAGCGCGTTAACGAACCAGCGTCCGGCCGGGCCCGGCGGACGTTCTTCCAGGTGCACCGCCTGCATGGAAAAACCGGGCCCGACGTCGGGCTGCATCTGCACGTTCAGCGTGACCAGTTTTCCCGCCGCGAGATCCTCCTCAACCATCGGCAGCGGCATATAGCCCCAGCCAAGCCCGGCGCGCAGGAAGGCGTGCTTTGCCCCCATATCCGCCAAATGCCATGTCCTTGACGACATGACGCCAAAGCTCCGGCCCGCGGTGAGAGAGGAGCGATCGGCCAGCACCAGCTGGACGTGCTCCTGTAAAAGCGAGCGCAGGATCGGGCCAGACGCGTCAGCCAGCGGGTGCCCGGGGGAGACAACGGCCACCGCAGGCACGCTGAGAAGGAATTCGGCGGTGCAACCCGCCGGAAGATGCGGCAGCGAGCCGGTAATCGCCACCCGGCAGTGGCCGTCCAGCAAAGGCTGGAGCACCGCCCCCAGCGCCTCCACGTACAAACGCAGCGGCGTGTCGGGAAATGCCTGATGAAACGCCTGCACCGCAGCGGTGAGCCGGGCAACGGGAAACATCACATCGACGGATACCGCCAGCTCAGGCTCCAGCCCCTCTGCCAGGGTACGCGCCTTCGCCTTAAACGCGTCCATCCCGGCCGCGGCCAGGCGTGCCGCTTCCAGCATGGCGACGCCCGCCTCCGTCAGCTTCGGATAACGCCCGGAGCGATCGAATAACGGAAACCCGACCTGCGCCTCAAGGTTTGCCAGCGTCGCGCTGACGACCGACTGCGCGCGCCGCAGCCTGCGCCCGGCGGCGGAAAAACTCCCCTCATCAGCCGCGGCAATAAAGGTGCGCAGCTGATCAACAGACATACCGTCCAGCATGTATCGCTCCGGCAGATGGATTCCATCTAATTATATAGGCTATTCAGATAGGTCAAAGATTACTACTCTCTCTGCACGTTCACTACTCTTCATTGAAGGAAATTCAGCATGAAAACAACAACTGTGGGTATTATCGGCGCTGGCGCTATCGGGCAAGCTTTTGCGGGGCAGCTGGTTAACGCGGGGATAAACGTTATTCTTAGCAACAGCCGCGGGCCGGAAAGCCTGGCCGACGTGGTTGAGAGACTGGGCCGCGGGGCACGCGCCGGCACCGTACGGCAGGCCGCCGAAGCCGATATCGTTTTTGTCAGCACCAACTGGGACAAAACCGAAGCCGCGCTAAGCGGCATCAGCTGGGAGGGTCGTATCCTGATTGACGCCACTAACCCGGTGCTTTTGCCTGGCTACAGGCTGGCTGAGCTGGGCGGGAAAAACTCAAGTCAGGTCGTCACCCGCTGGGCTCCGGGGGCGCGCGTGGTCAAAGCCTTCAACACCCTGCTTGCCGGAGTACTGGCTCAGGATCCGGCGCAGGCGGGCGGCCGTCGCGTTGTCTTTATCTCCGGAGACCATGCTGATGCGAAGGCGGAGGTCATCGCGCTGGCCGGGCAGCTGGGTTTCGCAACTATCGATTTAGGCAGCCTGGAGGTTGGCGGTACGCTTCAACAGTTCCCCGGAGGGCCTCTTCCGGCGGTAAACCTGGTACAACTGGCATAGCAAAGGGTAACGATAAAGATGACGCAGCGTACTTCCGCAGAGACGTTTGAAGAATACCTTCCCGGCAGGCTGCTCAGGGAGCATCGGGCGCAATCCTCCCGGGACGTATTCGTGCAAATTCTGGCGCGCAGGCACGAGCAGGAAAACGTCATTATTCCGGCGGTGCCGGAGCCTTTTATCGTCTGGATCCTCTCCGGCCAGGCCGTCGTGGAGGAGCGTTCCCCCGGTGAACCGTGGCTATCTAACTGCGTTAGCGCAGGGGATTTCTTTCTCACGACGGCGGCCTCTCCCACTGAAATGCGGTGGCGCGCCGGGCCAGACGCGCCGTTCGTCGTTATGCATGTTTATATGGGAGTGGCCATGATGCAGGAATACGAGCTGCGGGAAGTCTCCGGCGCGCGCGACGAAACGCTATCCGCCCTGCTGGAGCAGATACGCCAGGAGCTGTATCTGCAAAATCCCCCCAGCGGCCCGTTTATCCAGGGCATCGCGCAGGCACTGGCGGTACACCTGATCCGCACCTACGGCACGCGTACGAAACGACACCGCGGGGGCCTGCAGGCGTTTAAGCTGCACAGGGTCTTCTCGGCAATGCGCGAAGGGCTGGCCCAGCCGTTTGACCTGGCACGGCTGGCGACGCTGACCGAGCTTAGCGAATACCACTTCAGCCGCGCCTTCAAACAGTCTACCGGGCTTTCACCTTCCCACTATTTTATCCGGCTACGCATGGAGGAGGCGCGTCGCATGCTGTCGGAAAGCGATGATTCCATTATCAATATTGCGCTGAACGTCGGTTACACCAGCCCCAGCCACTTTGCTGCCGTGTTCCTCAGGCATAACGGCGTGACGCCCTCCCACTATCGCCGCGATGCCGTTCGCAGCAAAAGCCCGACAGTTTGAGCAAAAGCCCGCGCGAAGCGACCGCCCGAAAGATCCATTATTGACCCGTGCTTCAGACGTTCTTTCTGAAGCGTTGAAATTAACTCTCAAGAGGATCGGTTATGGAACTCAAAGGTAAAGTCGCGCTCATCACCGGTGCATCAAGCGGAATCGGGGCCTCCACGGCCAAAAAATTAGCGGAACAGGGCGTCAGGGTTGGTCTCGCCGCCCGCCGTCTGGATCGCCTTCAGGCGCTGGCGTCTGAAATTGAGGCTGCCGGCGGCGAAGCCATGGCGCTGGTCATGGACGTCACTGACCCGGCCTCGGTTAATGAAGGGGTGGCGGCACTGCACAAGCGCTATGGCCATATTGATATCGCCTTTAATAACGCCGGGCTGATGCCGATTTCGGATATCGCCAGCCTCCGGGTTGACGAGTGGCACCGTATGGTCGACGTAAACGTAAAAGGGCTGTTTAACACCGTGGCGGCCGTGCTGCCGGTAATGCAGTCGCAGCGGTCTGGGCATATCATCAATACCTCGTCGATCGCCGGGCGCAAAACCTTCCCCGGGCTTGGCGTATACTGCGCGACGAAGCACGCGGTTGCCGCCTTCTCGGATATTTTGCGAATGGAGCTGGCGCCCCAGTTCAACATTCGCGTCACCTCGCTCCAGCCGGGTGCCGTGGAAAGTGAACTGTTCGAGCATATCAGCGATGAAAACTATCGCGCGCAGATGGAACAGCTGAAGGAGAAGATGACGTTCCTGAAGGCCGACGATATCGCCGACTCGATTCTTTACGTGCTGCAGGCACCGGAACATGTGGACGTGGCGGAGCTGTTTATTATGCCAACCGAACAGCCGTGGTAAGAGGGTAAAGCGGGTCAGGCTGGCGCCTGACCCGCTGCGCTAGTTCGCAGATGCCGTAGGTCTGATGGTGATTTCGGTTGTATCAACGCTCTCAGGCGCCTCGATGATGTGGCGCACGGCGCGGGCGATATCAGCCGGCTTAAGGGCAATCGCGCGGTACGCATCCATCGCCGCCATGGTTTCCGCGTGCGTAATGGTTGAGGCCAGTTCGCTTTCCACCACCCCAGGGTTGACGCAGGTCACGCGGATGTTCGAGCTTTCCTGGCGTAAACCATCGGAAATGGCCCGCACCGCAAATTTGGTCGCGCAGTAAACGGCGGCCGTGGGCACGACGGACAAGGCGCCAATCGAGCCGATATTGATAATCTGCCCCGCGTTCTGGGCTTCCATAATCGGCAGAACCGCGCCAATTCCCCACAGCACGCCCTTGATATTTACGTCAATGGTGCGCTCCCACTCATCCTGCTTGCCCGCCGCGAGCGGCGAAAGAGGCATAATGCCCGCGTTGTTAATAAGCACGTCAATGCGGCCCCACTTTTCCCGTGCTGCCTGAACGAAGGCGGCCATCGACTGGCGGCTGGTCACGTCCAATACCTGAGCCTCTGCCTCCCCTCCTGCGCTGCGGATTTCATCGGCCAGGGCGTGAATGCGATCCAGCCTGCGCGCTCCCAGAAAAACCTTCGCGCCTGCCTTGCCCAGCTCTCTGGCAATACCTTCTCCGATGCCGCTTGATGCACCGGTAATTAAGATGACTTTGTTCATGGTGTGCTCCTTCAGTTGAGTTCAGAGTGATAATAGATACGCACCATTGTTTCTTGTATCCTGCCTTTACTGGACTCACTGGTTAGCGATATTAAACAATGAAAATCGATCTGAATTTATTACCGCTTTTTCTGGCGGTCGCCGAGGAGCGCAGCTTCAGCGCTGCCGCCGGGCGGCTGGGCATCACCCGCTCCGCCGTCAGCCAGGGAATCAGACGTCTTGAAGACGGGCTTCAAACCCTGCTGGTGATGCGCACCACGCGCTCGGTAAGCCTCACCGAAGCGGGCGAACGGCTGCGTAACGCGCTGCAGGGGCCCATCGCCAATATTGAGGCGGCCTTTGACGATGCTGTGTCGGACAGCACGCCGCGCGGTCAGCTCAGGATCGCGGTCACCTCAATTGCGGAAGCGTTTCTTTCCGGCCCGCTGCTCGCATCGTTTGCGGCAGCGCATCCTGAGGTCTCGCTTGATATCTTCGTGTCGGACGAGGAGTTCGATATCGTGGCGGCGGGATACGACGCCGGGGTGAGGCTGGGCGAGGTGATTGAAAAAGACATGATTGCCGTTCCCCTTACGGGGCAGCAGCGTGAACGGGTGGTGGCCTCACCCTCCTATCTGGCGACGCGCGGCGCGCCTGAACATCCCCGCGAGCTGGTTGCGCACCGGTGCATCGGGTGGCGCCCTTCCCCGGACGTTGCCCCCTATCGCTGGGAGTTTGAGGAGGCTGGCGTGCCGTTCGATGTGGCGATTGAGCCGCAGATCGCCACTAACGATCTGCGCCTTATGCTCAGCCTCGCGCTGGCCGGCGGCGGCATAACCTTTGCCACGGAGGACACCTTCACGCCGTATCTCGAATCAGGACAGCTGGTTTCCCTGCTGGATGCGTACCTTCCCTCTTTTCCCGGCTTTTATCTCTATTTCCCCCAGCGTCACAATATGGCCCCCAAGCTCAGGGCGCTGATCGAGCACATCCGCCAGTGGCGACAGGCCCCTGCCGCGCCCCCTGCTCTGCGGTAGGACGGATCGCACCCCGGCATACAGATTTTCCTTAATCTACCGCCTCCCTTTGATGAGCATCAACGACAGCACGTCGTTACCGTGGAAAATGAAAACGGACGCGATGGCCAGGACTTCACTCAAGGATGGAACCTTAAAAAATGTACAGACCCATAGTCGTTATCCTCTTTATTCTTTTGACATTAGCCGCCCTCATTGAAATCGGCATCATCCCTTTCGGTTAAGGCCTGATACTTCATAAAGGCCACGCCTGCGGCCTTTTATTTGTTAAATGTGATAAAGAAATAATTTATTTTTTGAGTAGCAGAATTTTACCTGCGTATAAAAATATATTTTATAAATGAGAACGTTTATAATATATCATACAGTAGATATTTTACCCTAACTTAAATCGCTATTAAGCATTCATTAACCCTAACCTGAATTATATATTTACCGCACATTTTTCATAATATTTTTGCCACGCTCGCACCGTTTTAAAGGTTGCACCTCTTACGCAAAACCCCTTTTACGCCGCGCCCTTTTAGCTAACGAAATATATTCATGCTATTGATTAATTCCCCCTGCAATCGCAGCGCAGGGTTTACGGTTACTTAATTTGCTTATTCAGACATTTATAGCTATATCATTTTCATACCGAAATAAACCCATACCTGCACAAATAATAAGGCTTACACATCGCAAATATATAAATAAACAACAGTTTCTTAAGTAAATAATTAGCTTCGCCCTGATGTTGCCACTTTTAATACTGGCGGGCATCGTTCGCGCTAAAGAAAGTAACGGTAAATCCTGTTTATTTAACAGTATTTTCGCCGGGAGCGCGCTCATCCCTTCAGAAACGATGGCCTTGATTGACACGCCGTAACCAATAACTCTGCTGGAGTAATAACTGTATGAGCCAAATATCTGTTATATCTAAATTAACTGGCGTGGAAACGACCACGGAAGGGACACAGATAACACTCGATAATTCCTCAATCGTTAAGCTTAATGTGGATCGAGCCGACATCGCAGATTACTCCCGCAGCGGAAACGATCTGGTGATTACCCTGCAATCGGGCGAAGTGATCACCCTGAAGAATTTTTTCGTCACGGATGCGCAGGGCGTGAGCCAACTGGTGCTCCAGGAAAGCGACGGTGCGCTGTGGTGGATTGACGATCCAACCGGTGCCGCTACCTATGAATCCATCGCCTCCACGGACGCGTTGCTGGCGGCATCCGGGAGCGACGCGGGCGGCGCAGCCGTATGGCCATGGGTGCTGGGCGGCCTGGCCGCCGCAGGCGGGATCGCCATTGCGGCAGGCTCCGGCGGCGGAGGCGGCGGGGACGACGATGACGATAACCCGAACCCCGGCAATCCGGGTCCGGGCAACCCTACCGAACCTGACACCACGCCACCGGACGCGCCAACCAACCTGCAATTCTCCCCGGACGGCAAAACCGTTACCGGCAGCGCCGAGCCTGGCAGTACCATCACGCTGAAGGATGCCGATGGCAACACGGTCGGGACAGGCAAGGCGGGCAGCGACGGGAAATTTACCATTGAGCTCGGTACGCCGCTCACTAACGGCGAAAAAATTACCGCCATCGCCACCGATCCGTCCGGAAACGCCAGCCAGGGCGGCCAGGTGACCGCGCCGGATCTGACCGCACCGGATGCGCCGGAGATCGTCACCGTTACCGACAGCGTGGGTACCGAAGCGGGCCCGCTGAGCAACGGACAGCGTACCGACGATGCACGCCCGACGTTCAGCGGCATCAGTGAAGCCGGTACCGTCATTACCTTCTACGACAACGGCAAACCGATCGGCACCGTCACGGCCGACGCCAGCGGGAAATGGAGCTTTACCCCAGCAACCAACCTGTCTGAAGGCAGCCACTCGATTACCACCACCGCAACCGATGCCGCAGGCAATATCAGCCCGCCGTCCACGGCGGTGACCTTAGTGGTTGATACGGTCGCGCCGGGCGCCCCGGCTATCACCGGCATTACCGATGATGTTGCGCCCAATACCGGCACGCTCGGGAGCGGAAGCACCACCAACGACCCGCGCCCACAGCTTACCGGTACGGCAGAAGCCGGCTCTACGATCACCATCTATGACAACGGCGTTGCCATTGGTACGGCTGTCGTCGGCAGCAACGGAAGCTGGAGCTTTACGCCGTCGGTGAACCTGAGCGAAGGCAGCCACCAGCTGACCGTACGCGCCACCGACGTGGCCGGAAACACCGGTCCGGCTTCGCCGGCCTTTACCGTGACGGTGGACGTCACCACCCCGGCAGCGCCGACAGGATTTATCGTTAACGACGATACCGGGGGGCTGAAAGGCGCGATTACCGCCGGGCAGTTTACCGACGAGTCGCAGCCCCGGCTGACGGGCAGAGGAGAACCCGGCAGCACCATCACGATTTACGATAACGGCGTTGCCATCGGCAGCACCACCGTTCTGCCTGACGGCACGTGGAGCATCACGCCAGCCGCTCCGCTGGCGGAGGGGCCACACTCGATCACCCTGCGCGAAACCGATGCGGCAGGAAACCAGAGCGGCATGTCTCAGCCGATCAGCTTCACCGTCGATCTCACGCCGCCTCCGCTGCCCGCAGCGACGATCAATTCCGCAGGCACGCAAATCACCGGTACCGCCGAGCCGGGCAGTAAAATCGTTATCACCAACAACAGTGGGCTGAAAATCGGCGAAGCTACCGCCGACAGCAACGGCAACTACGTCGCCAACCTGAACCCTGCGCAAACCAACGGCGAGATTATTTCCGTGGTCGCGTCCGATGCCGCAGGCAACCAGAGCCAGCCGGCCGTGGTTAACGCGGCGGATATCACCGCGCCTGCCGCGCCGGGCAACCTTGTGGTGGCAGAAAACGGTGGAAGCGTCAGCGGCACCGCCGAGCCAAACAGCACCATTACGATCAGGGCGCCGGACGGTACCATCATCGGCGAAGCCACCGCGGGGCCGGACGGCGCCTTCACCATCCCGATTTCCCCACCGCAGACCAACGGCGAAGCCCTTGAGGTGACGGCTACCGACGGCAGCGGCAACACCAGCCCGTCTGGCTATGCCGACGCGCCGGATACCACCGATCCGCTGGCCCCGGAAAACGTGGTGATTTCTCCCGACGGCACGACGGTAACCGGTACCGCCGAGCCGGGCAGCACCGTCACCATTCGTGAAAACGGCGTGAAGGTTGGTGAAGCAGTCGCGGACGATGAGGGTAATTTCAGCGTTGAGCTGATCCCGCCGAAAGCCAACGGCGAAGCGCTGACCGCGGATGCCACTGACGCCGCAGGCAACACCGGCCCGACCGCGCCGTTTGACGCGCCGGATATCACCGCGGCACAAACCCCGGTTATCACCGGCGTGGTGGATGATGCGCCCGGCGTCACCGGCTCCGTCAGCCAGAACGGTCTCACCAACGACAAAACCCCGACCATCAACGGAACGGGCGAGCCCGGCACCACGATCACCCTCTACAGCGGCACCGCTGAAATCGGCACCGCGGTGGTTGGGCCTGACGGCAAGTGGTCCATCACGCTGGAAGCGGATCTTCCCGACGGCGGGCACGTTCTGACGGCGACGGCGGTTGACGCCAACAATAACCTCAGCGGGACGTCAAACACCTGGAGCATCACGGTGGATACCTCCGCTCCGGCCGCCCCGGCGATTACCCAGGTCATTGATGACGTGCCGGACCGCACCGGGCCGCTGGACACCAATGGCACCACCAACGACACGCTCCCAACCCTGAGCGGAACCGGCGAGCCGGGCACCACCGTGACGATCCGCCTTGACGGACAGGATATCGGTACCGCTTCCGTTAACAGCGCCGGGGCATGGACCTTCACCCCAGACGAGCCATTAGAAGACGGTCAGCACACCTTCACCGTCATCGCGAGCGATGCGGCAGGCAACTCCAGCGCATCGTCCGGCGGCTTTACCCTTACCGTTGACACCACCCCGCCGCCGGCAGCCACGATTGGTGCCGTCTCCGACAACGTCGGTCCCGTGCAGCTTCCGCTCAACAGCGGAGACACCACCGATGACACCCTGCCGCAGCTGCAGGGCACCGCGCCGGAAGGTACCACCATCACTGTCTACGACGGTACAACCCTGCTCGGCACGGCCGTGCTTGACGGCAGCGGCGGCTGGAGCTTTACGCCCACCACGCCGCTGACGGACGGCCCGCACTCGCTGACGGTCCACGCCACCGATGCGGCGGGTAACACCACCATATCTCCACCGTTTGAGCTGGCGATTGACACCACCGCGCCCGCGACGCCGGGCATTCCTGACATCACCGTTAACCCGGACGGCAGCAACCCGGGCACGGCCCTGAACCCGGGTGAAACCACCCGCGACACCACGCCGACCCTGAGCGGCTCGGGTACGCCGGGGGATACGGTGAACATTTACGATGGCGGCACCAAAATTGGTGAAACAGAGATCGATGCCGACGGGAACTGGAGCTGGACGCCGGACGATCCGCTCCCTGACGGCACCTACGATCTCTCCCTGACGGTGACCAATCAGGACAGCGCGGGTAACGAAAGCGCCCCGTCCACGCCGGTAACCATCACCATTGACAGCGACGCGCCTGCCGCGCCGGGCGTTCCGGTGGTGACGGACAGCGTAAGCCAGATCACCGGCCCGGTGGCCGATGGCGGCTCCACCAACGATCCGCGTCCGGTCCTTAGCGGCACCGGCACGCCGAACGACGTGATCACCATCTATGACCAGGTGGGCACCGGCGAGCCGCAGGCCGTAGGCAGCGTTACTGTAGACGGTAACGGCAACTGGACCTGGCGTCCTGACGCCAACGTTGGTGAAGGGACGCACGAATACACGGCCACCGCTACCGATGAGGCGGGTAACGAATCGGCTCCATCGGCAGGCATTTCGATTACGGTAGATACCGTCGCGGCGGATACCCCGACCATCAGCGCCATCGGCGGCGCGCAGAACGGCGGCTCCACCAGCGACACCACGCCGACCATGAGCGGCACCGGCACCAGCGGTGAGACGGTAATCGTCTACAACAACGGCGTGGAGGTGGCGCGCGTTCCGATCGTTGATGGTGCATGGTCATACACCCTGCCGACGCAGACCGACGGCCCGCTGAACATCACCGTGGCGGCGGTAGACGGTGCGGGCAACCTCAGCCCAACCAGCCCGCTCTTTACGGTGACGGTTGATACCCAGGCGCCAACCGTGCCGCAAATTGACGCGTTGTCCGACAGCCAGCTGACGGATAACGTTCTCTATACCCGCGACGGCACGCCTACCCTCACCGGGATTGGCGAGCCTGGCTCAACCGTAACGGTTTCCGTTGACGGCACTCCGTCGCCGGTGGTCGTGGAGGTTCAGCCGGACGGGACATGGTCCTGGACCGCAGACCCCGCGCTGGCGGACGGGCCGCACACCTTCTCGGTTGCCGCGAGCGACGCGGCGGGGAATACCTCCGCCAGCTCCGGCGATCTCAGCGTGACGGTAGATACCCAGGCCCCGGCAGCGCCAGAGAACATCGCCATTGCCGCGCAGGGCACGCCGCTGACCGGTGAGGCGGAAGATGGCGTGACGGTGACGGTACTTGACGCTAACGGCAATATCATCGGGACCGGGGTCGCGACGGGAGGTAACTTCTCCATTGCCCTCTCCCCGGCCCAGCTGGATACGACCACACTTGAGATCACCGTCACGGACGCGGCAGGCAATAAAGGCCCGACAACCACCTTTGACGTGCCGGACTCCCCGCTCATTCTGCCAGCGGTACCGGTGATTACGGCGATCAACGACGACGTCGATCCGGTCACTGGGAATGTGAAGGACAAAACCACCAACGATACCCAGCCAACCCTTACCGGCACCGCCGATCCGGGCAGCGTCATCGCCATTTATCAGGATGGGGTGCTGGTTCCGCTGACCAGCGTTGTTGCGGATGCAGACGGCAACTGGAGCTACACGCCGCTGCTGCCGCTCGCGGAAGGCTCACACACCTTTGAAGTGACCGCCACGAATATCACCACCGGCGCCACCAGCGGCCGCTCGCCGGTCGCCTCCGTCACCGTCGACCTCACCGATCCGACCGCACCAGCCATCGGTGCGGTGACCGATGACGTAGGCCCGGTCACCGGCCCAATCGCTGACGGGCAGAGCACCAACGACAACCGTCCTACCCTGACCGGGACAGGCACGGCCGGGGACACCATTACGGTGTACGATGACGGCGACCCGCTGGGCACCGTTGTTGTCGGTCCGACCGGCACCTGGAGCTATACGCCGCCAGCGCTGGACGACGGCAGCCACACGCTCACCGTGACGGCCACCGACCCGGCAGGCAATGAGAGCGCCCAGTCGGCCGGGATCACCATCGTTGTCGACACCGTTTCCACCACGCCGGTAATTACCAGCGTGACGGATAACGCAGGGAATGCGGCAACGCCTGTCCCAAGCGGCGATCCGACCAACGACGCCACGCCAACCCTGACCGGTACCGCAGAGCCGAACAGCGTCGTCGCCATTTTTGACGGCACCACGCAGATTGGCACCGTGGCAGCGGACGGAACCGGGGCCTGGACATTTACCCCAGAAACCGCACTCGGCGAAGGAACGCATAGCTTTACCGTCAGAGCGACCGATCCGCAGGGCAACGTCAGCCAGCCGTCCAACGCCTGGAGCGTCGAAATCGATCTTACCGCGCCACAAGTGCCGACGATCGCTACGGTCAGCGACAACGCCCCGGGTGGCGTAACCGGCCCGCTTACCGCCGGACAGGTCACCAATGACGCCACGCCAACCCTCAGCGGTACCGGCCAGGCGGGTACCACCATTCACGTGCTGAACAACGGCGTGGAGATTGGTACCGCCACGGTTGACGGCAGCGGCAACTGGACCTTTACGCCGGATCCGATCCTCCCGGACGGGACTTACAGCCTGCGCGTCAACGCCAGCGATGACGTTGGAAACGTGTCTGCCAACTCTCCGGTGTTCGCCTTTACGGTCGATACCACCGGCCCGGCGGCACCGGTCGTGACCTCGGTGATTGACGATGCCGCGCCGGGTACCGGAACCATCGTCACCGACGGCTCCACGAACGATACCCGTCCTACCTTCACCGGCACCGGCGAAGTGGGCTCAACGGTACACGTGATTGTCGATGATGTGGAAATCGGCACGGCGGTGGTCAACGCCCAGGGCACCTGGACCTTTACGCCGACCACCGAACTGGGCGAAGGGCCGCACGCCATTACCTTTAACGCCACCGATGCCGCAGGCAATACCGGACCAACGTCGCCAGCGTTCAACCTGACGGTGGATACGTCAGTGCCCGAGGCGCCGGCCTTTACCCCGGCCACCGACGATGTCGGTACCGTGCTGGGCCCGGTCGCCTCCGGGCAGAGCACGGACGACACCACGCCAACGCTGAACGGCACCGCGGCGGCCAACGCGACCATCACCATTTATGAAAGCGGTCGTGAAGTGGGTACCGCCGTGGCGGACGCAAACGGCGTCTGGAGCTTTACCCCCGGCACGCTGGCAAACGGCAGCCACACCTGGACCGCCACGGCAACCGACGCCGCGGGCAACGTCAGCCCTGCCTCACCGGGCTTCACGCTGGTTGTTGATACCGCCGCGCCCGTCGCGCCTGTTATCACCCAGGCAATTGACGATGTCGGTACCGTCACGGGAGCGATCGGTGCCGGGCAGGCCACGAACGATACCCAGCCTCGACTGGTGGGAACCAGCGAACCGCTGGCAACGGTGAATATCTATGAGGGCACCACGCTGGTAGGCACCGGTACGGCCGATGCCAACGGCAACTGGACCGTCGATATCACCGCGCCGCTGGGCGACGGGCCACACACCTTTACCGCAGAAGTAACGGACCAGGCGGGCAACACCAGCGATCCGTCCGCCAGCTTCAGCCTGACCGTTGATACCGCGCCGCCTGCGCTGCCGGTGCTGACCAGCATTACCGATGACGTCGGTAATGCCGCAACGCCGATCGCCAGCGGCGGGTTAACCAACGATGCCCGACCAACGCTGACCGGCACGGCGGAAGCCGGGGCGACGGTAACCATCTTTGACAATGGCGTACAGATTGGCACCGCTGTCGCCACCGGCGGCGCGTGGACGTTCACGCCGTCGACGCCGCTGGCTGACGGCCCGCATAACCTGACCTTCTCCGCCACCGACGCGGTGGGCAACGCCAGCGCGCAGACCGGGGGGTACACCATCAACGTGGACGCCACGGCCCCTGTCGCACCGGCCATCACCTCGATTGTGGATGATGTGGGCAGCATCACCGGCCCGGTAACCGGCACCAACCCAACCAACGACGCGCGTCCGACGCTAAACGGTACGGCGGAAGCCAATTCCACCGTGCGCATTTACGACGGCACGACGCTGATTGGAACGGTGACCGCCGACGCCAACGGCAGCTGGACGCTGCCGCAGACCACGGTACTGGCCCAAGGACCGCATAACCTCACCGTGACCGCCACCGACGCCGCGGGCAATACCAGCGCGCCGTCGCCGGTTATTACGCTGAACGTCGACCTGACGCCACCACCTGCGCCAGCCGGTCTGGCGGTGATCGCCAACGGTACGCTGGTTACCGGTACGGCGGAAGCTGGCAGTACCGTCACCATCACCACCAGCACCGGAACGGTGCTCGGTACGGCCGTCGCGGACGGTAGCGGAAGCTTCAGCGCCACCATCAATCCGCCGCAAAACGGCGGGGAATCGCTGATTGTCTATGCGACGGATAAGGCCGGGAACGCGGGCGTGACGACCTCGGTGATTGCGCCGATCACGACCATTCCTGACGCCCCGGTTATCGCCACCATCAACGATAACGTCGGCACGGTTACCGGCAACCTGACCAACGGCAAAACCACCGACGACACTACGCCAACCCTGAGCGGCACGGCGCAGCCGAACGCGACCATCACCCTGTACAACAACGGGGTAGTGATGGGTACGGTCACCGCGGACGTCAACGGCAGCTGGAGCTTCACCACGCCAGCGCTGAGTGAAGGCCCGCATGCCTTCACCGCCACGGCGGGCAACGGTTCAGGCACCAGCCCGATCTCAACCCCGACCACCGTCATTGTCGATCTCACTGCGCCAGCGGCCCCGACCGGGACCTTCAACGCGGACGGCAGCGTCCTGACCGGCAGCGCCGAAGCGGGCAGCACCGTCACCATCCGCCTGGCGGACAATTCAACGGTCACCGCCACGGCGGACAGCAACGGTACCTGGAGCTACACCTTCCTCAATAAACAGACGGAAGGTCAGACGCTGCAGATCACCGCTACCGATCCGGCAGGCAACGTCTCGCTGCCGGGCTCAGCCCTGGCGCCGATCGTGCCGCTGTCGGCCAGCACCAACGTCGAAGAGCTGGCGCTCACCACCACCGCCACGGTGACCAATTCGCAGTACAGCGACTACGGTTTCCTGCTGGTGGGTGCGGTGGGTAACGTGCTGACGCTGCTCGGCAACGACACCGCGCAGGTTGGTTTCACCGTTGGCAGCGGCGGCAGCGCGGATATTGCCGTGAACGCCAACGCCACGGGTGCCGTGCTCTCCCTGCTCAATACCCTTGAGCTGGTGGTGCAGCGCTTCGACGCCGCCAACAATACCTGGACCACCGTGGTCGATACCGGGCAGCCGCAGTTCGCTGACCTGCTGACACTCGGCGCCACTGGCGTATCGCTGAACCTGGCCGGGCTGGCGAACGGCCAGTATCGCGTTCTGAGCTATAACACCAACCTGCTGGCAACCGGCTCCTACACCAGCCTCGACGTGGCGGTGAAGGAGACCAGCGCGGGCACCGTGTCCGGCGATACCAGCCTTGCCGGTAACGTGATCACCGACGTGGATCCGACCGCAGGCAGCGACAATGCCCCGGCGGGCACCACCGTCACCGCGGTCACCAACGCCCAGGGCACCACCACCAGCGTCACGGCTGACGGCACGGTGATTCAGGGGCTGTACGGTACGCTGACCATCAACCTGGACGGCAGCTATACCTACAACCTGACCAACACCAGCGCCGCGGTCATTGGCCGCACGGAGAACTTCACCTACACCATCACCCATAACGGCACCAGCGCCTCGGCAAATCTGGTGCTCTCCCTGGGCGACGGAACCACCAGCAGCAGCATCGTGGCCGTGGACGATACCGCCTCGCTGACCTTCGATACCACCGTCGAGGCCATCAACAACGGCGCGTCTTCGCAGGGCGGCTTTACCCTGGTGGGCATCAACCTTGGCAATACGCTCGGGCTGAACCTGCTGGACGATCTGGCTAACCCGATCATCTACACCGTCGAGGAAGGCACCACCCGCACCATGACCGTTCAGGCGTCCGTTGGCGGCGTGGCGCTGGCCTCGGTGTTCGACCTCTACATCTATAAGTTCAACAATGCGACGCAGACCTTCGAGCAGATGCGCGTTGAACCGGGCTGGCTGCGCGCGCCGCTGCTGGGCGGGACCTCACCGCAGCTGACGCTGAATCTGCCGGCGGGCGAGTACCTGTTCCTGCTGAATACGGCGGCGGGGATCACCGCGCTGACGGCCTACACGCTCAACGTGCTGCAGGATCATGTCTACAGCGTGGCAAGCGTGAGCGAGACCACCACCGGGGACGTGCTGTCGGATGATGTTGCGCCAGCAGGCACCCTGGTCACGCAGGTTAACGGCGTGGCGGTGAACGGCAGCGGCCTGACGCAGATCACCGGCGAGTACGGTACGCTGAGCATCAACGCCGCCGGGGAGTACACCTATACCCTGAAGAGCGGCGTCGGCGCTGACCAAATCAGCACGCCGGATACCTTCGTCTACACCATCACCGCGCCTGACGGTTCGAAAGACACGGCATCGCTGAACATCACCCCAACCGCGCGCCCAATGGACGCGGTGAACGATGTCAGCTCGGTGATGGACGTGAACTCGGTACACCGCACCGCCGCGTACTCGGATACCACGGTCGGGTCGGCGAGCTGGAACGCCGCGCTGCTCTCCTCAACGCAGGGCAGCGGCACCGGTACCTTCGTGGTGGATGCCAATACCGCGCTGCACAACGTGGTCCTGACGTTTAACGTCGCCTCGCTGCTGTCGCTTGGCGGATTAACGGTTGACTGGACGCTGACCAACGGCACCACCACCATCCGAAACGGCTCGTTCAACGGCGGGCTGCTGCTGGGTGGCAGGGCCACCATCAACCTGACGGGTCTCGACCTGGAAGCGGGGACCTATACCCTGAACTACACCGGCAAAATGGGGCCGCTGGCGGCAGGAAATATCACCATCACCCCAAGCGTGACCGGCACCAGCTATTCGCTGTCGCAGTTCGACGCCACGGGCACCCACACCGTTGACGGCAATATCTTTGACGGCACCGGCTCCGCGGGCGCGATGGACCAGCTGCACTCGGTGGATACCCGCGTGAGCATTACCGGCTACGACGGCGTGACCACAACGCTCGATCCGTACAGCGGCAGCACGCAGGTCAACATCACGGGCCACTACGGCACGCTGGCGATTGCCGCCGACGGCAGTTACACCTACACGCTCAACCCGGGGATATCGTTCTCGTCCATCACCAGCAAGGAGGTCTTTAACTACACCCTGACCGACGCCAATGGCACCAAAGATACCGCGTCGCTAACCATCAACATGGCGCCGAAATTTGTCAGTTCGGAGCATAACGATCTGATTAGCGGCACGGCCTACGGCGACACCCTGATTTATCAGGTGTTGAACAATACGGCGGGTAACGCGACGGGGGGCAACATCACCAGCGCCGGAGGCGACCACTGGACGAACTTCTCCCTGGCGCAGGGAGACAAGATCGACATTGGCGATCTGCTGGTGGGCTGGAACGGTAGCGCGTCGACGCTTGGGAACTATGTCTCTGTTTCACAAAGCGGTGGCAATACTGTGATCTCCATCGACCGTGACGGCACGGGAGCCGCCTACACTAAATCTACGCTCGTTACGCTTGATAACGTTCAGACCACCTACGACGAGCTTGTTAACCAACAACACATCATTACCTGATAGCACGTGCAGTAAATGACCCGGGCGCGCAGCGCCCGGGCATAAACAATAAAGCAGTACTCTTTTATTAGGGACAAGACATGGGAAAGAAGATGCCTTACTGGTGGCTCTCGTGCTGCCTGATATCTGTGCCCGCTATCGCGGCAAATCCTGCGGCGATGATTAATACCGGACAATTAAGCGAAACGCAGGAACTCCCCTCGTTAAATGGCCGCGTGGCGCCCGTTGCCAGCAAAGCCGCCCCCGGCACGCTACGGCTGGACGACGCCGTTAACCGCGCCGTGAGCTGGCATCCTGCCATCAGTGAAGCCGTCGGCAAACTCTATCAACAGAGCGAAAACGTGGACCTCGCTAAATCGAAATACTATCCGCAGATTAACGCCGGCATGGATAACGGCTATACCCACGACGGTGACGACAACGGTTTTACCCCGTCGCTGGTGCTTTCCCTTTCGCAAATGCTCTACGACTTCGGCAAAGTCGCAAGCCAGGTGCGCGCCGAAAACGCGGGCGTCGCCCAGCAGCAGGCCAACGTGCTGGTGAGCATCGACACCATCGCCCACGATACCGCCATCGCCATGGTGCAGGTTCAGACCTGGCAGCAGATGGTGGGTACCGCCAAAGAGCAGCTGGATGCCCTGACCTCCATCGGCTCGCTGACGAAGCTGCGCAATGACGAAGGGGCCACGTCGCTCTCTGACGTCGTGCAGACCGATGCCCGTATCGAAGGCGCGCGCGCGCAGCTGATGCAGTATCAGGCCAGCCTCGACAGCTCTCGCGCCACGCTGATGAGCATGCTGGGCTGGGACAGCCTGAACGCGGTCAGCAATGAATTTCCGCAAAGTCTGGCCCGCAGCTGCGATATCGCCGAGCCGGACGATCGCCTGGTGCCCTCGGTTTTAGCGGCCTGGGCGCAGGCCAACGTCGCGCAGGCCAATCTCGACTATGCCAACGCGCAGATGACCCCTACCGTCTCGCTGGAGCCGGAAGTCCGCCACTATCTTAACGACCGCTACTCCGGCAACGAAACGCGGGACCGCACCCAGTACTCCGCGTGGGTAAAAGTGCAGATGCCGCTCTATCAGGGCGGCGGCCTCACCGCCCGGCGCAACGCTGCCGGACACGCGGTTGAATCGGCCCAGTCCGCCATCCAGCGCACGCGTCTCGACGTGCGGCAAAAGCTGCTTGAGGCGCGCAGCCAGGTGATGAGCCTGATGAGCACGCTACAGATCCAGGGACGTCAGGAAGCGCTCAGCGCCCGCACCCGCGAGCTGTATCAGCAGCAGTATCTCGACCTCGGCTCCCGTCCGCTGCTCGACGTGCTCAACGCCGAGCAGGAGGTTTATCAGGCACGCTTCACCCAGCAGCAAACCGCCGGACAGCTGCATCAGCTTCAGCTGAACTGCCTCTACCAGACCGGGCGTCTGCGTCACGCGTTCGATCTTGAAAACCGCACCATCCAGACCGTGGAGATCCAGCCATGAAGCAACGCGATATCCCGCAGGGTGAAAACATGACGGATGAGGCGCTGGAGCAGTGGGCGCAGGCGTTTGGCTACGTGGCGACACGCTATCGCGTTGCCTGCTCGCCGGGCTCGCTGATCGCGGGCGCGCCGTGGCTGAAGGGCAAGCCGATGGTCCCCGCGCTGACCCAGCTCGCCCGCGAAGCCGGACTGACGTTTCAGCTGCTGACGGCCGATCAGCAGTCTATTAACAGCTGGCGGCTGCCGGTGGTGGTGGAGCTGAGCGACGGAAAGATCGGCGTGATCGACAATTTCGACGGCGAAGACACGCTTGAGGTCAGCTTCTTCGACGACAAAATGCACACCAACCGCCTGTCGATGAGCGCGATGTTGCCCGCCATCCGCCACGTTATTGCCCTGCGGCCGCTGGCGGCGCTGAAGGACAGCCGCGTGGATGCCTATATCTCAAAATACCGCCCGGACTGGCTCTACCGGCTGGTAATGCGCGACCTGCGTCCCTACAGCTGGGTAATGCTGGCGGCGCTGTTTATCAACGTGCTTTCCCTGTCGGGGATTGTGTTTTCCATGCAGGTGTATGACCGGGTGATCCCCGCCCAGTCCTACCCGACGCTCTACGTGCTGACCATCGGGGTGCTGATCGCCACGCTGTTCGGCTTTGTGCTGCGCGTCGCGCGCGGGCACATTATGGATCTGCTGGGCAAACGCTCGGATCTGCGCGTGTCGGATCGCGTGTTCGGCCATGCGCTACGGCTGCGCCACAGCGCCATTCCGCGATCCACCGGCAGCTTTATCTCCCAGCTGCGCGAGCTGGAGCAGATCCGCGAGATGGTCACCTCCTCCACAATTTCCACCATCGTCGATCTGCCGTTCTTTATCCTGTTTGTGATAGTGCTTGCGATCATCGCGCCGCAGCTGGCGTGGATCGCCCCGGTGGCGGCGGTGATCATGGTCCTGCCCGGCCTGCTGCTACAGAAGAAGCTGGCGGAGCTGGCGAAGCAGTCGGCGCATGAATCGACCCTGCGCAACGCGGTGCTGGTGGAGAGCGTGCAGGGGCTGGAGGACATCAAGCTGATGCAGGCGGAAAACCGCTTTTTGCAGCAGTGGAACAGCTATATCCAGATCACCGCGGAATCCGGCCTGCGCACCCGCGAGCTGACGCAGAACCTGATCAGCTGGGGGATGACGATTCAGAGCCTGGTCTACGCCGGGGTGATCGTGGTAGGTGCCCCGATGGTCATCGACGGGACCTTAACCACCGGTTCGGTGGTGGCCGCCTCAATGCTGGCCTCGCGAATGATCGCCCCGATGGCGACGCTGTGCGGCGTGCTGGCCCGCTGGCAGCAGGTCAAGGCCGCCAAAGAGGGGCTGGACAGCATTATGCAGCTGCCGACGGAGAACCAGCGCGAAGAGACGCCGATCCGTCAGGACGTGCTGCGCGGCCACTATCTTTTCGAGCAGGCGCAGTTCCGCTATCACCCGGAAGATCCGCGCATGGCGCTGCGCATTAACCGTCTGGAGATCAGGCCGGGCGAGAAAGTGGCGATCCTCGGGCGTAACGGCGCGGGCAAATCCACCCTGCTCCAGGCGATGGCGGGCGGCATGGATCTTGCCGGCGGCGAGCTGCGGCTGGATAACCTCAGCCTGCCGCATCTGGACGTGGCGGACGTGCGGCGAAACGTCGGCTTTATGACCCAGAACGCGCGGCTGTTTTACGGCACCCTGCGCGAGAACATCACGCTCGGGATGCCCCGCGCCACCGATGAAGAGATCTTCGAGGTGCTGGAGATGTGCGGCGCGGCCAGCTTTGTGCAGAAGCTGCCGAAGGGGCTGGATTACCCGATTATGGAGAACGGCGTGGGGCTGTCCGGCGGGCAGCGGCAGTCCATTCTGCTGGCGCGAATGCTGCTGCGCGATCCGAATATCGTGCTGATGGATGAACCGACCGCCTCCCTGGATGAACACACCGAGCGGGAGTTTATTCAGCGTCTCGGAGCCTGGCTCGGCAACCGCACGCTGGTGGTTGCAACCCACCGCGTGCCGGTGCTGGATCTGGTAGAGCGCGTGGTGGTGCTCAAAGACGGGATGCTGGTAATGGATGCGCCAAAAGCGCAGGCGCTGAACAACAGCCGAATGCAGCAACAGCAGCAGGCAACCGGACGGGAGTGGAAAAATGAAAATCAGTCAGCGTGACGTTGCCGCGGTGGACGATCTGGATAACGCGCTCGACTCCGAAAGCGGTTATACCGGCGCCCGGCGCATTGTTTTTTTCTCCCTGCTGATGTTTGTGGTGCTGGGCGTCTGGGCGTGGTTTGGGGTGCTGGACGAAGTCTCAACCGGGACCGGTAAAGTGATCCCCAGCTCGCGCGAGCAGGTGCTGCAGTCCCTGGACGGGGGGATCCTCACCGAGCTGAACGTGCACGAAGGCGATCAGGTGCAGGCCGGACAGGTGCTGGCGCGGCTTGATCCAACCCGCTCGGAATCTAACGTTGGCGAAAGCGCGGCGCGCTACCGCGCGTCGCTGGCCTCCAGCGCCCGTCTGTACGCTGAGGTGAACGATCTGCCGCTGAAGTTCCCGCCTTCGCTGGAGAAATGGACCGACCTGACCGCCGCCGAAACGCGGCTCTACAACTCGCGGCGCGCGCAGCTGGAGGACACGCAGCGTGAGCTGCGCTCCGCCCTGGCGCTCGCCAATAAGGAACTGGCAATCACCCAGCGGCTGGTGAAAACCGGGGCCGCCAGCCACGTGGAAGTGCTGCGCCTGCAGCGCCAGAAAAGCGACCTGGAGCTGAAGCTCACCGACGTGCGTTCCCAGTATTACGTGCAGGCCCGGGAAGCGCTGTCGAAGGCCAACGCCGAGGTGGATATGGTGTCGGCGATCCTGAAAGGCCGCGAGGATTCCGTCACCCGCCTGACGGTGAAATCCCCGGTGCGCGGGATCGTGAAAAACATCAAGGTCACCACCATCGGCGGCGTGATCCCGCCCAACGGCGAGCTGATGGAGATTGTGCCGGTGGACGATCACCTGCTGATTGAAACCCGCCTTTCGCCGCGCGATATCGCCTTTATCCATCCAAATCAGGAGGCGCTGGTGAAGATCACCGCCTACGATTACGCCATTTACGGCGGGCTGCACGGGGTGGTGGAGACCATTTCGCCGGACACCATTCAGGACGAAGCCAAGCCGGAGGTGTTCTATTATCGGGTGTTTATTCGTACCAGCCAGGATTATCTGGTGAACAAAGCCGGCAGGCACTTCTCAATTGTGCCGGGGATGATCGCGACGGTAGATATCAAGACCGGGGAGAAAACGGTGCTGGACTATCTGATTAAGCCGTTTAACAGGGCGAAGGAGGCGCTGAGAGAGCGGTAGTCAAACACCGGGTGGCGGCTACGCTCCCTCTCCCTGTGGGAGAGGAATATTCAAAATCACCGACCATAATTTAATCGCAAAATCATTATAAGTTAATGATTAACAAGTTAATTTAACAGTTGTGCAATTCCAAGTGAATGCATACGATTTCAACGTAACAGTACCCACAACAACACCCGCTGTTATGCAAATTGTATGCACCACTTATGCAAAAGGAGAAAGCAACGATACGGTTAAATGATAGTGCGATCGGCGGACTACGCGCAAAAAATTCAGCTTACTATGTTTTCCGTGACGACGGTACAAGGGGAGCCGGACGGTTAGGTATCAAAATTTTCCCTTCAGGACGTAAATCTTTCGTTTATCGTTTTCAGGCTGGCGGCAAACGTAAGTTTAAAACCCTGGGAGACTGGCCTCATTTCATGCTCGAACAGGCGACACAACGTTATGCTGAACTGGCAGGTATGGCGCACCCTTAGAACAGTTAATCAAACTAAAGCTGTTTACTGGCGACGAAATAGCAAATGAAATTACATCTGTGCAGATCACACGCTGCATACAGCACTGGACAAAGCAAGATTTTATGTTCAGAGCAAAGGAAGTAAGAAATAAATTTCATGCGCTGTATGAGTAGGGTGTTGTAGCTGATAACGATCCCATGAACGATTCAGTTTCTAACGGGATGCAGTTTCAGATTTCTCAAAATCCTGTCCGGAATGTTCATAATTTCAAAGCGGGAACACCCGGAGAGCGTTATCTCGATTTTAAAGAATTGCAAAATTTGTTAACCCTACTTGCAAATGAAAAATACGTACTACCAACGGATGTGCATGCTTTAATTGAGCTGGGTATCTATACATGTGGGCAGCGTCCATCTGAGTTATGTCACTTACAAAAAAGCAGGTTTAACCTGGAACAAAATAAAATTGTTCTGGCTAAAGAACTCTCAAAAACAGGGTTCGGAACAATTATATTTGTATGTGACAAAGCGAAACAAATTCTGGACGAACAAGCGTCGCGATATCCAGAAAGTGATTACTTGTTTCCTAATGTTAACTATGAAGAACAACTGAAGATATACAACAAAAATTAAGGGAAGTTCCGTTATCAGTATTGAAAAGCCAACAGTTGTCCTTAATAGTAATGCATGGAAGAAGCATATGAAGGATTTTACCAGAAGGCATTTTGACAAACCATTCACGATGCGAGATTTACGCCGTACATTTAAAACTCTGTCTGGCATGCTGCATTTTACTGAAAATGAACGTGACATTGTAAACCAGTATGTAAACAAAAAAAATCAGTAAAGAACATTATTATTAATATGATTATCTCATTGAGAAACGCGAAACAACTGAAAAATGGGTAAGGGCTATAAGTTTATTATTATCAGTTGACGGGCTTAGAGAAATTGAAAAGATAGTCGAGAACCAAAAATCTCTCTGAATCATTTGCGTGATGATTATTAATGGAACACCAATTTATGGCCTGAATTTTAATGAAAAAATCCAAGCTTTTTTTATTGTTAGTGTGATCGTTACCACATTATTAAATAATGGAAATGTGTGACGCTCAGCTTTTAATGAAAGGAGATGAATCACGCATGTATTTTTTTCAGGAAGATAAAACCATCCATCAATATATATGCCAACATAAATTATGGGTCCTTGGACGTGTTGTTGATTTATATAACAGAAATACAAATAAACAAGAACAAATGTTAGAGCCTCTCTGGAGGAAATACCATGAAGGATTGGAAGGGATCATGGTGGCACGGAAGGGTGATAAGTATATTTGTGGTGCGGATAAAAAAGTTTATCATATCGCAGGAGGTATCCCCAATTATTTTATATATGGTGTTCAGGCAGCCGGAACTGCACATAGCAAGGGAACGTGTCCCTGCAAATGCTATTTTATAAACTCTTTTAGTGATTGCATTTACGGATTTGAATCTGAAGCTATTAAAAGTTCTGTGAGTGCTACCCGGCTCACTTCCCCGGTACACTCAAAATCATCACCAGCACCAAAACCTGTTGCCCCAGTTACAGAACCTGCTGAAGCGCCTACAGTACGGCAGGAGGAGCGTGAACCCGCAGACGCAGGGTTTTGCGTACTGCCCTATGGCGCGACTCCCTCATCTTATGAACCGTATCTTTTCACTACGCCGCCAGCGGGAGCACGAGAACTCTATTCTCAACTGAATCCAGAAATGAAGAAAAAGCCTGGCTCAATATTAATCGTGGTCGATCCTGAAAAGCAGGAACCAGAACAGGTTGAGACGCTACAGCGAGCAAGAGACAGAATTGATGCTGCATTAGAACCTTTGACTGTTCAGGAAGCAAAGTTATTGCATGATAATAGAGGGGCTGTAGATGCATTTTCATATCAGCTTTTTGCCGATAATTTAGGTAAAGCTGGCGATGGATTAGGCTATATCAGTGAAATAGGAAAAAGTTATTACGAAGAAATCAAAAGAATTTTAGTAGAAATTGAGGATTTATATAAAAATACTTACAACCGCAATAACGGTGTTATTTCAGGTCAAGAGTTTTTTGGTCAACGAGCAAGATTGTTCAAACAACTAGATCTGGTTTTAACTAAATTTTCCAAAGCACAGTTAAATTTAGGTGAATATCAGAGTATTAAAAGAGCATTAGGCTTATCAACTAGCTCTATAATTCACCGCTGGGATAGAACAGGCGTTGATAACATAGAAGGATATGCGTCATATATTGAAAAATCAGCCAAACTTATGAAGATAATGAAAACTGTTGGCTATGTAGGAATAGGTTTAGATTTTGCAAGTTACACTTCAAATGTCTATGATGCATGTTCTAAGGGGCGTGAGAGTGAATGTCGTAAAGCAGCTATTACTGAATATAGTAAATTTGGGTTTAAGCAAATTGGAAGTGCTGCTGTTGGTGGTGCAAGTGGATGGGCTGCCCGCGGAGCTTGTATGTGGATCTTGGGGATAGCAACTTCTGAGGTAGGTGCAGTAGGCGCTGGCCTATGTTTAATTACAGGGGTTGGAGCTTCGATGGGAGCAGCTAAACTAGTTGAAGGAGGAGCTGAAGATTTAGGTAAATCTTTTGGAGGGGAAATTCTTTATGAAAAACTTTTTAAATAACAATCCACATTTTATTGTTTTTCTAGTGGCATTTTCTATGTTTGGCATGTTATTAATCATGATAATTTCATTTATTAATAAGATAGCCTACAGGAAAATCGTTTCGCTTTATACTGACAAATATTCACGATTGCCAATAACAGCAGCATTAGCAAAAGAGGCAAGTTTAATAGCAACGCCAGGTGCATATTTTGCAAAGATCGGATTTATTATGGAAACATTAATGTTACCATATAATAAAATTTCTAATCATGATATGACAAAAGAGCAATATGATTACATTAATAGTTTGCCAAAAAAATTGACTATTGGTTTTAAAATAGAAGCAGTATTATGGATTATTTCCATACCAGCAATGATAGTAGGTTTTACTTTACATGCAATTTATAATTAAAAAAAGGGACTCAATAGAGTCCCTTTTAATTGTTTTTCGGGATTATTTCAGCGCCCCATATACCTGAACAACAATCCATCCATATGTTGCCGCTGGCAATAAACCACTGACAAATACATTAAGATACACAGCAGGATTCGCTACTGGTGAATGTGGCCTGTTACCGAGTATAACGATAGCCATATTGTTAACCGGATCTATAGCTGTCAGTGTACCTGTCCATCCTGTATGGCCGTATGTCAGAGGGCTTGCCAGCATACCGAACGTTGGCGTCATCGAGGCAGTAGCATTGATGCGCCAGCCAGGCCAAACGTAACGTCTTCTGACGAGCCAGAAGGTCGCCAGGCGGAGCTAGAGGTGTATATGTTTGCCGCACTGCGCGAGGGAAAAATTTGTAGCATTCATGAAGCCACGCGGGCGACTGGCGGCGATCCCTCTGACCGCGCGCTTGCCCACGCAACGCAATAAGTTCATCCAGCAGGCGAACAGCGCATAGCGGCAGATGCCGCTATGCGCATTCTGTTACAGCGATTTTTTCAAACGTCGAACCGCTTCTTTCAGCTGTTCATCCGTTGGCGTGACAAACGACATACGCAGCGTCGCGCGATCCGGCTCGTTGCAGTAGAAGAACTCACCCGGCACGAACACCACCCCGTTGCTCAGGGTTGTTTCCAGCCATTTCGTCGTATTCATACCGTTGTTCATTTTCGCCCACAGGAACATGCCGCCCTTCGGCTTGTGGAACGTCATCACATCGCCCAGCTCCGCCTCCAGTTCGCCGGCAAAGGTCTGGTACTTCTGGCGATAGGCCTCGCGGATCGTCTGAATCTGTCCCGCCAGACGACCGGTTTTCAGGTACTCGTACGTCATCAGCTGCGACAGCGTGCTGGTGTGCAGATCGGTGGTTTGCTTGAGGTTCACCACCGCGCGCTTCAGCCACTCCGGCACCAGCACCCAGCCCACGCGGGTACCCGGGGCAAGAATTTTCGAGAAGGTCGAGGTGTACACCACGTTATCTTCATTGCCGATATCTTTCGCATGGGCAATCAGCGGGCGGAACACGTCGTCGGTGTAATTAATTTCGCTGTAGGGATCGTCTTCGATAATCACAAAATCATAGCGCTTCGATAATTCAACCAGCTGCTTGCGCCGCGCTTCGGAGAGCGTCACCCCGCCAGGGTTACCGAAGGTGGGCACGATATAAACCGCTTTGATGGTTTTGGCCGCCACCAGCGCTTCGAGCTCGTCCACCTTCATGCCGTCGCCGTCGGTACCAACGGATTCAAAATTCGCCTGCGCCAGGCCAAAGACCTGCAGCGCGGCGAGATAGGTTGGACGCTCGACGACAACGGTATCGCCAGGGTTAATTAACGCACGCGCCAGCACGTCAAGGGACTGCTGTGAGCCGGACGTAATGACCACGTCATCGGCTTTACAGGCAATGCCGCGCCCCTCGCAGATGCGCTGAATTTCTTCGCGCAGCCCCGGTACGCCTTCCGTCAGGCCATACTGGAACGCCTCGCCAAAATGCTGGGATAACACAGCATCCGCGGCGATTTTCAGCCCTTCGCGATCGAACAGATCGGGATTGGGAATACCGCCACCGAGCGAAATCACGCCCGCCATTTTGCTATGCTTTAATAATTCACGGATGGCAGAGGATTGCAGGCCCTGCGCGCTGCTGGCGAGTTTGTTTGCAGACATGCTTTGATTACCTTCTTTTTTTATATTGTGCCCAATCTTAGCAGAATATGAGCAATAAATTCCGTTAGCTTCGGAAGGGGACGCAAATCCTGACGCCACAGTAAATGCACCGGCCTCGGCGCGGGCGTAAACGGCTCCATCACCCGAACCAGCCTGCCGCTTGCCAGCTCCTCCGCCACCAGCACCTCCGGTTGCAGCAGCAGCCCCGCCCCGGCGCGCGCCGCCATGCGTAAGCCGTAGCCGTCGTTGCACCTTAAGACGGCATCGCGCTTCCAGCGCACCTCCCCTTCCACGCCCGGCAGCCGCCATTCATTGCGCGCGGTCCATACCGTGTGGGAAAGGCAGAGATGATCCACCAGATCGGCAGGCGTTTGCGGCGTACCGTGACGCGCCAGATAGTCCGGCGACGCGCAAATCACCATGCTGTAGGGGCACAGGTATTTCGCCACCAGATCGTCATTGCGAATGTCCCCAATGCGAATGGCCAGATCGACCCCCTCCTCCACCAGATCCACCATCCGGTTGGTGAGATCCAGCTCGATGCGCACCGCCGGGTAACGCTGCAGAAACGAGGCGGTCAGGGGCGCGATAACGCAGCCGCCAAACGACGTGGGTGCCGTAACGCGCAGGGTTCCGGCAGGCGTGGCGCGCAGCCGCTCCACGGCGCTTTCGGCAGCCGAGACCTGCTCCAGCACCCGCCTTGCCTCTTCAAAATAGACGCGCCCGGCATCCGTCAGGCTCTGGCGGCGGGTATTTCGCTCCAGCAGCCGCGTGCCGAGCTGCGCTTCCAGCTGCGCAATGTACTTCCCGACCATCACCGCCGACACCTCCAGCCGTGCCGCCGCGCCGGTGAAGCTGCCGCTTTCCACCACCGCGATAAACGTCTCCATGCCGCGAAGCTTATCCATATTCCGAACCTCTGGTTAGCAATCATCTAACTTTAGCCCAGTTTATCTGACTTTTTCTTTAGTAAAGAATGAAGGCTCACACCTAAAAGGAGTCTGCTATGAAAATTGTCATTATTGGAGCCAGCGGTACCGTCGGTCGTGCCGTAACGGAAGCGTTAAGCCTTCGCCACGAGACGATCCGCGTGGGCCGCACGCAGGGCGAGCATCAGGTGGATATCACCTCTCAGGAGAGCGTGCAGGCGCTGTTCGACAGTATCGGCCCGGTGGACGCCATCGTCTCCGCCAGCGGAGGGGTGCACTTCGGCCCGCTCGCGACCATGAAGGACAGCGATTTCAGTCAGGGATTGCAGGATAAGCTGCTGGGGCAGGTTCGCCTGGCGCTGACCGGCCAGCATTATCTGAACGAGGGCGGCTCGATCACGCTGATTAGCGGGATTGTGGCGGACGAGCCGATTGCCCAGGGGGTCAATGCCGCCACGGTAAACGCTGCCCTGGAAGGGTTTGTGCGCGCCGCCGCCTGCGAACTGCCGCGCGGGATCCGCATCAACCTGATAAGCCCGACGGTGCTGACCGAATCCGCCGAAGCGTATGACGGATTCTTCCCGGGCTTTGAAAGCGTCCCCGCCGCGAGCGTGGCGCAGGCCTACCGCCGCAGCGTGGAAGGGGTGCAGACCGGGCGGGTGTATAAGGTGGGTTACTGAGCCTTACGGGCGGAGATCAGCACCAGCATCGGACGTTCAGCCTCTTCAGCCAGCGCGGGCCAGGCCTCAATTTGCGCCTGCGTTGGCCCCCACTCGTTGACTTCGCCTATCGTTAATCCCGCCTTAATCAGCGCGTTAAGCGTGGTGCCCAGCGTGCGGTGATACTTGATAACCCCGTCTGCAAGCCAGTTGCTGACGCGCCGGCCCTCGTCCTGATAGTGGTTCACGCCCCAGAAGCGCTCGCCGCTGTCGTCGGTCAGCCAGCCCTGACGGGTGGCGCAGGTATAAATCGGGTGCTCCATGGAGAAGACCAGACTGCCGCCGGGCTTGAGCGCGCCCTGAACCTTAGCAAAGAGGGTGTCCAGCTCCGGCAGATAGTGCAGCGCCAGAGAGCTATAGACCAGATCGAAGCTGTTTTCGTTGAGCGTCAGCGATTCCAGATCGCTACGCTGATAAACAATCCCGCCATCGTGGGTCAGCCCGGCAGCGCGGGCGAGCATCTTTTCGGAGATATCAACGCCGGTTACCGCAGAAGCACCCAGCTCACGCGCCGCGCGGCAGAACCAGCCGTAGCCACAGCCGAGATCGATGACCGATTTGCCGTGTAAATCCGGCAGCATACTTTTCAGAGCGGGCCACTCCGGCGCGCCGTCCAGACCCTGCACCGAGCGCGGCAGCTGAGCGTAGCCTTCGAAAAATGCCGGATTGTCGTAAATGTTCTGTGCCATGACGGACTCCTTTATCGCAACTGGGGCGAGGGTAAAACACCCCTCGCCCGTTGACAACGTATCCGTCTGATAAATCAAAGCCTGCGTCGGATTTTCTCCACCATAGCGGTGGTTGAGATCCCGTAGCGGTCGTGCAGGGTTGGCAGCGCCCCCGCATCAAGGAACGCGTCCGGCAGTGCGACGGTATCGAAATCCACGTTCACGCGGTTGCGCATTAACAGCGACGCGACCGCCTCACACAGCCCGCCAACGCTGCTGTGGTTTTCCGCCACAATAACCAGCCGTCCCGGCTTCGCGGCCTGCGCCAGAATGGTCTCCTCATCCAGCGGCTTAATCGTGGGCGAGTGCAGTACCGCCACGCTGACGTTATCCTTACGCAGCTGCTTCGCCGCATCCAGCGCGCGCATGGTCATCAGCCCTGAGGCGATGATCAGGACATCGCTCCCCTCTTCCAGCAGCGTGGCTTTGCCTATTTTAAACTGGTAGTCGTACCGATCCAGCACCACCGGCACCTTACCGCGCAGCAGGCGCATATAGACCGGGCCATCGTGCGCCGCCATCGCCGGCACCGCCTGCTCGGTGTCTATCGCGTCACAGGGATCGAGAATCGTCATCCCCGGAATACCGCGCATAATCGCAATATCTTCCGTTGCCTGATGGCTCGGGCCGTAGCCGGTGGTCAGCCCCGGCAGCGCCGCGCAGATCTTCACGTTGAGGTGCTCTTCGGCAATCACCTGATGGATAAAGTCGTAGGCGCGGCGGGTGGCGAAGACGGCGTAGGTCGTGGCGAAGGGAATAAAGCCCTCTTTCGCCATGCCGCCCGCCGCCCCCATCAGCAGCTGCTCTGCCATACCCATCTGGAAGAATCGATTTGGGTAGGCCTGGGCAAAGATATGCAGATCGGTGTATTTGGACAGATCCGCCGTCATGCCGACCACCTCCGGGCGCTGTTCCGCCAGCTTTACCAGCGCGTGGCCAAACGGCGCGGCGCGCGTCTCCTGGCCTTCTTCCGCGATAGAGGCAATCATGGCCGACGTGGTTAAACGCGGTTTTTTCTCCGTAGTCTGGCTCATTACAGCACTCCTTCAGGTTTGTTGGCATCCAGCACGGCGAGTGCCTTTTGCCACTCGTCAGCATCCACGCGAATAAAATGGTTCTTGTCACGCTGTTCGAGGAACGGCACGCCCTTGCCCATCAGGGTGTCGCACAAAATGACGCGCGGCTGGTTTTCCGGGTAGCGCTTAGCGTTATCGAAGGCCACAACCAGCGCAGGAACGTCGTTGCCGTTTACCCGCTGCACGTACCAGCCGAAGGAGGTCCACTTATCCTCCAGCGGCTCAAAGCCGAGGATCGCGTGCGAATTGCCGTCGGCCTGCTGGCGGTTAATGTCCACCAGCACGATCAGGTTCGACAGGCCATGGTGCGCCGCCGACATGGCCGCTTCCCAGGTTGATCCTTCGTCAAGCTCACCGTCCGACATGGAGTTAACGACCCATGCCGCGCTCTGCCTGTGCTTCAGCCCCAGCGCCATGCCGACGCCGATGCTTAGCCCCTGCCCCAGCGAACCGCCGGAGATCTCCATGCCCGGCGTGTAGGTCGCCATGCCGGACATCGGCAGGCGGCTGTCGTCCGAACCGTAGGTTTCGAGTTCCTCTTCCGGAATAATTCCCGCTTCGATCAGCGCGGCATAACAGGCAATGGCGTAGTGGCCATGGGAGAGCAGAAAGCGGTCACGACCCTCCCACTCCGGCTCGTCCGGCCTGAGGTTCATACCGTGGGCAAACGCGGTGGCCAGCACGTCGGCATAGCCCAGCGCCTGCCCGATGTAGCCCTGACCCTGCACTTCGCCCATGCGCAGCGCGTAGCGGCGAATGCGCCAGGCCGCCGCGGCAACCTGCTGAACTGTGGTATCCGTCATCATCGTGTCTCCTTAATGGATCAGCATGCCGCCGTTCACGTCGAGCGTGATGCCGGTGGAGTAAGACGAGAGTTCGCTGCCGAGGAAGAGCGCGGCGCGGGCAATATCCTGCGCGTCGCCGAGGCGGTTAAGCGGAATGCCCGCCAGGATGGACGTTTTCATCTCATCGCTCAGCTTGCCTGCGGTGATGTCCGTCTGGATAAGCCCGGGCGTGATGCAGTTTACGCGCACGTTATCCGGCCCCAGCTCGCGGGCCATCGCTTTCGCCAGGCCCAGCACCCCCGCTTTCGCGGCGCTGTAGTGGGGGCCGCCAAAGATGCCGCCGCCGCGCTGGGCGGACACCGAAGAAATGCAGACGATGCTGCCCGACTTCTGCGCGCGCATCGTGGGGATTACCGCCTGGGACATCAGCAGCGTGCCGCGCAGGCTCACGTCCAGCACCGCATCGTAATTTTCGCGCTTAATATCCATCAGCCTGATGGGCTGAGTAATGCCGGCGTTATTCACCAGAATATCGATGCGCCCGTATTTGCCCAGCACCTGCTCAATGGCGGCGTTAACCTGTAATTCATTGCTGACGTTCGCCGCAAGACCCAGATGTTCATCGCCCAGATTCGCCGCCGCTGCCCGGCTGGCTTCGGCATCTAAATCAATAATCACCACCTTCGCGCCCTGCTCAGCATATATTTTAGCCGTGGCGAAACCCAAACCGCGTACGGAAGCCGCGCCGGTAATGACGGCGACTTTATCTTTCAGTAGCATATATTTACTCCATTCTGACAAGAGGGATTTAATGGCTTATTTCGGCTCTTCCAGCAGCATAATCATAATTAAGCCAATAGCCGCGCAAATACCGAAATAAATAAATACAGAATTAAAGCTGCCTGTTTTATCCAGCAGATAACCTGCCAGCATCGGGGAAACAAATCCGCCGAGATTACCGCCGCTATTGATAATGGACGCGGCAATCGGATAGGTTTTACCGTCCGCGACGGCCATGCCGTAGGCCGTAAAAGCAGGCCAGCCGATATTCAGACAGAGGCCCACAAAAAATAGCCCGACGCAAACCGCAACGGTGCTTTGCGGAATATTCAGCATGATGACCATCATTAAAACGGTGCTGATGGCGGTAAACATCATGGTCGGCTTACGCCGACGGCCGAGCAGTTTGTCGGATACGTAACCGCCAAAAATCGCCCCGATAAAGCCGCCGATGCACGGCATGCTGGCGACCAGCCCCATGCTCATAAACGTAAAGCCTTTCTCTTTCACCAGATAGAGCGGGATCCACGTCAGCAGGCCGTACAGCACGCTCACCATCATGAAATAGGCCAGACAGTCGCCGAGTATATTCTTCGAGGTAAACAGGCCTTTTACCGTGCTCACCGGGGCTAATTCCCGCACGCGAATCAGGCGATCGAGACGCGCAAACCTCGGTGAAATCACGATATTTTCCCGTCTGGCGTCCGTCGTCCCCTGCCCGGCGGTAATGGTCTCCAGCTCCGCTTTAGACACGAATGCGCTCTCGGACGGCCTGGTGCGCACCAGCAGATACCACGCAACGGCAATGACCAGGCCGGGGATCGCGAAGGAGAAAAAGACCCAGCGCCAGCCCCAGGTCATGGCGATCCACACCGCCAGCGGCGGCACGAGGATGGGCGCGAACATGGTGGCCGCGATGTAGACGCCGGTGGCGGTGGCCTTCTCCTTTGGTGGAAACCAGTTATTGATGGTGGAGGCCAGCCCGACGGGGCAAGGCCCCTCCGTTAACCCCAGCCCCAGACGAATAAACTTCAGCCCCAGAACCGAGGTTGCCGTGCCCATCAGCCAGGTAAACGCCGAGAAGCCGAATATCGACAGCGCCACCATGCCGCGAATACCCTTTTTGGCGATAAAAAAGCCCGCCGGAATTTGGCTCAGGGCATATCCCAAAAAGAACATGCTGGCGATGGCACCGGCTTCGAAATTATTAATATGAAATTCATCAATGATAAACGGCAGGACCGCACCAATATTTGTTCGGTCGGCATAGTTAATGGCATAAACAATAAAAATTAATGCCAGCACAACGAAACGGTAATTGGTTTTTTTAGCATTTATGTAGGGGACAGCTTGTTCTATACGAGACATAACTTACCTCATTATTCGAACAACGTGAGTCGTTTTAGTTTTGCGTTCAACGTCAATATATCGGCTCATGAATGAAACACCATTCAATAAACCTCATTTATTGCTGAGATAAATTTGATTCGCGATACAGCTCAAAAAAATAACATCGGCATAAAATTGCCCGCACGTCTTCTCAATGTTATGTTTTTTATCATTAAACATGACAGGAGCAGGCTATGCCCGCGCAGGATCGCCAGACGTTATCGTTGCCCTCGCTCAGAAATTTGCAGGCGTTCATTGCCGTTGCAAACGCATTGAGCATTCATCAGGCGGCGGAGCAGCTCAACGTCACCCCCTCCGCGGTCAGCCATCAGATCGCGTCGCTGGAGTCGTGGATGGGCAAGAAATTGTTCATCCGCAGCGGCAAAGGGGTTCAGCTCACCCCGACGGGAGAAAAATATCTGCGGGAGGTCTCGGCGGCGATGAGCGCCATCGGGCGCGCCACCGATCGGATCGTCAAAGAGAAAGATAATGCCGTGCTTCGCGTGCACTCCTCGCCCACCTTCGGGCTGTCATGGCTGTTGCGCCGCCTGGGCAAGTTCCGCGCCGAATATCCCGATATCACCATCAATCTCACCTGCTCCTATGAAAACCTGCAGTTCGCCAGAGACAATATCGACATTGATATCCGCCACGGCATTCCTGACTGGGATGCTTACCGGGTGATGACCATTAAAAACGACACGCTGGTGGTGCTGGCCTCGCCGGACTACGCGGAAAAACATCCCCTCAGTACGCCCGCCGATCTGCTGCAGCAGTCGCTCATCTCGTCCACCAGCACCCTGGTTAACTGGGAAAAATGGTTTGCCTGGCACAATATCGACAGTCCCTGGCTCAGCTTCAGCCTGAGCTTCGACCGCTCCTATATGAGCTTTGAAGCGGCACGCATGGGGCTGGGGTTTATCCTTGAGAGCAAAATGATGGCAACCGATCACCTGAAGGATGGTTCGCTGGTGCAGGTGCTGCCGGACGAGATGGGGATCGCCATTAACGCGCACCATCTGGTGATGCCGCACATGCATGAACGCGCGTGGAAGATCCAGCAGTTTGTCGAGTGGATTGACCGGGAGCTGCGGCTGTCGGGGTATCACCTGTAGGTCGGGTGGCGGCTTCGCCTTACCCGACCTGCAAAGTGCGGCCTGATGCCCTCACCCCAGCCCTCTCCCACAGGGAGAGGGAGAGGGAGAGGGAGAAATGCACGTCAACCCACAACGCCCCAGACAAGGTTGCCCTTATGGAACGTCGCGGTACACGGTGAAATGCGCGCCACGGCCTCGGCGGAACAGGAGGCATCCACCAGCACAAAGCTGGCGTCGTCCTGCGCTTTCGGCCATACGCGCTCGCCTTTGTCGTTCAGCGGCAGGACGTCGCCGGTGGCGATACCGAGCGCGCGGGAAAGCGTCTGCTCATTTGGGCGAACGTAGAGCTGGGCGTACAGATTGGCTTTCTCCAGCATGTCCCCCAGGCCGTACGGCGACCAGTGGTCAATCACGCTGTCGGTGCCGGTCATGACAAACACGCCCTTATCGCGCAGCTGCTTCAGCGGCATGTGCAGGGTGCCAATCGGCACGGTGGAGGCGATAGTCACCTGCTGCGCCGCCATGCGGGTGGCGATCTCGTCCACCTGCTGCTCGTTGAGCGTCGCCAGCGCGAAGGCGTGGCTGATGGTCAGCTTGCCCTTCAGTTCCGGCGTTTTCTCCACGGTTTCCACCATGTAATTTACCGCCGCCACGCCCGCCGGGCTGGTTTCGTGCAGGTGAATATCCACCCCTTTGTCGTAGTCCAGCGCAATCTGGAACATCAGGTCGAGGGATTTCTCCATCGCGCCGTCGACGTTCGTCGGATCGAGCCCGCCCACGTAGTGCGCTCCGGCCTGCATCGCGTCGCGCATCAGCTTTTCAGAGTTTGACAGCAGCAGGCCGTGCTGCGGAAACGCCACGATCTCGCAGTCAAACCCGGGCCTGCGGCGCGCCAGCACCGCCTGCAAATTTTCCAGGTTCTTCAGGCCGGAAACCGGCTCAATGTTGCAGTGGCTGCGGGCGACGGTTGAACCTTTCGACTGGATCAGGTCGATAAGCGCCTCCGCACGCTCCTGGGTGTAGGGCTGTAGCTCCGGGAGCAGCTTTTGCTCAAGGCGGATCATGTCCTGAATGGTGGTGCCCGCCGGGCGGTTAAGCGACCGCCACGGGCCGCCGTAGAAGGTTTTATCCAGATGGATGTGCATATCGCGCATCGCCGGGAGCATCAGCTTGCCGCCCGCGTCATAGTGCGGCAGCGCGGCGTCCGCGTGACCGTTGTTATCGCGCAGGGCGACAATTTTTCCGTCCTTAATCTCCAGCGTTTTCAGCTCGGTGCGGGTGCTCGTCGCCACGCCGCCGTCGACGTTAAACCCGGCCTCCAGCAGCACGTTGTCCAGGTAGTAGTGTTTAGCGGTGATGTTCATCGGTTTGCCGGTCTCGCAGGCTGGTTTTGCGGAGTCGGCAGCATACGCGACGGAGCCGGCCGCGCCAAACAGCGCGCAGGCGGTGACCATTTTGCCGCTCTGGCTGATAAACTCGCGGCGGCTTTTGTTTTCACTCATCTTATCTTCCTTCGTTAACGATATGGGTACCGGTTTCCCCGCGCAGCGCCGCGGGCAGGCAGTCCGGCGAGGTGATGATCACGCGCCTGCCGCCGTGGTGTAAAAATTCCAGCGAGGCGACGATTTTGGGCAGCATGCTGCCCGCCGGGAAGTGGCCCTCTTCTTTGTAACGCGTCATCTGCGCCACGCTCACCGCGTCCAGCGCCTGCTGGTTCGGCTTGCCGAAGTTGATGCACACTTTTTCAACCCCGGTAGTAATCACCAGCACGTCGGCGCGGATCTCGCGCGCCAGCAGCGCGGTGGAGAGATCTTTATCAATCACCGCGTCAACGCTCCGGTAGTCGCCCTGTTCGCCACGCACCACGGGAATGCCCCCACCGCCCGCGCCGATCACCACAAAGCCTTTTTGCGTGAGGGCCTTGATGGCATCGGCTTCGACAATGCGCAGCGGCTGCGGCGAGGCCACCACGCGGCGATAGCCCCGGCCGGAATCCTCAACAAAATGCCAGTCCGGGTGCGCCTGCTGCAGTTCATCGCGCTGCGCCTCGCTGAAGAACGCGCCGATCGGCTTTGTCGGGTGCGTGAAGCCGGGATCGTTTTTGTCCACCTCCACCTGCGTGACGACCGTGACCGCTTTTTGCTCCCCGCGCGCCGCCAGGCGGTTGTTGAGCGCCTGCTGGATCAGGTAGCCAATACCGCCCTGGGTGTCCGCGACGCAGTTCGCCAGCGGGGTCAGCGGCAGCCCTTCCCGCTCGTGGGCGATCTCGGCGCGGCGCAGATCCAGCCCCACCTGCGGGCCGTTGCCGTGGGTGAGCACGATGTCATAGTCCGAGGCCAGCATCTCAAGCACCGACTCTGCCACCGCCTTGACCGCCTGCGCCTGATGTTCAACCGACTGGCTGGCGTTGTCTTTGATGATGCTGTTGCCGCCAATGGCGACGACCATAAGCTCTTTCATACGTTTTCCTTCACCATGGTGCGGTATGTTCCCCTCACCCTAACCCTCTCCCCAAAGGGGAGAGGGGACGATAACACCCTCTCCCCTTTGGGGAGAGGGTTAGGGTGAGGGGCATTGTTTTAGGATTCAGAAACCGGTGCCGCAGCGCTCGCCGCTTCCCGGCTGTCGAGAAAATGCTTCACCACAAACATGCCGCCCATCATCAGGTAGGCCGTGACGAACATCAGCGAGCTGCCCTGCGCAAAGCCCACCACCGGCGCGTGGATCACGCCAAACAGCGCCAGCAGCGCCCCGCCGGCGGCAGCAACGGCCCCGCGCAGCGGTTTGTTGATGATGGCGAAGATGGCGATACACCCCCAGAGCATGCTGGCGAGCGGCGCGCCGTTGCCGAGATGCATCAGCCCCTCGTAGTAGATCCCTTTGCTGTGCAGCACGTCGGTGCCGATTTTCGCCGCGCTGGTGCCCGCCGCGCCCATCACGCTGTTCATCATGGTCAGCGCCCAGTTGGCGATCCACGGGAACAGGCAGATGAAGATGACCGGAACCTCGACTTTGGGCGTTTCCCGCACCACCTGGTTGGCGGTGACGACGCCGATAAACACCAGAATCGGCACGATGGCGGTCATTGGGATGATGGCGAGCATAAACGCCCCCAGCCCGAACAGCGGCACGATGAACATGGTCACGCCGGAGGCCAGCGTGTAGCCGATGCTGGCCCCCATCGCTTTCCAGCCGGGATGACCCACGTAGACCGTGACCGGGAACGGGTTGCCCATCAGGCAGCCGAGCATGGAAGCCAGGCCGTTTGCCAGCATCACCTTGCGGGTCGGGTACTCATCCCCCGCCGCGTGGGCGCTTTCAATGTTTTCCAGGTCAAAGATATAGTTCGCCAGCCCCAGCGGTACGGCGGACGCCAGGTACGGCAGCGCGTGCGGCAGGCCCTGCATAAAGCTGTCCACGTGGACTTCCGGCGGGTTAAAGCCGAAGGATGACATGGACGCTTTAATGGCATCCGGGCTTTGCAGGCCGGAGATCCACGCTAATGCCGTACCGGCAATCAGCAGCAGCAGGCCGGTCGGGATGCGGGCAAAGATTGGCTTTTTACCAAACCAGTTAATGAAGATCAGCAGCAGCACGATGAACGATACGGTGGGCGCCTCGAACGCCTGAAGCATCGGGTTCATCGCCAGCAGCAGCAGGCCAAGCCCGGACAGGCACGACAGCAGCACCGTGCGCGGGATCATCCTGCGGATGGTTTCCCCCAGGAACGAACCGCCCGCGAGGATCATCGCCTCCACGAAGCACCACACCAGTCCAATCTGAATCGCGAAATCCGCATCGCCGGTTTGCTGGTAGACGGGCATCAGAACCAGAAAGGTCACGGTAAAAATCGAGGGTGCGCTCGGGCCGGACGGCAGCGCGGTGACGTCCGTTCGTCCGGTGGCGCGCGCCATCTGCAGGCCAAACCACGCGTAGCACACGCTCGCCACCAGCACCGCCAGCCCGAAGGCCGGCGCGATGCGTCCATAAACAATCTCCTTCGGGATGCCGACGACAAAAATGAGCAACCCCATCATGGTCAGCAAATTGGTCAGGTTGTTGGTCATCAACCCGAAATATGCCGCCCAGTCACCTCTTTTCCACTCCAGCTTCATGTTTTTCATGGATGCATGCCTTATAAAAAGTAGCGATCGCGGAAGGTCAACAGCGCCTTTTCAAAACAGCTAAACGGCGGGTGAACGATGCCCGCCCCAATCATGCCGATGCCCGCGTCTTTATGGGCAATGGCGGTGTTGATGACCGGCAGAATGCCGCTCCCCGCCACTCTGGTGATGTCGATGGCGGTCGGAATGCCCATAAACGACAGCAGCGGAATGGTGACGTTCGGGTTTTCACCGAGGGTGATTTCGCGCATCTGGCGGGAGAAGTCGATGGCTTCCTCCACCGTGCCGCCCACCAGCGCAACGATCGCCGGCGCCGTCGCCATGGCAAAGCCGCCGATGCCGTAGGTTTCGGTGATGGCGCTGTCGCCGATGTCCAGACCGGAGTCTTCCGGCCTGTAGCCTGCGAACATGGGCCCAATCACCTGCTGCGCCGGGCCGGTGAACCACTGTCCCGGCAGGCCGGAAACGCGCAGGCCGAACTCGTAGCCGTTGCGCGCCATGGTGGTGACCACGGTGCTGTACTCGATGCCGTGGGCGGCATCCAGCGCGGCCTTACACATCGCCATCCACGTCGGGCCGGAGAAGTAGTCGCTGCTGGCGACAAACTCAAACACCTCGCGCTGCTGCGCCACCGGATAGCCCGCCTGGATCAGCCCCGGCGTCAGCGCCTGGATCAGCAGCGTGGTGCCCGCGTTGTTGCGGTTGTGGCATTCGTCACCCATGTGCAGCGCCTGCGCCAGCATCAGGCGCAGGTCGATTTCGCCGATAATCTTCATCGCGTCGCGCAGCATCGGGCCGAGCACGTCGCGCATCCAGTTCAGACGGTCGATAACGCTCTGGTCGTTGGCGCCCATGCGCAGGATCTTCGCCATCTGCTCGCTGAGGTTGGTGAACGCCCGGTTGCCGTAAGTTTTGTTCTCAACGATGTGCATAAACATCGACGCGGAGGTGACGCCCGCCATGGAGCCCACGCAGTCGTGCTCGTGGCACGGCGAGAAGGTGATGTTGCCTGAAGCCGCCAGCCTTGCGGCGTCCTCCAGATCCGTCGCCAGCCCTTCGAACACCAGCGCGCCGGTGACCGCGCCCTTCATTGCGCCGCACATGTTTTCCCAGGCGACGGGCGGACCGGCGTGGAGGATGGTGGTGCGGGTCATCCCAGGCACAACGTTAATCGCCTGGTCGAAGCCCACCAGCACCGGATGAGACTGAATGATGCGCTCAAGCGCGACCCTGTTAGCGGCGGCAATTTTTTCCGCCAGCGGTTTCTCTGCCAGCTGGTCGAGCGCCCCGACGACCTGCATGTTGCCCTGCCCCGGCGGCGTCCAGTCGAGCTGCGTCACGGGAACGTGCTGCTTTTTGAGATCGTCGCTGAACATTGCAATACCCACGTTAATCACGTTCAGCGGCTGGTTAAATAAGGTCGTCATTATGCTTTCTCCCCTTTGCAGACAAATTCGCGAGCCAGTAATCCGGTATTGGTGCTGCTGCTGGCCCAGATCACGCCGGCGTCGGTCAGCATCTGACACTGCTGCGCCAGCGACTGGGGATCCTGGTCGGTCCCCAGGACGTAGCCGAGGATCGCCAGCGGACGGTTATCGGCTTTCGCTATCGCCTGCGCCTCTTTGATGGCGTCGAGCATCACCCCCACCGGATCCTCATGTGCGCCAAAGCCGAGCACGAAGTCCATCACGATGACGCCCACCTGCGGATCGCGCGCCTCCTGCAGCAGGCGGCTGATGCGGTTGGTCGGGTCGATCATCGGGTGCGGTTTGCCGTTGGTGAAGTCGTCGTCACCAAAGTCGAGGAAGGTGTGGGCCTGGCTGACGCTGATGTCCTTCAGGCGCCTGGCCGGATCGGGCTGGATGTTGCTCCAGACGTCGTCGAATTTCGCAAGCGCCGCGAACATCGCTTCGTCGCACAGGGTGCCGCCGCAGAACAGGCCGCGAATGTACTTCTGCTGCGGCGTCAGGAGGGCGCGCACCTCTTCAACCAGCGGCCAGTTGAGCGGATGCAGGTCAAGGGACTCTTTTTTGATGCCGGTGAGCAGCACGGCCTTCAGGGCCGCCTCTTTGGTGCCGCGCGCAAACTGCAGGCCGTCTTCGTCGGCGCGCGGTTCGCTGCGCCCGAGGAAGCACACAACCACAGGCTTGCGGCAGGCGCGCGCGCGGGCCAGCACTTTTTCGGCCACGGCGGGCGCTGGCGGCTTAGAGATCAGAGCAATCACTCGCGTGCCCTCGTCCGCCTCCAGCATATCGATGGCGTCGAGCATCATCAGGCCGCCGATCTTCTCGCTGAGGTCGCGCCCGCCGGTGCCGATCAGCTGCGATACGCCGCCGCCGAACTCGTGGATGCGCACGCTCAGCTCCTGGCTGCCGGTGCCCGAGGCGCCGACAATCCCAATCGACCCGCGGCGCACCGCGTTGGCGAAGCAAAGCCCCGCCCCGTTGATAATGGCGGTGCCGCAGTCCGGCCCCATCAGCAGCAGCCCTTTCTCATGCGCCAGCTGCTTCAGCGCCAGCTCGTCGTCGAGCGAGACGTTATCGGAAAACAGCATCACGTTAAGATCGTTTTCCAGCGCCTGGCGCGCCTCGCGGGCGGCGAAGGTACCGTTCACTGAAATGACCGCGAGGTTTGCGTCAGGACGGTGGGTTTTGGCGCTGGCCACCGTGGCGTAGCGTGCCTCATGCGAGCCGCCGGACGCTTTGCGGGTAAACAGGGCTTCTATTTCAGCCAGCGTTTCGTCATTCGCCGCCTCACCCTTAATGACGATCATCAGGTCGCCGTTTTTCGCGTCCGCTAATTCCGGCGTTAACAGCCCGAGATTTTTTAATACGCCTTTGTTCATTTCCGTCGCCATGGCTACAAATGCCTGCTCGACGCCCGGCAATTTATTGGCTTTGGTGGAAACCGACATTAAGGAAACCGAATCGAAATACGTATTCTTTTTTATAACGATTTTGGTTGGCATTATTTTCACCTGTTTGAGGATAAAAGGGGGCCGCCGTCGCGCAAAATGCACGTCGGTTAAAATGCGTTTGTGATGAATGGCCAGCCGGAAAGGGCTGGCCGAATGCGTTATGCGCCCGCCGCCAGCAGCAGATCGGCTATCGCATCGAAGCCTTTTTCCCGCGCCAGTTCGAGCGGGGTTTTACCGTATTTATCGGTCATGTGCGGGTTCGCGCCGTGCTCCAGCAGCAGCTTCACAATCTCCTGCTGCTTCGCGCCGCCGTCGTTTAGCACAATGGCCTCCAGCAGCGGCGTCCAGCCCACAAAATTGGTGTGGTTGACGTTGATGTCGGTTTTTTCCAGCAGCTCACGCACGATTTCAACATGCCCTTTTTCACTGGCAGGCGTAATGCCCACGCCGCCGAAGCGCGTCAGGCGGTCAAGATCCGGATTCGCCGGAAGGACAATGCGCAGCAGGGTTAAATCATTGGTCAGGCAGCTAATCAGGAAGGGGTTAAAACAGGTCTGGTCCTGTTTATCAATATCCGCGCCGGCGGCAATTAAAAACTCCACACAGGCGTAATGCTTTTTAAGGCTGGCAATAATAATGGCGGTTCTTTTCTGGCGGCTGGTGGCGTTAATATCCACGCCATTATCCAGGCAGGCTTTTAGCGCGTCGATATTGCCCTCTTCTGCCGCCAGCAGAAATTCCGTCACCAGTGCGTTTGCAGACATATTCTGACTCCCAATGTTAACCTCTGATGACCTGAGAATAGCAACAGCCTGTTCATAAAAGAATCCGCTTAAAAATGATTCATCGACACGCAATTCATTGTTGAGGTAGATTCAACAGTCCGGCCAAAACGTGCGTCTGTGCAACCTTTTTCTTATGGTTTGCCGCTTTTTAGCGCCGCAGGCTGCAATATCCTTATGGCTAAAAAAGCCTTACATGGCGCGGCCCTGCGCAAATAGTCAGAACTGTGACCGGCTTCAAATGTGATGTAACGGCGTTGTTAAAATATGTTCAAAACTGATGGTAACCGGGAGCCGTAATATGAATTCCATCTTTACCGAAGAGAATCTGCTGGCCTTTACCACCGCGGCTCGTTTTGGCAGCTTTAGCAAAGCCGCCGCCGAGCTTGGCGTGACGACGTCCGCCATCAGTTACACCATTAAACGCATGGAGACCGGGCTGGACGTGGTGCTGTTTGTACGCAACACGCGCAGCATTGAGCTGACAGAGTCCGGCTTTTACTTTTACCGTAAGGCCACCGACCTGCTGAATGACTTCCACGCCATCAAACGCGGGATTGATACCATTTCACAGGGCATTGAGGCGAGAGTGCGCATCTGCATTAATCAGCTTTTGTATACGCCGCACCATACCGCGAGGCTGCTTCAGGTGCTGAAAAAACAGTTCCCCACCTGCCAGATCACGGTGACGACCGAGGTGTATAACGGCGTCTGGGATTCGATCATTAATAATCAGGCCAATATCGCCATTGGCGCGCCGGATACGCTGCTTGACGGCGGCGGCATCGATTACACCGAGATTGGGGCGATCCGCTGGGTATTTGCCATCGCCCCGACGCATCCGCTGGCCTTCGCCCCGGAGCCGATTTCCGAAAGCCAGCTGCGCCTGTATCCCAACATCATGGTTGAGGATACCGCGCATACCATCAACAAGAAGGTCGGCTGGCTGCTTCACGGGCAGGAGGCAATTCTCGTGCCGGACTTCAACACCAAATGCCAGTGTCAGATCCTGGGGGAAGGGATTGGATTTTTACCGGAGTATATGACGCGTGAGGCGGTGGAAGACGGCCTGCTGGTAACGCGGCGGATTAATAACCCGCGGCAGGATTCCCGCATGCTGCTCGCCACGCAGCATGCGGCGACCGGGCAGGTCACGCGCTGGATCAAACAGCAGTTTGGCCCGGAGGGCGTGCTGACCCGGATCTACGGTGATCTACTCTGGCGTACTTAGCTTTTGGTCTGAACCCAGAACGCGTGGATAAGACCCGGGAAGTAACCCAGAATGGTCAGAAGGATGTTCAGGATAAACGCCCAGCCCAGTCCCTTGCCAAGCAGAACGCCCAGCGGCGGGAGAATAATCGTAAAAACAACACGCCAAAAACCCATAAAGACTCCGTGCAAGCTAACCAATTGAAAATTATAAAAGACACTTCTCTAAGCGTAGCCAGTTTACCCGTCATCGCCATCTCTTTATTACCCTTTTACCCTCTTTTACGCTTTTGACACTGGCTTAACGGACGCCATTAGTTTAGCATTTACTTAATTAAGCAAATACTAAACAACCATGACTGAACTCGAACAACTTCAGGCCAGCGCCGGACAGGCCGCCACGCTACTGAAAGCCATGAGCAACCCGCGCAGGCTGCTGATCCTGTGCACGCTCTGCGGCGCGCCCGGAACCAGCGCGGGCGATCTGGCTCGCGCAACGGGGCTAAGCCCCTCCGCCACCTCTCAGCATCTGGCGCGCATGCGTGAAGAGGGGCTTATCGACAGCACCCGTGAAGCCCAGCGCATCCTGTATTCCATCAAAAACGATGCGGTGCACCAGCTGATAAGCACCCTGAAATCCCTCTATTGTCCGTAAGGAGCTGATATGTCTCTTCCTCTTATTTCGCCGCAGCAGGCAAACGCGCTTATCGCTGAGGGCGCAAGGCTAATTGATATTCGCGACGCCGACGAATATGCCCGCGAGCATATTCCGGCTGCGCGCTCTTTACCGCTGGACTCCCTGTCCGGCAGGCTAAACGCCGCGCCTGGTGAAACGGTAATCTTCCACTGCCAGTCCGGGGCCCGAACGGCTAACCATGCCGCACGGCTTGCGCAGGCGGCGTCGCCCGCTCAGGCCTTCGTGGTTGAGGGGGGTATTCAGGGCTGGAAACAGGCCGGTCTGCTGACCGTTGAAGACAAAACCCAGCCGCTGCCGCTGATGCGTCAGGTGCAGATCGCCGCCGGGCTGCTGATCCTCTGCGGCGTGGTGCTGGGATATGGCGTCTCCAGCCTCTTCTTCCTGCTGAGCGGTTTCGTGGGAGCCGGGCTGCTGTTCGCCGGCGTAACGGGCTTTTGCGGCATGGCGCGGCTGCTGAAGGTGATGCCGTGGAACCGTGGTACCTCGTAAGCAGTACCCGACAGATTAGACTGTACCCCGCTTCGGACGTGGGCTATGGTGAAGATCGTTATAACGATGAGGAGGTGCTATGTTTTCTGTCGGCGATTATGTCCAACCGCGTCAGGGTGGTCCGAAACTGAAGGTGCTCGAGGTAAATGGCGAAAGCATTGTGGCCGTGCAGGCCAGCAACGAACAGGGCGAGAAATATAACCTGAAAGCGGCAGACGTTGTTCTGTACACCGAAGAGGGTGATTTTGGCGTCTGCTAGGTCGATAGCCGGGCGGAATATACCGCCCGGATGATACTCAGATCAGGAAATCGTCCAGCGTTTTTCCGTTTGCCAGCGCGTTTGCAATTGGCTTCGGCGTACGCCCCTGACCGGTCCACGTTTTCTCTTCACCGTTAGCGTCAATAAAACGATATTTCGCCGCACGCGCTTTACGTTTTTTAGCCGGTTGACCCGCGTGAGCCAGCTCACCGCCCAGCAGATCGCTCGGAGAAATACCGTCAGCTTTCATCAGTTCCAGCAGAGCATTAATTTTATCCTGCTGTTCAGCGCGTTGACGCTCTAATTCAGCCTGCTCGCTGCGTTTTTCTTCAGTGACAATCCGGAATTTTTCCAGCACTTCTTCCAGAACATCCAGGGATAATTCACGCGCCAGCGCCCGGAGGGTGCGGATATTATTAAGATTCTGTAACGTTAAAGCCATAATAATGAGAAACCTTTCTTCGTGTGTATAACATAAATCAGGCAACAGAATAATTGATTTTTGCGCTGATATCTACCCACCCGCGCGTTTTGACATTATTGTAAATGGATTTAAATATCCGGTTAATATAATCCCGAAATATCTGCCGTTTTATTGCGGAATATACCGTTCTCCCTCTGACCGACGGGCCCTGTTTAAACCCGCCTGCAAATTAGCCTGTTCGCCATCGTGGCATAGGGATTTTACGCTGCCTTAACCAACGTAAACATCTGTTTTATAAACACAAACAAGCACAAGGGAAAGAAAATAACGAAGCGCGCAAAAAACAGGCATCTTTAGAGAATTTTGTGGACAAAGTGCCACGAAATAAAGATAAATCACTACTTGTTAGTTAAAAGCCAGAGAGATACGCTATACACTCAAAACAAACCAACCTAAAGCACTAAGCGCCGCGGGTAAAATGCCACTTTTTTTGTTCTGTTCGAGGAGTTCAGACATGTTCTCACCGCAGTCTCGCCTGCGCCATGCGGTAGCGGATACTTTCGCGATGGTAGTCTACTGTTCCGTCGTGAACATGCTGATTGAAATTTTCCTGTCGGGAATGTCCTTTGAGCAGTCTCTCTCGTCGCGCCTGGTCGCCATCCCGGTAAATATCATGATTGCCTGGCCGTACGGCTTATATCGCGACGCGGTTATGCGTTTCGCCCGGCGTATTAGCCCGGCTGGCTGGATAAAAAACCTGGCCGACGTGCTGGCTTACGTAACGTTCCAGTCCCCGGTGTACGTGGTTATTTTGCTGACGGTAGGCGCAGACTGGCATCAAATCGCCGCCGCGGTGAGTTCAAATATCGTGGTTTCAATGCTGATGGGTGCGGTGTACGGCTACTTTCTTGACTACTGCCGCCGCCTGTTTAAGGTCAGCCCCTACAGCCAGGCGAAAGCGTAAGGTGAGGCGACTGGCTCATGCCAGTCGCAAAATTACTGTACGTCGCCAAACAGTCCTTTCAGGAACCGCTCCAGCGCCATACGCGAGCTGAAACCGTGCGGAATACCATAATGCTCATGCGTCTCGCCGCCTAAATAGAGCGGAAATTGCTGATAATGATCGCAGGTTTTAATATCCGAGGCAGGCTCAGCAAATGACAGGCTTCTGTCTTTCAGTGTCGGGTGAATAATGAGAGCGGTACGCCCCATTCGTGCTTCACGGTTAACGTAAACATAATTCTCGCCACGGCGATATCCGTACGCTTTTGATGTTACCTCATCCATGGTGAAACCTTCTTTTTCAAGAACGCGCGCCACTTCATCGGGTCGTAAATACATATCTCTTCCTCGTTATCATTCCTGCCCGGCAACCTTACAGTATTCAGCATTAGCAGGGCTTTCAGAATATTCCATAAACTGCCCGATAAGCCGTGACTCGCTTCAGATATTACATTTCTGAACTAAACTAAACGGGAACACAAAATTATGGAGGATCGTATGTTTAACAGACCGAACCGAAACGATATTAACGACGACACTCAGGATATTCGTAACGATGTCAGCCAATTAGCGGACACGCTGGAAGCGGTGCTCAAATCCTGGGGTTCTGATGCGAAGGATGAAGCAGATGCCGCGAAACGTAAGGCTCAGTCTCTGCTGCGTGAAACGCGGGCACGGATGAACGGCCGTTCACGCACCACGCAGGCCGCCTGCGACATGGCCAGCTGCGCCACGACCTTTGTGCGTGAGAAACCGCTCTGTACGCTGGGCACGGTCGCGGCGGTGGGTATTTTTGTCGGCGCCCTGCTCAGCCTGCGTAAGTAAGCGTAAGCTTTCGGCCCCGGTCGCCCTAGGCGCCGGGGCTTTTCTTTGCCTGAAAGCCTGAAAAACCCGCGCAGCACGCCCTTCCCCGCCGTGCTCATCATTGGGGCTACATCAATCTGATTTTCCCATATCTTGTATGGTTGAATCTTATCTCAACTACATCTAGTATTTCCTTAAGCAAGACACACACGACATGACGCGTTTACTCGCGCCGATTTCTCATTCTAAATGGAAATACGAATCATGAGCATTATTATTTACACTCGTAACGATTGTGTTCAGTGCCACGCCACGAAGCGTGCAATGGAGAGCCGCGGCGTAGCCTTTGAGATGGTCAATCTCGATCAGGTGCCCGATGCGGCCGACATCCTGCGGGCGCAGGGCTTCCGTCAGCTTCCGGTCGTGGTTGCCGGTGACACCAGCTGGTCCGGCTTTCGCCCGGACATGATCAATCGCCTGAGCGCTCAGGCCACGCGTGCATGAGCGGGCTGGTCTACTTTTCCAGCAGCTCGGAAAACACGCTTCGGTTTATGGAGCGCCTCGGGCTGCCTGCGGTGCGCATTCCGCTGAACGAGCGGGAGCGTATTCGGGTAGACGAACCTTACATCCTGGTGGTGCCCAGCTACGGCGGCGGCGGCACGGCGGGAGCCGTTCCCCGTCAGGTGATCCGCTTTCTGAACGATCCCCATAACCGACGGCTGATTCGCGGCGTGATCGCGGCGGGCAATCGCAACTTCGGCGAGGCCTTTGCCCGCGCCGGGGATGTCATCTCTCAAAAATGCGGCGTGCCGTATCTCTATCGTTTTGAACTGATGGGGACACAGCAGGACGTAGAGAACGTGCGTAAAGGAGTAAACGAATTTTGGCAACGACAACCGCAGAACGCGTGATTCAGGCGACACCGGATTACCACGCGCTGAACGCGATGCTCAACCTCTATGACCGTGAGGGACGCATTCAGTTTGGTAAAGATCGTGAGGCGGTAGACGCCTTTATCGCCGCCCACGTCCGCCCGAACAGCGTGACCTTCGGCAGCCAGCAGGAGCGTCTCGACTATCTGGTTAAAGAGGGTTATTACGAGGAGCGGGTGTTAACCCGCTACGACCGCCCCTTCGTGGTGGCGCTGTTTGAGCGCGCTCACGCCAGCGGCTTTCGCTTCCAGACGTTTCTCGGCGCGTGGAAGTATTACACCAGCTACACCCTGAAAACCTTCGACGGCAAGCGCTATCTGGAAAGCTTTGAAGATCGCGTGGTCATGGTGGCGCTGACGCTGGCGCAGGGCGATGAAGCGCTGGCCGAAAGGCTGACGGAAGAGATGCTCTCCGGCCGCTTCCAGCCCGCCACGCCCACCTTCCTCAACGGTGGTAAAGCCCAGCGCGGTGAGCTGGTCTCCTGCTTCCTGCTGCGTATTGAAGACAATATGGAGTCGATTGGCCGCGCGGTGAACTCGGCGCTGCAGCTTTCCAAGCGCGGCGGCGGCGTGGCGTTTTTGCTTTCGAACCTGCGTGAAGCGGGCGCGCCGATCAAGCGCATCGAAAACCAGTCCTCGGGCGTGATCCCGGTGATGAAGATGCTGGAAGACGCCTTCTCTTATGCCAACCAGCTTGGCGCGCGCCAGGGCGCTGGCGCCGTTTATCTTCACGCCCACCACCCGGACATCCTGCGGTTTCTGGATACCAAACGCGAAAACGCCGACGAAAAAATCCGCATCAAAACCCTGTCGCTTGGCGTAGTAATCCCAGATATCACCTTTACGCTCGCCAAAGAGAATGCCGACATGGCGCTGTTCTCGCCGTATGACGTTGAGCGAATTTACGGCAAAGCGTTTGGCGACGTGGCGATAAGCGAGCTGTACGACGAGCTGGTTGCCGACGATCGCATTCGCAAAAAATACATCAACGCCCGGGATTTCTTCCAGACGCTGGCTGAAATTCAGTTTGAATCCGGCTATCCGTACATCATGTACGAGGACACGGTGAATCGCGCGAATCCGATTGCCGGGCGCATCAACATGAGCAACCTGTGTTCGGAGATTTTGCAGGTCAACAGCGCCTCCACCTATGACGAGAATCTGGACTACGCCGACATCGGCAAAGATATCTCCTGTAACCTCGGGTCGCTGAATATTGCCCACACCATGGATTCTCCCGATTTTGGCCGCACGGTGGAGACCGCCGTTCGCGGGCTGACGGCGGTCTCGGACATGAGCCACATCCGCAGCGTGCCGTCCATTGAGGCAGGCAACGCCGCGTCGCACGCCATCGGCCTTGGGCAGATGAACCTGCACGGCTATCTGGCGCGGGAGGGCATCGCCTACGGCAGCCCGGAAGGGCTCGATTTCACCAACTTCTATTTCTACGCCGTCACCTGGCACGCGCTGCACACCTCCATGATGCTGGCGCGCGAGCGCAACCAGCGTTTCGCCGGCTTTGAGCGGTCGCGCTACGCCAGCGGGGCGTATTTCAGCCAGTATCTGGAAGGCGACTGGCAGCCGAAAACCGAAAAGGTGCGCGAGCTGTTCGCCCGTGCGGGGATCGTTCTGCCGACGCGCGACATGTGGCTGCAGCTGCGTGACGACGTGATGCGCTACGGCATCTACAACCAGAACCTGCAGGCGGTGCCGCCCACCGGCTCGATCTCTTACATCAACCACGCCACGTCGAGCATTCACCCGATCGTGTCGAAAATTGAAATTCGTAAGGAAGGCAAAACCGGGCGCGTCTACTACCCCGCCCCGTTTATGACCAATGAGAACCTTGCGCTGTATCAGGACGCGTATGAAATCGGCCCGGAAAAAATCATCGATACCTACGCCGAGGCGACGAAGCACGTGGATCAGGGGCTGTCGCTGACGCTGTTCTTCCCGGATACCGCCACCACGCGGGATATCAACAGGGCGCAGATTTACGCCTGGAAGAAAGGCATCAAAACGCTGTACTACATTCGCCTGCGCCAGCTTGCGCTGGAAGGCACCGAAATTGAAGGCTGCGTGTCCTGCGCGCTGTAAGGAGAAAGGATGAAACTGTCACGCGTGAGCGCCGTTAACTGGAACAAGATTCAGGACGACAAAGATCTGGAGGTGTGGAACCGCCTCACCAGCAACTTTTGGCTGCCGGAAAAGGTGCCGCTTTCCAACGATATTCCGGCGTGGCAGACCCTCAGCCCCGCCGAGCAGCAGCTGACGATCCGCGTCTTTACCGGCCTGACCCTGCTGGACACCATTCAGAACACCGTGGGCGCGCCCGCGCTGATGAGCGATGCGCTGACGCCGCACGAAGAGGCGGTGATGTCGAATATCAGCTTCATGGAGGCAGTGCACGCCCGATCCTACAGCTCGATTTTCTCGACGCTGTGCCAGACCAGAGATGTTGATGCAGCCTACGCCTGGAGCGAGGAGAGCGCGTCGTTGCAGCGCAAGGCGGAGCTGGTGCTGGAATATTATCGGGCCGACGAGCCGCTGAAGAAGAAGATCGCCAGCGTGTTCCTGGAATCGTTTCTTTTCTATTCTGGCTTCTGGCTGCCAATGTACTGGTCGAGCCGGGGCAAGCTCACCAACACCGCCGATTTGATTCGCCTCATCATTCGGGATGAAGCGGTACACGGATACTATATCGGCTATAAGTACCAGAAAGGGCTGGAGAAAGTCAGCGACGCGAAGCGCGAGGAGCTGAAGGGTTTTGCCCTTGATTTGCTGATGGATCTGTACGACAACGAACTGCGCTATACCGACGAACTCTACGCCGGAACCGGCTGGGAAGAGGACGTGAAGGCGTTCCTCTGTTACAACGCCAATAAAGCGCTGATGAACCTCGGCTACGAGGCGCTGTTCCCGCCGGAAATGGCGGAGGTGAACCCGGCGATCCTGGCGGCGCTGTCGCCGAACGCCGACGAAAACCATGACTTCTTCTCCGGGTCCGGGTCGTCGTACGTGATGGGCAAAGCGGTGGAGACGGAAGACGAGGACTGGGATTTTTAATGAATGCATTAACGTTCATTAATTAAATATAAATCCCATTATTTCCACACCATTATTTCACCAGGCACTACACTGTAATTTACCCGTCATATTCGCCTGAATCACACCGATTCAGGCGAAATTTCCCGATGCAGCAGCAAAAAATTCAGAAAAATTCAAACCTCCCTCAGCCCTTTATTCATGGGAAATTCAGCCGTTTCGCTTGTGGCAAAATTTCGGCCTCAGGCCGGTGCAGGGTTGTCTCAGAATCTGAGTATGTTAGGGTAATGCCAGTTAACTATTTACCATGGTAATCATATCGACATAAACAAATAACAGGACACTCTCTATTGCATGGCAATTAAATTAGAAGTGAAAAATCTTTATAAAATATTTGGCGAGCATCCGCAGCGCGCATTCAAATATATTGAGAAAGGCCTTTCGAAAGAGCAAATTCTGGAAAAAACCGGGCTATCGCTTGGCGTTAAAGACGCCAGTCTGGCCATTGAAGAAGGCGAGATATTCGTCATCATGGGATTATCCGGTTCGGGTAAATCCACTATGGTTCGCCTTCTCAATCGCCTGATTGAACCCACCCGCGGACAGGTGCTGATTGACGGCGTGGATATCGCCAGAATATCAGACGCCGAGCTTCGCGAGGTGCGCAGAAAGAAGATTGCGATGGTGTTTCAGTCATTCGCCCTAATGCCGCATATGACGGTGCTGGATAATACCGCCTTTGGCATGGAATTAGCCGGCACGCCCGCTCAGGAACGTCAGGAAAAAGCCCTTGATGCGCTGCGTCAGGTGGGGCTGGAGAATTATGCGCACGCGTATCCGGATGAACTTTCCGGCGGTATGCGCCAGCGCGTAGGATTAGCCCGCGCATTAGCCATTAATCCGGATATATTATTAATGGATGAAGCCTTCTCGGCACTCGATCCGTTAATTCGTACCGAGATGCAGGATGAGCTGGTAAAATTACAGGCCAAACATCAGCGCACAATTGTTTTTATTTCTCACGATCTGGATGAAGCCATGCGTATTGGCGACCGTATCGCCATTATGCAAAATGGTGAAGTGGTGCAGGTCGGCACGCCGGATGAAATTCTCAATAACCCGGCAAATGATTATGTGCGCACCTTCTTCCGCGGCGTGGATATTAGCCAGGTATTCAGCGCCAAAGATATTGCCCGCCGAACCCCGAACGGCATTATCCGTAAAACGCCGGGTTTTGGCCCGCGCTCCGCGCTTAAGCTGCTGCAGGACGAAGACCGTGAATACGGCTATCTGGTTGAACGCGGCAATAAATTTGTCGGCGTTGTTTCCATCGACTCTCTGAAAACCGCACTCGGCGAAAACCAGGGAATCGATGCGGCGTTAATTGACGCTCCGCTTGCCGTGGACGCCGAAACGCCGCTCAGCGAGCTGCTCTCTCACGTCGGCCAGGCGCCGTGCGCCGTGCCGGTCGTGGGTGAGGAACAACAGTACGTCGGCATCATCTCAAAACGCATGTTGCTGCAGGCTTTAGATCGCGAGGGGGCAAACAATGACCGATCAATCTAACCCGTGGGGCACCACTGAAGCGGCGGACAGCGCTGCGCAATCTGCCGATGCGTGGGGCTCCACGCCAGCGCCGGCCGATGGCGGCGGCGCGGCAGACTGGCTGAACAGCGCACCCGCGCCTGCGCCAGAACACTTCAACATTATGGATCCGTTCCACAAAACGCTGATCCCGCTGGACAGCTGGGTCACGCAGGGGATCGACTGGGTGGTAACCCACTTCCGCCCGGTATTCCAGGGGATCCGCATCCCGGTGGATTACATCCTGAACGGCTTCCAGCAGCTGATGCTGGGCATGCCTGCACCGGTGGCCATTATCCTGTTCTCGCTTATCGCGTGGCAGTTTGGCAGCGCGGGGATGGGGGTCGCCACGCTGATTTCCCTGATCGCTATCGGCGCGATTGGCGCGTGGTCGCAGGCGATGATCACCCTCGCGCTGGTGCTGACCGCCCTGCTGTTCTGCATCGTCATCGGGCTACCGATGGGGATCTGGCTGGCGCGCAGCCCGCGGGCCGCGAAAATTATCCGTCCGCTGCTGGATGCGATGCAGACCACCCCGGCGTTCGTTTATCTGGTGCCTATCGTGATGCTCTTCGGCATCGGTAACGTGCCGGGCGTGGTGGTGACCATTATCTTCGCCCTGCCGCCGATTATTCGCCTGACCATTCTGGGCATTAACCAGGTGCCGGCGGATCTGATCGAAGCCTCACGCTCCTTCGGCGCCAGCCCGCGCCAGATGCTGTTTAAGGTTCAGCTTCCGCTGGCGATGCCGACCATTATGGCAGGCGTTAACCAGACGCTGATGCTGGCGCTGTCTATGGTGGTTATCGCCTCGATGATTGCCGTTGGCGGACTGGGCCAGATGGTGCTGCGCGGCATTGGCCGCCTCGACATGGGGCTGGCAACCGTCGGCGGCGTCGGGATTGTGATCCTCGCCATTATTCTTGACCGCCTGACCCAGGCCGTCGGTCGTGATTCACGCAGTCGCGGCAACCGTCGCTGGTATACCACCGGCCCTGTCGGGTTACTCACCCGTCCATTTACAAAATAAGGAACAACGATGCGACAGAGCGTACTTTTTGCTACAGCGATTGCCACCCTTGTCTCCACCAGCACGTTTGCGGCTGAGCTGCCGGGCAAAGGCATTACCGTACAGCCGGTGCAGAGCACCATTTCGGAAGAGAGCTTCCAGACGCAGATCGTCAGCCGCGCGCTGGAGAAGCTGGGCTATACGGTAAATACCGCCAGCGAAGTGGATTACAACGTGGGCTATACCTCGATTGCCTCCGGTGACGCCACCTTTACCGCCGTGAACTGGCAGCCGCTGCACGACGACATGTATGCCGCCGCGGGCGGCGACAAGAAGTTCTACCGGGAAGGCACCTTCGTGACCGGCGCGGCGCAAGGGTATCTGATCGACAAAAAAACCGCCGATAAGTATCACATCACCAACATTGAGCAGCTGAAGGATCCGAAGATCGCCAGACTGTTCGATACCAACGGTGACGGCAAGGCCGACATGATGGGCTGTTCACCGGGCTGGGGCTGTGAAGCGGTGATCAACCATCAGAACAAGGCCTTTGACCTGGCGAAGACCGTCGACGTGAGCCACGGTAACTACTCCGCGATGATGGCCGATACCATCGCTCGTTTTAAAGAGGGCAAACCGGTCATCTATTATACCTGGACCCCGTACTGGGTGAGCGACGTGCTGAAGCCGGGCAAAGACGTGGTGTGGCTGCAGGTACCGTTCTCCTCCCTGCCGGGCGAACAGAAAGATATCGACACCAAACTGCCGAACGGCATGAACTATGGCTTCCCGGTGAACACCATGCATATTGTGGCTAACAAAGCCTGGGCCGAGAAAAACCCGGCGGCGGCGAAGCTGTTCTCCGTGATGAAGCTGCCGCTGGCGGACATCAACGCTCAGAACGCCATGATGCACGCGGGTAAATCCTCCGAAGCGGATATTAAGAACCACGTGGATGGCTGGATCAAAGCCCACCAGCAGCAGTTTGACGGTTGGGTGAAGGAGGCGCTTGAGGCGCAGAAGTAAGTTTTTCCCCTCACCCCGGCCCTCTCCCAAGGGAGAGGGTTAGGGTGAGGGCACCAGACCGCACCATCCCCTAAACCGCACAATCCATCACGTAACAATCCCCCAACATTCACAATCATTAGTTATTATGTTTCCGGAAAAATAATCACCTGACTAACGATTCCTGAAACTAATGACAAAAACATCTCAGGGGCTTAGCCCCGCGCTTATCCTTTTAATGTCCGTGGCAACGGGTCTGGCTGTCGCCAGCAACTATTACGCGCAGCCTCTGCTTGATACCATCGCGCGCGCCTTCGATCTTTCTGCCAGCTCCGCCGGCTTTATCGTCACCGCCGCGCAGCTCGGCTATGCGGCAGGGCTGCTGTTCCTGGTGCCGCTTGGCGATATGTTTGAGCGCCGGATGCTTATTGTCTCCATGACGCTTCTGGCGGCAGGCGGCATGCTGATCACCGCCAGCAGCCAGTCGTTAACGATGATGATTATCGGCACCGCGCTGACGGGGCTGTTCTCCGTGGTGGCGCAAATTCTGGTTCCCCTCGCCGCAACGCTGGCCTCGCCGGAAAAACGCGGCAAAGTGGTCGGCACCATCATGAGCGGCCTGCTGCTGGGCATCCTGCTGGCGCGAACCGTTGCGGGTCTGCTGGCGAGCCTCGGCGGCTGGCGCACCGTTTACTGGGTGGCGAGCGTGCTGATGGTTGTCATGGCGCTGGCGCTGTGGCGCGGCCTGCCGAAAGTGAAGCAGGAGAATCACCTGAACTATGCGCAGCTCCTCGCTTCCGTTTTCAGCCTCTTCACCAGAGATAAGCTCCTGCGCACGCGCGCTATTCTGGGGTGCCTGACCTTCGCCAACTTCAGCATTTTGTGGACGTCGATGGCGTTTCTGCTCGCGGCCCCGCCGTTTAACTATTCGGAAGGGGTCATTGGCCTGTTCGGGCTGGCGGGCGCGGCGGGCGCACTGGGCGCGCGTCCGGCCGGAGGACTGGCCGACAAGGGCAAATCTCACATGACCACCTCCGCAGGGCTGGTGCTGCTCCTGCTCTCCTGGGCTGCGATCTGGTACGGGCATACCTCGGTGCTGGCGCTGATTGTCGGTATTCTGGTCCTCGACCTCACCGTGCAGGGCGTGCATATCACCAATCAGACCGTGATTTATCGCGTGAAGCCGGACGCGCGTAACCGCCTCACCGCCGGGTACATGACCAGCTACTTTATCGGCGGCGCGGTGGGCTCGCTGATTTCAGCCTCCGCGTGGCAGCATGCGGGCTGGACGGGCGTATGCGCTATCGGCGCTATCGTGGCGGCAGTGAACCTGCTGGTATGGTGGCGCGGGTATCACCGTCAGGACGCAATTCACTAAGATTTACATTGCTTTGGGCCTCCTGGGGTGTAAAGGGGGCCTGCATCTGTTAATGTAACGGTAATCATTTATCCCAGAAATTTTACTGTGGGTGACATATTTACTACCGGCATGAATAGCTCAGACCCCTGTCCTCACGTCCTCTCTTTCGCGGGTACCCACCCCACCCTTTCTGTGCTCACCGGGTCACGGATTTACCCGGCGCTTTCTGACGGTGACATACTTTTGGCGGATATAACCGCACAAATAATTCATTTACATTATTTGTCACCGTCGTTACTATATCGGCTGTAATTAATGAGGTTATGCCCAAAATGGATAGTTCGTTTACGCCCATTGAACAAATGCTTAAGTTCCGCGCCAGTCGTCATGAGGACTTCCCGTATCAGGAAATCCTGCTGACGCGCCTGTGCATGCACATGCAGGGTAAGCTGCTGGAAAACCGTAATAAAATGCTGAAAGCTCAAGGGATTAACGAGACGTTGTTTATGGCGTTGATTACGCTGGAGTCTCAGGAAAATCATAGCATTCAGCCGTCGGAACTGAGCTGCGCGCTGGGTTCATCCCGTACTAATGCAACCCGTATTGCTGACGAGCTGGAAAAGCGCGGCTGGATCGAACGCCGTGAAAGCGATAACGATCGCCGCTGCCTGCATCTGCAGCTGACCGAAAAAGGTCACGAATTCCTGCGCGAAGTGCTGCCGCCGCAGCACAACTGCCTGCACCAGCTCTGGTCTGCCCTCAGCACCGCCGAGCGCGACCAGCTTGAGCACATTACTCGCAAGCTGCTCACCCGTCTGGACCAGATGGATGAAGATGGCACCATTCTCGAGGCGCTGCGCTAACGCGACAATCCGCTCAACATTCCAGATTTCGAAAAGAAAAACTGACAGGCCAGCACGTCAAACTGCTGGCCTTTCTGACAACAGGTCGGCTCAGCCGATGTGAAAATAAAAAGATCGTGGAGAACAACAATGAGCGCAAATGCGGAGAACACTCCCCCGCAGCAACCGGTCAACAAGAAGGGCAAACGTAAGAGCGCCCTTCTTCTGCTGACCTTGCTCTTTATTATTATTGCCGTGGCATATGGGATCTATTGGTTTTTAGTATTGCGTCATGTTGAAGAGACAGACGATGCATACGTGGCAGGGAACCAGGTTCAAATCATGGCGCAGGTGTCGGGCAGCGTGACGAAAGTCTGGGCCGACAACACCGACTTCGTGAAAAAAGGCGATGTGCTGGTCACGCTCGATCCGACCGACGCCCAGCAGGCGTTTGAAAAAGCACAGACGCAGCTGGCCTCCAGCGTTCGTCAGACCCGCCAGCTGATGATCAACAGCAAGCAGCTTCAGGCCAACATCGACGTGCAGAAAACCGCACTGGCGCAGGCGCAGAGCGACCTTAAGCGTCGCGTTCCTCTCGGCACCGCCAACCTGATTGGCCGCGAAGAGCTGCAGCACGCCCGCGATGCGGTTGCCAGCGCTCAGGCGCAGCTGGACGTGGCGATTCAGCAGTACAACGCCAACCAGGCGATGGTGCTGGGCACCTCTCTGGAAAACCAGCCAGCGGTGAAACAGGCGGCGACCGAGGTGCGCAACGCATGGCTTGCCCTGCAGCGTACGAAAATCGTCAGCCCGATGACCGGCTACGTCTCTCGCCGCTCGGTGCAGCCTGGCGCGCAGATTGGCACCACCACCCCGCTGATGGCCGTCGTTCCGGCGAACAATCTGTGGGTGGACGCGAACTTCAAAGAGACCCAGCTTGCGCATATGCGTATCGGCCAGACCGCGACCGTGGTCAGCGACATCTACGGTGATGACGTGAAGTACACCGGGAAAGTGGTCGGTCTGGACATGGGCACCGGCAGCGCGTTCAGCCTGCTGCCCGCGCAGAACGCTACCGGGAACTGGATCAAAGTGGTACAGCGCTTGCCGGTGCGTATCGAGCTGGATCCTAAACAGCTGGCAGACCATCCGCTGCGAATTGGCCTTTCCACGCTGGTGACGGTGGATACCGCCAACCGCGACGGCCAGATCCTCGCAAGCCAGGTGCGCAGCACGCCGGCTTATGAAAGTAACGCCCGTGAAATTAGCCTCGATCCGGTCAATAAGCTGATCGATGACATCGTGAAGGCAAACGCCGGTTAATCCGAAGGTGAGCGTTATGCAACAGCAAAAGCCGCAAAAACCGCTGGAGGGGGCGCAGCTGGTCATTATGACCATTGCGCTGTCGCTGGCGACATTCATGCAGGTGCTGGACTCCACCATCGCAAACGTGGCGATCCCAACCATCGCCGGTAACCTTGGCTCATCCCTGAGCCAGGGGACCTGGGTTATTACCTCGTTCGGGGTGGCGAACGCCATCTCCATTCCGATTACCGGCTGGCTGGCGAAGCGCGTCGGCGAAGTGAAGCTGTTCCTCTGGTCGACGATCCTGTTCGTGCTTGCCTCCTGGGCGTGCGGCATGTCCAGCAGCCTGACGATGCTGATCTTCTTCCGCGTTATTCAGGGGATTGTCGCCGGTCCGTTGATTCCGCTATCGCAAAGCTTACTGCTGAATAACTATCCGCCCGCCAAACGCTCCATCGCGCTCGCGCTGTGGTCGATGACGGTGATTGTCGCGCCAATTTGCGGGCCAATCCTCGGCGGCTATATCAGCGATAACTACCACTGGGGCTGGATCTTCTTCATCAACGTGCCTATCGGTGCGCTGGTGGTGCTGATGACGCTTCAGTCATTGCGCGGCCGCGAAACGCGGACCGAACAGCGGCGGATCGACGGCATCGGGCTGGCGCTGCTGGTTGTCGGCATCGGCAGCCTGCAAATCATGCTCGATCGCGGTAAGGAGCTGGACTGGTTTGCCTCGACGGAAATCATCGTGCTGACGGTGGTCGCCGTGGTTGCCATCAGCTTCCTGATTGTCTGGGAGCTGACGGACGATAACCCGATTGTCGATCTCTCGCTGTTTAAGTCGCGAAACTTCACCATCGGCTGCCTCTGTATCAGCCTCGCCTATATGCTCTACTTCGGCGCGATCGTTCTGCTGCCGCAGCTGCTGCAGGAGGTTTACGGCTATACCGCAACCTGGGCGGGGCTGGCGTCCGCGCCGGTAGGGCTAATACCGGTGCTGCTGTCGCCGATTATTGGCCGCTTCGCCCATAAGCTCGATATGCGCCGGCTGGTGACCTTCAGCTTCATCATGTACGCCGTGTGCTTCTACTGGCGCGCGTACACGTTCGAGCCGGGAATGGACTTTGGCGCTTCCGCGTGGCCGCAGTTTATTCAGGGCTTTGCCGTGGCGTGCTTCTTTATGCCGCTGACCACCATCACGCTTTCCGGCCTGCCGCCCGAGCGCATGGCGGCGGCATCGAGCCTGTCGAACTTTACCCGCACGCTGGCGGGCTCAATCGGGACCTCGATCACCACTACCCTGTGGACCAACCGGGAATCGATGCACCATGCCCAGCTGACCGAAGCGGTAAACCCGTTCAACCCGAACGCGCAGCAGATGTATAGCCAGCTTGAGGGGATGGGCATGACGGAGCAGCAGGCGTCCGGCTGGCTTGCCCAGCAGATCACCAACCAGGGGTTAATTATCTCGGCGAACGAAATTTTCTGGATTTCGGCCGGGATCTTTATCGTCCTGCTGGGGCTGGTGTGGTTTGCCAAACCGCCGTTTGGAGCCGGTAGCGGCGGCGGCGGCGCGCATTAATTCGCGTTGTCCAAAACGCGACAGCGATTGTCAGTTCCGATAAAGCAGCGCTCCTGAAATCGATTCACGATAGTGAAAAGACAACAGGAGCGCATCATGCTGAACACGCCCGCCGACAAATACCGGCCTTATCCCCCGCTTTCCCTGCCCGACCGCCGCTGGCCGGAGCAACGCATTACGCGCGCGCCGCGCTGGCTCTCCACCGACCTGCGCGACGGTAACCAGGCTCTGGCCGAGCCGATGGACGGCGCGCGCAAGCTGCTGTTCTGGGAGCTGCTGCTGGACTGCGGCTTTAAGGAGATCGAGGTTGCTTTTCCGTCCGCCTCGCAGACGGACTTCAATTTTGTGCGCCAGCTGATTGAAGAAAACCGCATTCCGGATGACGTCACCATTCAGGCGTTAACCCAGGCGCGGGAAGATCTCATCATCCGCACCTTTGCGTCCCTGCGCGGCGCTCAGCAGGCCACCGTACACCTCTATAATGCGACAGCCCCGCTGTTCCGCCGTCTGGTGTTCGGCATGGAGAAGGCGCAGGTAATCGAACTGGCGACGCGCTCCACGCGGCTTATCCGGCAATTATGCGAAGAAAACCCCGACACCCGCTGGCAGTATGAGTATTCGCCGGAAACCTTCTGCTTTACCGAGCCGGAGTTTGCGCTGGAGATTTGTGAAGCCGTGGCGGATATCTGGCAGCCATGCGGGGCGCGTCCGATGATCGTCAACTTACCGGCCACCGTGGAAGTGAGTACGCCGAACGTCTATGCCGACCAGATCGAGTATTTCTGCCGCCACTTCAGCCGCCGCAGCGACGTCTGCATCAGCGTGCATCCTCATAACGATCGCGGGACCGGCGTCGCCAGCGCGGAGCTGGCGGTGATGGCCGGAGCCGATCGCGTGGAGGGATGCCTGTTTGGCAACGGCGAGCGCACGGGCAACGTCTGCCTGGTAACGCTGGCGATGAATCTCTACAGCCAGGGCGTTAGCCCGAATCTTGACTTCAGCGATATGCACCGGGTGGTAGAAACGGTTGAAACCTGCAACCAGCTTCCCGTCCATCCGCGTCATCCGTGGGCGGGTCGGCTGGCCTATACCGCCTTCTCCGGCTCGCATCAGGATGCCATCAAGAAAGGCTTCGATGCCCGCCGGCCTGGCGAGCGCTGGGAGATGCCGTACCTGCCCGTCGATCCGCAGGATATCGGCTGTACCTATGAAGCAGTCATCCGCGTGAACAGCCAGTCAGGAAAAAGCGGCAGCGCGTGGCTTATCGAGCAAAACCACGGCCTGAAGTTGCCCCGCGCGCTGCAGCAGGATTTTAGCCAGCACGTGCAGCAGGAAACGGATCGCCACGGAAAAGAGATGACGCAGAATGCGCTGTGGCAGCTGTTTCGTACCCGCTACGGGCTGGTAGCGGCCCCGCAGTTTGCCCTGCAATCCTACAGCAGCGACGGCCAGAAGGAGGGCCTGCTGCGGCTGACGGCGATCGTCGCCACGCAAGGGGGAACGCGCCAGCTGGAGGGCCAGGGAAACGGGCTGCTCTCCGCCGCCGCTCACGGCTTAAGCCGCTGGGTCGACGCGCCGTTTGTGATTAAGGATTATCACGAACATACCCTGGGTGAACGCAGCGACAGCCGCTCGGTGGCCTATATCCGCTGCCTGTTCCAGGACGGTACCAGCAGCTGGGGCGTGGGCATTGACGGCGACGTGGCGCGCGCATCGCTTCAGGCGCTGCTTAACGCGGTCAGTCGTTCTTAAAGTAATCGCTGGGTGAGATACCCATCACCCGGCGAAACATTGCCGTGAACGCGCTGTGGCTGCCGTACCCCAGATCCAGCGCCACGCGCAGCACCGGCTGGCCCTGCGCAAGCCGCACTAGTGCTTCCAGCAGCCGTGCCCGTCTCACCCATTCGCTGTAGCTTAACCCGGTCTGCTGCTGAAAATGGCGGTTCAGCGTCCGTTCGCTCATGCTCAACAGCTTCGCCGCCTGTGCGCTGCTCCAGCTCTCGCCTGAGGCCTGTCGAATCTGCTGGCAAAGGTGGCGCAGCGCCTCGCTTTGCGGTTCAGGCAGGTGAAACGGCAGTATCGGCATGATGCGAATTTCGTCGAGGATCAGCTCATAGACGCGTTCATCGCGGCTTCCGGGGGCGTAAGATTCAGGAAGCGTAAGTGAGGTAAGGATCAGCTCGCGCAACAGCGGGGAGATCTGCACGATCTGACAGGTCGCCGGGAGATCGGCGCGCGCCAGCGGATCGATAAATAGCGTGCGGGCCGCAACGTTGCCGGTGATGCGCAGGGCGTGCTGCGTACCCGCAGGTAGCCACACGCCGCGGCCAGGCGGCACCACCCAGCAGCCGGAGACGGTATCGACGCGCACGACGCCCGTCAGGCTATGCAGGAGCTGCGCGCAGTCGTGCCGATGCCACGGCTCGCTGGCACCGTGAGCATAATCATGTGCGAACGGAACAAGCGGGCGGTGGGTAAAGGAGAAGGTTGTGGTTGTGGTCATGGGCTAAACAACCCTCACCCTACCCTCTCCCTGAAGGAGAGGGAAAAGGTGCACTAGATGTGCAGTTCCTGGAGCTTCTCTTTTGGCAGGGCCAGCTCATCGTTGCTGTTTACGCGAACGTCGCGTTCGATGATATGGCGGGCAATCTCCTGCGCTTCTTCCAGAGAGTGCATCTGGTAGGTGCCGCACTGATACACGTTCAGCTCAGGGATCTGGTTCTGCTCTTTTACCTTCAGCACGTCTTCCATCGCCGCTTTCCACGCATCCGCAACGCGCTTCTCTTCTGGCTGACCAATCAGGCTCATGTAAAAACCGGTGCGGCAGCCCATCGGAGAGATATCGATGATCTCAACGCCGTTGCCGTTCAGGTGGTCGCGCATAAAGCCGGCGAACAGGTGCTCCAGGGTGTGAATGCCTTTCTCCGGCATCACTTCCTTATTTGGCACGCAGAAGCGCAGATCGAAAACGGTGATCGTGTCGCCGTGCGGGGTGTTCATGGTCTTCGCCACGCGGACTGCAGGTGCTTCCATACGGGTATGGTCGACAGTAAAGCTATCTAATAACGGCATACGTCACCTCCGATAGTGATTTTTTTTAAAATAAACTGAACTCTTCTACACAATGCGCGTCTGAGTATATGAAAGACGCGCATTTGTTATCATCATCCCTGAATTCAGAGATGTATATTTTGGCCACAGCGATGTGGCCTTTTTCTTTTGGTTCAGGCCTGTTTCGCCAGAAACGCCTCAAACGACTCCGTATCCGCCGCTTCGACCTCTTTCTGACGCACAATGGACGCATCGCGCTCCGCCGCAAAATCTGCTTCGCTCAGGATCTCTAACGGTTCCTGCATCAGCATCTCGCGGTACTCCGCTGAGAGTGAACGCCCCGTGCCACCAATCCCCTGTTCAATCATAGAACGCAGAATACGCGCCGAGAACGTCAGCTCCGGGTTATCAAAGCTTTCGACCAGTTCGTCGCAGACCTTCTGGTAAGCTTCACCGCCGTACACGCTGTCCAGCGTCTGGGCCACGCGCTTCAGGTCCTGGAACAGATCTTTGCCTACCTTCGCGAGCGGGAACTGCGCCGTTTCACAGCCAATGCCTAACGTCAGGCCCGGCTTGCGTCCTTCCAGAATCACGCGATTCCAGTTGGTACGGGTACACAGCAGCTCGTCGGCGCTCATTTCCGGCGCATCCGCCAGCACGCACCAGACCATAAACAGGTCGAGGAAGCGAACCTGCTGCTCGTCAACGCCAATCGGTGAGAACGGGTTGATATCCAGCGAGCGCACTTCAATGTATTCAATACCGCCGCGCTGCAGCGCATCCGATGGGGTTTCCCCGCTGCGCGTTACGCGCTTCGGACGAATTGGCGCATACAGCTCGTTTTCAATCTGCAATACGTTGCTGTTGATTTGCAGGCGCTTGCCGTCTTTTTCGAGGCCGATTTTTTCGTACTCTTCCGACGGAGTTTTAATGGCCCGCTTCAAGCCTGCCACATAGTCGTGCAAATCGTTAAACGTAATTCCGAGATTGCTTTGCGATTTATTGGTATAGCCAAGATCGCTCAGGCGCAGGGAAGTCGCGTACGGCAGGTAATACATTCCGCACTCGGTTTTCTCGAACGGCAGCGTGGTCGGTTTGCCCTGCAGGAACGAGGAGCAGATCGCCGGAGACGCGCCAAACAGATACGGAATAACCCAGCCGAAACGGTAATAGTTGCGGATCAGGCGGAAATAACCCGCAGAGATCGCTTCTTTGTCCGTTTCACCGCATTTCGCCTGCCAGAACGCCATCGGCAGAGAGAAGTTGTAGTGCACGCCAGAGATGGTCTGCATAAGTGCGCCGTAGCGATTTTTCAGGCCTTCACGGTACAGCGTTTTCAGCCGACCAATATTCGAGGTGCCGTACTGCGCCAGCTCGATGTCCTGACCCTGCTCGATATAGCACGGCATGCTGAGCGGCCACATGCGCTCGTCGCCGAGGTTGCGGGCGGTGAAGCGATGCACATCGCGCATGATCGTCAGCATATGATCGATATCGCCGTCTACCGGCGTAATGAACTCCAGCAGCGCTTCGGCGAAATCGGTTGTGATCCATTTATGTGTCAGCGCCGAGCCTAACGCCTTCGGGTGTCCCGTTGTCGCTAAGCTACCATCCGCATTTACGCGCAGCGTTTCGCGCTCAAGCCCACGCTGAATCCCCTTCAGTGCCTGTGGGTGATTTTCCAGCCAGGCCAGCGCCTGTGATACGTCCGGGATCAATTTGACCTCCCGCCTGTCAAAAAATTGTCACTCAGCATAATTGTAATGGTTGACGATTGAAGGTCGCGAATTCATTCCACCAATTAGTGCCACCACGTCATACCCTGTAGTGTTACCCATGCCAGTAAAACATAGCGTAACGCCTTGCCAAGGCACAAAAAAAAGAGCACCGGTCCCCAGGAGATGCGCATCCATCCCGCCAGCAGACACAGTAAATCGCCTATTACAGGCATCCAGCTTAATAACAGCGTGGCAGCGCCATAGCGTTTTAGCCAGCCCACCGCCTTTTCCTGCCAGCGAGATTTTTCGCGTAGCGGAAAGAAACGTCCAAGAATAACGTTAGTCAGCCCTCCAAGGCTATTACCCATTGTTGCTATTAAGACCAGCAACCAGGGCTGACTCACGCCGGACAACAGCATCGCCACCAGTACCACTTCCGAATTCCCCGGCAAGAGGGTGGAGCTTAAAAAACTGCTGGCGAATAATGAAGCAAGTGACAGCGCGTCACTCACAGTAAGCGAACGTCCACCGCCGCCATGCCTGCATCACGCGCGGCCTGAATACCAAAGTCGGCATCTTCAAACACAACGCATTTTGCAGGCGGGACGCCCATTAATTCTGCGCAGAGCAGAAAGGTGTCCGGTGCGGGTTTGTGATTTTTAACATGATCGGCAGCAACGACGGCAGAAAAATAGTGGCGCAGGCCAAGGTGATTGAGCAGCGCTTCAGCAATGGCGCTCTCGCTGCCCGTGCCGACGGACATAGGACGACGTCCGTGCCACGCTTTAACGACGTCAATAAGCGGTAAAGGCTGCACGGTGTCTAACAGTATGGCTTTTACCGCATCGGTTTTTTCACGCGCGAGCTGGTGCGGGTCGAGATCGGCCTGGTTTAGCTCAATCACGGCCTGTGCGATACGCCAGGTGGGAGATCCGTTGAGGGCAATCATCGCCTGTAAATCGAAGCGCATTCCGTAACGGCCAAGAACATCGGTCCAGGCCTGGCGATGCGTGGGTTCGGTATCCAGGAGAGTGCCATCCATGTCGAAGATCAAACCGTCATACTGTGCGTACATCGTGCTCTCGCTAAACGATTAACAAAGCATTACTTTATCGTAAAAGGTGGTTTTTGTCGCTGACAGAGAGTGTGATTGCTGACGGAACGTCGAAGGAATAAACAAAAGGGGAGAATATGGTGCATCCGGGAGGATTACTCGGCTTACGCCTCGCCCTGCGGGCCGTTGCTAAAGCAACGTTATCCTCCCTGGTGCTTGCGATTAACTCGCAGACCTTGAAACAACAGCATCGCTATTATTTCGGAGAATATGGTGCATCCGGGAGGATTCGAACCTCCGACCGCTCGGTTCGTAGCCGAGTACTCTATCCAGCTGAGCTACGGATGCATCAGGGAAATGCTTTTAGAAACAGTAGATGGTGCATCCGGGAGGATTACTCGGCTGCGCCTCGCCCTTCGGGCCGTTGCTAAAGCAACGTTATCCTCCCTGGTGCTTGCGATTAATTCGCAGACCTTGAAACAACAGCATCGCTGTTATCTCGGAGAAGATGGTGCATCCGGGAGGATTCGAACCTCCGACCGCTCGGTTCGTAGCCGAGTACTCTATCCAGCTGAGCTACGGATGCATC
>NZ_JADBRP010000007.1:0-134872 GCF_014930695.1 Enterobacter cloacae complex sp. P40C2 | reverse complement strand
AGATGGTGCATCCGGGAGGATTCGAACCTCCGACCGCTCGGTTCGTAGCCGAGTACTCTATCCAGCTGAGCTACGGATGCAAAATGGCGGTGAGGCGGGGATTCGAACCCCGGATGCAGCTTTTGACCGCATACTCCCTTAGCAGGGGAGCGCCTTCAGCCTCTCGGCCACCTCACCACACAACGCCTCTTTCGAGTGCTTCGAGTAACTCGTTAAGAGCTTCTCGTCGCTGCGTGGCGCATATATTACTTTCTGGGACTTATAAGTCAAACAATTTTCCACATGCTTTTTTCGTTTGCACAATTCGCACGCAATTCGCATGTAAAAGCCGCAAGGAGAGTGTTTTATAAGCGGATTTTGCAGGTATCTTCACAGAAATCTCCAGAGAGAAGCGGGTGATTTTGATGAGATAAAGGTATGGGGGTGGTTAAAAACGCAGCGTTTGAAATAGAACGGTAACTTTATGCAGGAAAAATAGCAGGAGGGTTGCGTCTCGCTCGACAGCGAGACGCGACAATATCAGTAACTGGACTGCTGGGATTTTTCAGCCTGGATACGCTGGTAGATCTCTTCACGGTGGACAGATACTTCTTTAGGAGCGTTAACACCAATACGTACCTGGTTACCCTTTACCCCTAAAACTGTCACGGTGACCTCATCCCCAATCATGAGGGTCTCACCAACTCGACGAGTCAGAATCAGCATTCTTTGCTCCTTGAAAGATTAAAAGAGTCGGGTCTCTTGTATCCCGGCATTATCCATCATATAACGCCAAAAAGTAAGCGATGACAAACACGTAAAGTGTAAGCAGTCACGGCATCACATTCTGTTAAACGTAAGTTTAGCCGATATACACAAACTCAACCTGACTTTATCGTTATCGATAGCGCAGTGAGCAAGACGCCATAACGTTACCGCTATGGCGTCTGCTTGTGCTTTGTAGTTATTACAGTTTCGCGCTTACCCAGCTTTCAACGCTGGCTAATGCCGCGGGAAGTGCCGCCGCATCCGTACCACCGGCTTGTGCCATGTCCGGACGACCGCCACCTTTACCACCCACCTGCTGGGCGACCATGCCAATCAGTTCCCCTGCTTTAACGCGGTCAGTTACGTCTTTAGAGACCCCCGCAATCAGAGAAACCTTACCCTCTGCGACCGTCGCCAGCACGATAACCGTTGAACCAAGCTGGTTCTTCAGATCGTCGACCATCGTACGCAGCATCTTAGGCTCAACGCCCGCCAGATCGCTGACCAGCAGTTTAACGCCCTTAATGTCTACCGCTTTGCTGGAGAGGTTCGCACTCTCCTGTGCCGCAGCCTGCTCTTTAAGCTGCTGAAGCTCTTTTTCCAGCTGACGGGTACGATCCAGCGCAACGCGCACTTTCTCGCTCAGGTTCTGGCTATCGCCTTTGAGCAGCTGCGCGATGTCGTGCAGCTGATCGCTCTGCGCGTGCAGGCTGGCGATTGCGCCTTCGCCGGTCACCGCTTCGATACGACGAACGCCCGCAGCAGTACCCGATTCAGAAACGATGCGGAACAGGCCGATATCGCCGGTGCGAGAAGCGTGAGTACCGCCGCACAGCTCGGTAGAGAAGTCGCCCATGCTCAGTACGCGCACGCGATCGTCATATTTCTCGCCGAACAGCGCCATTGCACCCGCTTTCTTCGCCGCCTCGAGATCCATTACATGGGTTTCGATCGGCAGGTTACGGCGGATCTGCGCGTTCACCAGGTCTTCCACCGCGCGGATTTCAGACGGCTTCATCGCTTCAAAATGCGAGAAGTCGAAGCGCAGCATTTTGTCATTAACCAGAGAACCTTTCTGTGCAACGTGGGTACCCAGCACTTCACGCAGGGCTGCGTGCATCAGGTGGGTTGCAGAGTGGTTCAGACGAATGCGCGCGCGACGGGCTTCATCAACGTTAGCCTGAACGCCCTCACCCACCTTCAGAGAGCCGGAAACCAGTTTGCCCTGGTGACCGATCGCCTGACCGTATTTCTGAGTGTCGCTCACGCTGAAGCTGAAGCCATTGCCTTTCAGTTCACCTTTATCGCCAACCTGACCACCTGATTCCGCATAGAATGGCGTTTTATCCAGAATGACCACGGCTTCCTGGCCCGCGCTGATGCTGTCTACGGCCTTGCCGTCAACAAACAGTGCGGTCACGTTGCTGGTCAGCGCCAGCTCTTCGTAGCCTTTGAATTCAGACGCGCTGTCCACGCGGATCATCGCGTTGTAGTCCGCGCCAAAACCGCTGGATTCACGCGCGCGGCGACGCTGCTCTTCCATTGCGGCTTCAAAGCCGGCTTCGTCAACCTTGATGTTGCGCTCGCGGCAAACGTCAGCCGTCAGGTCAACCGGGAAGCCGTAGGTGTCGTACAGGCGGAAAGCGGTTTCGCCGTCCAGCGTGTCGCCCTTCAGTTTTGCCAGCTCGTCGTCAAGCAGCGCAAGTCCGCGCTCCAGCGTACGGGCAAACTGCTCTTCTTCGGTTTTCAGAACCTGCTCTACCTGCGCCTGCTGGCGCTTCAGCTCGTCGCCGGCAGAACCCATTACGCCAATCAGTGGCCCAACGAGCTTATAGAAGAAGGTGTCCTTAGCGCCCAGCATGTTGCCGTGACGGATCGCGCGGCGAATGATACGACGCAGCACGTAGCCGCGGTTTTCATTCGACGGGATAACGCCGTCAGCAATCAGGAACGCGCAGGAACGAATATGGTCCGCAATCACGCGCAGAGATTTGTTGTTCAGATCGGTTGCGCCCGTCACGTCGGCAACGGCTTTAATCAGGGTGCTGAACAGGTCAATTTCATAGTTGGAGTTGACGTGTTGCAGAACGGCCGCGATACGCTCCAGGCCCATGCCGGTATCAACGGACGGTTTTGGCAGCGGCTCCATGGTGCCGTCAGCCTGACGGTTGAACTGCATGAAGACGATGTTCCAGATCTCAATGTAGCGATCGCCGTCTTCTTCCGCGCTGCCCGGAGGGCCGCCCCAGATATGGTCGCCGTGATCGTAGAAGATCTCGGTGCACGGGCCGCAGGGACCGGTGTCACCCATCTGCCAGAAGTTGTCGGACGCGTAAGGCGCGCCCTTGTTGTCACCGATACGAATGATACGTTCGCGTGGGATACCAACTTCTTTTTCCCAGATCTCAAACGCTTCGTCATCGGTCTCGTAAACGGTGACCCACAGACGCTCTTTCGGCAGGTTGAACCAGTTTTCACCGGTCAGCAGTTCCCACGCGTATTGAATGGCGTCGTGTTTGAAGTAGTCGCCGAAGCTGAAGTTACCCAGCATTTCGAAGAAGGTGTGGTGGCGCGCGGTGTAACCGACGTTTTCCAGGTCGTTGTGTTTACCGCCCGCACGCACGCAACGCTGTGAGGTTGTGGCGCGGGAATAATTACGCTTGTCGAGACCAAGGAACACATCCTTGAACTGGTTCATCCCGGCGTTGGTAAACAGCAGAGTCGGGTCATTGTTCGGTACCAGGGAGCTGCTGGCAACAACCTGGTGTCCCTTACTATGGAAAAAATCGAGAAACGCCTGACGGATCTCAGCGGTGCTCTTGCTCATAATTATCCTGAAATCAAGCTAACGAAATGTCGCAGCAGATCTGTATCTGAAAACAGTTGGACGGACCAGCTACTGGAAAAAGTGGGAATAAGATAAGTTTTCTTTAGTGGGAAGTAAAATCCCGCATGCGTTCAATCGGTAAAATTACGCCAGATATCCTGAATATCTTCCATCAGAAAGCCCCGGTAGAGCAAAAAGCGCTGGATTTTAACCTTTTCCGAAAATTCACGCGGCAGCGGCTCGCCGTACTTTCGTACCGCCTGCTCGCGCGCCAGTTCGCACCAGTCGATGTCACTTTCACGCATGGCTTTTTCAATGGCTTCACGGGCAACGCCTTTCTGGTTCAGCTCCTGGCGGATACGCGCCGGGCCGTAGCCTTTGCGGCCACGGCTGGCGAGAAAGCGTGAGGCAAAACGGCCGTCATCAAGATAATGATGCTCGTAGCACCAGGCAATCACGCGGTCGTAATCTTCCGCGGTGGCATCAATCGCTTCCGGCCCGTTTTTGCTCATGACGGGCGCTGACAGTTTCCGCCGCAGCTCCTGCTCGCTATGGTCGCGCACGGCGAGAATACGCACAGCCCGGTCCAGCAGGCGCGAGTAGGCGGGTCGGCGCGATGTTGGTTCACTCATAAAAAACCTGTCGATTCAGAAATGCAAAAAGGGCCGCATCAGCAGCCCTTCATTTTTATCCGAGAGGATTAAAAGTCTTCGTTGGTTTCTTCAGCATCCGCGCCGTCAACCACGAAATCAGGTTTAGAGTCCTGGTTGTTCAGCAGAAGCTCACGCACCTTCTTCTCGATTTCTTTCGCCGCAGCCGGGTTCTCTTTCAGCCAGGAGATAGCATTCGCTTTACCCTGACCAATCTTGTCGCCGTTGTAGCTGTACCATGCGCCCGCTTTTTCAATCAGCTTCTCTTTCACGCCCAGGTCAACCAGCTCGCCGAGGAAGTTGATGCCTTCGCCGTAGAGGATCTGGAACTCAGCCTGCTTGAACGGTGCTGCGATTTTGTTCTTCACAACCTTCACGCGGGTTTCGCTACCCACCACGTTCTCGCCCTCTTTCACCGCACCGATACGGCGGATATCCAGACGGACAGAGGCGTAGAATTTCAGTGCGTTACCACCGGTGGTGGTTTCCGGGTTACCGAACATCACACCAATTTTCATACGGATCTGGTTGATGAAGATCAGCAGCGTATTGGACTGCTTCAGGTTACCCGCCAGCTTACGCATCGCCTGGCTCATCATACGTGCCGCGAGGCCCATGTGAGAGTCACCGATTTCACCTTCGATTTCCGCTTTTGGCGTCAGCGCAGCAACGGAGTCGACGATGATCACGTCAACCGCACCTGAGCGCGCCAGCGCGTCACAAATTTCCAGTGCCTGCTCGCCGGTGTCTGGCTGAGAACACAGCAGGTTGTCAATATCAACGCCCAGTTTACGGGCATAGACTGGGTCCAGCGCGTGCTCGGCATCGATAAACGCACAGGTTTTACCTTCACGCTGTGCCGCCGCAACGACCTGCAGCGTCAGGGTCGTTTTACCTGAGGATTCCGGACCGTAGATTTCTACGATACGGCCCATCGGCAAACCGCCAGCGCCCAGTGCGATATCAAGAGAAAGCGAACCGGTAGAGATGGTTTCCACGTCCATGGAACGGTCTTCACCCAGGCGCATGATGGAGCCTTTACCGAATTGCTTTTCGATCTGGCCCAGTGCTGCCGCCAACGCTTTCTGTTTGTTTTCGTCGATAGCCATTATTACTCCTGTCATGCCGGGAGAAGCAACTGCGCTTCACCATGGACTTCTGTTCTGTTGAGGCAATTATACTGTATAGTCATACAGTATCAAGTATTTTGTAGAAAATGTTGCCAGAGCGTTTTTAAAGCATAAACGGTGGCCTGACGACGCACGCTTTCGCGGTCGCCGCTGAAGCATTCCCGGCGGGTGATCCCTTCACCTTGAGAGGTGGCAAAGCCAAACCAGACGGTGCCGACAGGCTTCACGTCGCTGCCGCCGTCCGGCCCCGCGATGCCGCTGATGGAAACCGCGTAATCTGCCCGCGCCGCTTTGAGCGCACCGATAGCCATCTCGATCACCACCGGCTCGCTGACCGCGCCATGCTGTTCAAGCGTGGCTTCACGCACGCCGATCATCTGCGCTTTAGCCTCGTTACTGTAGGTTACAAACCCGCGTTCAAACCAGGCGGAACTGCCGGCAATATCGGTAATCGCCTTCGCCACCCAGCCGCCGGTGCAGGATTCTGCGGTGGTGATGGTCGCGCCACGCTGCTTCAGCGCCAGCCCTACCACTTCGCTAAGCTGCATCAATTCATGGTCAGTCATTATCGCTCCAGGCCGTAGAAAACATGCAGCACAAGATAGCACTTTCTTATCAGATATGGGGACGCGCTTCAGGTTTTACGAGGGGGCTTCAGAAAATAGCCGGTGCGGGCGCACCGGCTGCGGAGAAGGCCATTACTGACTGAACGGTGACGCCGCCGGCACACGCGCCTGCGATACCGCCAGGCCCAGCTGCCACACGGCCATCGCATAGTGCGTGCTGTGGTTGTAGCGGGTGATGGTGTAGAAGTTCGGCAGGCCGAACCAGTACTGATAACCGGTCCCCACGTCCAGACGCAGCAGGCTCACCTGGTCAACGTTACCCAGCGGCTGCGTCGGCGTTAGGCCTGCCGCTGCCAGCTGCGCAACGCTGTATTTGGTTTTGAATCCGTTTGCCAGACCAAACGCCTCGCCGTTCGCCTGCACCGCCACCTGGCCGCCCGGCGTCCAGCCGTGTGCTTTGAAGTAGTTAGCCACGCTGCCGATGGCATCCTCAGGATCCCACAGGTTAATGTGTCCATCGCCGTTAAAATCAACCGCGTACTGCTTATAGGAAGACGGCATAAACTGGCCGTAGCCCATGGCACCGGCGAACGAGCCTTTCAGATCCAGCGGATCGTCCTGTTCGTCTCGCGCCATCAGCAGGAACGTTTCCAGTTCAGACGAGAAATACTCGGCGCGGCGCGGGTAGTTGAAGGAGAGCGTCGCCAGCGCATCAAGAATGCGGGTTTTGCCCATCACGCGTCCCCAGCGGGTTTCCACGCCGATGATCCCGACAATGATTTCCGGCGGCACGCCGTAGACCTGCCACGCGCGGTTGAGCGCATCTTCATACTGGTTCCAGAACGCCACGCCATTCTGCACGTTGTCCGGGGTAATAAACTGTTTACGGTAGCGCAGCCACGCGCCGTTTGGCCCGGTCGGCACCTGGGCCGTCGGTGCCTGGCGGTCCATCAGGCGCAGCACGTAGTCCAGACGCTTCGCCTGGGACAAAATGGCATGCAGCTGCTGGCGGTCAAAACCGTGCTTGCTCACCATTTTATCGATGAACTGTTCGGCCGCAGGATTATTCGCGAAGTCGCCGCCCATCTGCATCATATTGTGCTGTGGCTCCAGCAGGAACCCGCCAGAAGGCGCGCCCGCCGTTTGCTGAGCGGCTTCGGTCTTAGGTTTGCTACTACAGGCAGACAGGAGAATAAGCGCAGGCAACAGCGCTGCATAACGACGCTTGAACATGTGGCATCCATTTAACGAGTCCGGTAAGAACCCAGTATGGTAAAGCATCCCCGACTCCTCAAGGAAGCGGTACGCACCTTCCCAACGTAAATCAGCGCTTTTTTCTGCCGAAAACAATTCACCGCATCAATAAACTTTCAAAATAATCTATTTTTCTTTCATTGTGAGATCTAAATAACACTTTAAAACCTTTCAAAGTGATTATTATTAGCCCCAGTTATACAAAACAAAAAAGCCTTACAGGAGAGAAGAATGATAGAAACCATCACCCACGGTGCCGAGTGGTTCATCGGGCTGTTCCAGAAAGGGGGCGAAGTGTTCACCGGCATGGTGACCGGGATCCTGCCCCTGCTGATCAGCCTGCTGGTGATCATGAACGCGCTGATTAACTTTATCGGCCAGCAGCGCATTGAACGCTTCGCCCAGCGCTGTGCCGGAAACCCGCTGTCCCGCTACCTGATACTGCCCTTCATCGGCACCTTTGTTTTCTGCAACCCGATGACCTTAAGCCTTGGCCGCTTTATGCCGGAGAAGTACAAGCCGAGCTACTACGCCGCCGCCTCCTACAGCTGCCATTCCATGAACGGCCTGTTTCCGCACATTAACCCCGGCGAGCTGTTTGTTTACCTCGGGATCGCCAGCGGCCTCACCACCCTTGGCCTGCCGCTCGGCCCGCTGGCGGTGAGCTACCTGCTGGTTGGCCTGGTGACTAACTTCTTCCGCGGCTGGGTAACGGACCTGACCACCACCCTTTTCGAGAGAAAAATGGGCATCCAGCTTGAACAAAAAGTTCACCTTTCAGGAGCGACAGCATGAACCGGATCCGCATTGAGAAAGGCACGGGCGGCTGGGGCGGCCCTCTGGAGTTCGACGCCGCCGCAGGCAAAAAGATCGTCTACATTACCGCGGGCACGCGCCCGGCGATCGTTGACAGGCTGCGCGAGCTCACCGGCTGGGAAGCGGTCGACGGCTTCAGGGAGGGCGAGCCGCCGGAAGCGGAAATCGGCGTGGCGGTCATCGACTGCGGCGGCACCCTGCGCTGCGGCATCTACCCAAAGCGCCGCATTCCTACGGTGAATATTCACTCCACCGGAAAATCGGGCCCGCTGGCGCAGTACATCCTAGAAGATATTTATGTCTCGGGCGTGAAGGAGGAAAACATCACTCTGGTGAATGGCACTCCCGCGCCGCAAAAAGCGGCACCGCGCGAGTACGACACCAGCAAGAAGATCACCGAGCAGAGCGACGGCCTGCTGGCGAAGGTCGGGATGGGGATGGGGTCCGCCGTGGCGGTGCTGTTCCAGTCCGGGCGCGACACCATCGACACGGTGCTGAAAACCATTCTGCCGTTTATGGCCTTCGTCTCGGCGCTGATCGGCATCATCATGGCGTCCGGCCTGGGGGACTGGATTGCCCACGGCCTTGCCCCGCTCGCCAGCCATCCGCTCGGGCTGGTGACGCTGGCGCTGATCTGCTCCTTCCCGCTGCTGTCGCCGTTTCTTGGCCCGGGCGCGGTGATTGCCCAGGTCATCGGCGTGCTGATTGGCGTGCAGATTGGCCTGGGCAACATTCCCCCGCACCTCGCCCTGCCCGCCCTGTTTGCCATTAACGCCCAGGCGGCGTGCGACTTTATCCCCGTCGGGCTGTCGCTGGCCGAAGCGCGTCAGGAGACCGTGCGCGTGGGCGTGCCGTCCGTGCTGGTCAGCCGCTTCCTGACGGGCGCGCCAACGGTGCTGATTGCCTGGTTTGTCTCCGGCTTTATTTATCAATAAGAGGTTCCTGCGATGACCGTTATTTACCAGACCACGATTACCCGCATCGGCCAGAGCGCAGCGGATGCGCTCAGCGACCAGATGCTGATCACCTTCCGCGAAGGAGCACCGGCGGATATCGAAGAATTTTGCTTTATCCACTGCCACGGCGAGCTTAACGGCGAGCTGAAGGCAGGAAGTCAGCTTGAACTGGGCGAGGCGCGCTATGCCGTGACCGCCGTCGGCGACGTGGCCGAGCAGAACCTGCGCGAGCTGGGCCACATCACCCTGCGCTTCGACGGCCAGCCGCAGGCGGAATATCCCGGCACGGTGCACGTTGATGGCCCGGTTCCGCAGGCTGTTACCCCAGGCTGCACGTTAAAATTTGTTGCGTAATTAAGGAGAGTCACATGAGTCAGGTTGCCGTTGTCATTGGTGGGGGACAAACCTTAGGCGAGTTCCTCTGCCGTGGGCTTGCCGCTGAGGGTTACCGCGTGGCGGTAGTGGATATTCAGAGTGAAAAAGCCGCCCGCGTGGCGGACGCCATCAACACCGAGTATGGCGAAGGGATGGCGTACGGGTTTGGCGCAGACGCCACCAGCGAGCAGAGCGTGATGGCCCTCGCCCGCGGCGTGGACGAGATATTTGGCCGTACCGACCTGCTGGTCTACAGCGCGGGGATAGCGAAAGCGGCGTTCATCAGCGATTTCGAGCTGGGGGACTTTGACCGCTCGCTGCAGGTGAATCTGGTGGGCTATTTCCTCTGCGCCCGCGAGTTTTCCCGCCTGATGATCCGCGACGGCATTCAGGGGCGCATCATTCAGATCAACTCGAAATCCGGGAAAGTGGGCAGCAAGCATAACTCCGGCTACAGCGCGGCGAAGTTCGGCGGCGTGGGGCTAACGCAGTCCCTGGCGCTTGATCTGGCCGAATACGGGATTACCGTTCACTCGCTGATGCTGGGCAACCTGCTGAAGTCGCCGATGTTCCAGTCCCTGCTGCCGCAGTACGCCACCAAGCTCGGAATTAAAGCTGAGGAAGTGGAGCAGTACTACATCGATAAAGTGCCGCTGAAGCGCGGGTGCGACTATCAGGACGTGCTGAACATGCTGCTGTTTTACGCCAGCCCGAAGGCCTCGTACTGCACCGGGCAGTCGATTAACGTCACCGGCGGGCAGGTGATGTTCTGATCGAGCGGTTTGTTTTCCCCTCACCCCGGCCCTCTCCCCACAGGGGAGAGGGTGTGTTTTGTCCCCTCTCCCCTGTGGGGAGAGGGTTAGGGTGAGGGGTGAGGAAAAATAAGGAGCCGATATGGTAACCGCATTAATCACCGTCGCCGCCCTCGCCTGGCTCTGCCAGATGGCGTTCGGCGGCTGGCAAATTCACCAGTTTAACCGCGCGTTTGACGCCCTGTGCCAGAAAGGCCGCGTGGGCGTCGGGCGCTCCGGCGGCCGCTTCAAACCGCGCGTGGTGGTTGCCGTTGCGCTGGATGAACACGATCGGGTGTGCGACTCCCTCATCATGCGCGGCATGACGGTGTTTGCCCGTCCGGCGAAAATTCAGGCAATCAACGGTATCGCGCTGCATGAATTACAACCTGATGTGATCTTTCCCCATGATTCGCTCTGTCAGAATGCACTATCATTAGCGCTTAATCTGAAACATGGATAATTTCGTTGTGAAAGTTACAGACTTGCGAAATTATCATTTCGCAACGTAAGGAACGAAGCGCCTATGAAACCTCGTCAGCGGCAGGCGGCCATTCTTGAGCATCTGCAAAAGCAGGGAAAGTGCTCGGTAGAAGAGCTGGCCCACTACTTTGACACCACCGGCACGACAATACGCAAGGATCTGGTGTTGCTCGAAAACTCCGGCGCCGTCATTCGTACCTACGGCGGCGTGGTGCTCAATAAGGATGAAGCCGACCCGCCTATCGATCACAAAACGTTGATTAACACCCACCAGAAGGCGCTGATTGCCGAAGCGGCGGTGAAATTCATTCACGACGGTGATTCCATCATCCTCGACGCGGGCAGCACCGTCCTGCAGATGATCCCGCTGCTCAGCCGCTTTAACAACATCACGGTGATGACCAACAGCCTGCACATCGTCAATGCCCTGTCGGAGTTCGACAGCGAGCAGACCATCCTGATGCCCGGCGGTACCTTCCGTAAGAAATCGGCGTCGTTTCACGGCCAGTTGGCGGAGAACGCCTTCGACCACTTCAGCTTCGATAAGCTGTTTATGGGCACCGACGGTATTGACCTGAACGCGGGCGTCACCACCTTCAACGAGGTGTTCAGCGTCAGCAAAGCGATGTGTAACGCCGCGCGGGAGGTCATTTTAATGGCGGACTCGTCGAAGTTTGGCCGTAAAAGCCCCAACATTGTCTGTAGCCTGGAAAGCGTCGACAAGCTGATTACCGACGCGGGTATCGACCCGGCGTTTAAAAAAGCGCTGGAAGAGAAAGGCATCGACGTGATCGTAACCGGAGAGAGAGATGAGTGATTTTCTGTTAGAAACGGGCCGCCAGACGCTGATGCTTGAGCTACAGGAGGCCAGCCGCCTGCCGGAACGTCTGGGCGAGGATTTTGTCCGCGCGGCCAACACCATTATCCACTGCGAAGGCAAAGTGATTGTGGCGGGCATTGGTAAATCCGGCCATATCGGCAAGAAGATTGCGGCGACGCTTGCCAGTACCGGCACCCCGGCATTCTTCGTTCACCCTGCCGAAGCGCTGCACGGCGATCTGGGGATGATCGAAAGCCGCGACGTGATGCTGTTTATCTCCTACTCCGGCTCGGCCAAAGAGCTGGATCTCATTATTCCACGTCTGCAGGAAAAATCGGTTGCGCTGCTGGCGATGACCGGAAAATCCCGCTCGCCGCTGGCGCTGGCCGCTAAGGCCACGCTGGATATCTCCGTTGAGCGCGAGGCCTGCCCGATGCATCTGGCACCGACCTCCAGCACCGTCAACACGCTGATGATGGGCGACGCGCTGGCGATGGCGGTGATGCAGGCGCGCGGCTTTAATGAAGAAGACTTTGCCCGTTCGCATCCGGCCGGGGCGCTTGGGGCACGCCTGCTCAACAAGGTTCACCACCTGATGCGCACGGACGATGCCATTCCGCAGGTCAAACTCGACACCAGCGTGATGGACGCGATGCTGGAGCTGAGCCGCACCGGGCTGGGGCTGGTTGCGGTGTGCGATAACGACAGCCTGGTGAAGGGGGTATTCACCGACGGCGACCTGCGTCGCTGGCTGGTGGGCGGCGGCGGTCTTGAGGCGCTGGTCTCAGAGGCGATGACCAGAGGCGGGCTGACGCTGAATGCCGACAGCCGCGCCATTGAAGCCAAAGAGGTGCTGATGAAGCGCAAAATCACCGCCGCGCCGGTGGTGGACGAGCACGGCAGGCTGTGCGGCGCCATCAACCTGCAGGATTTCTACCAGGCAGGGATTATTTAACCCTTCAGCCCAAGACGTTTCGCCAGCCGGTGAAGGTTGGCGACGTCCATCTCCAGCGCCCGCGCGCACGCCGCCCAGCTGCGGTTATTCTGCTCCAGCGCGCGGGTAATCATCTGACGCTGAAATGCTTCCGTCGCCTCGCGCAGGTTTTCGCTGGCGCTCTCAGGCGCAGCCGGCTTCACGATCGGCGCACTTTCCTCATGCAGCGCAAAATGCCGCGCATGAATAACCACCTCATCCCCCGAACGCGTCGCCCGCGCCAGCACGACCGCACGGTGAATCGCATGTTCCAGCTCGCGCACGTTGCCCGGCCAGCCGTAGCTCAGCAGGTGCGACCTCGCGCCGGGGCTGAGCACCACCCGGGAAAGCCCCATTTTGAGCCGACACTGCTCGCAGAAAAAGCCCGCCAGCAGCACCACGTCGTCCCCCCGCTCGCGCAGCGGCGGCACGGAGAGCGGAAACACGCTCAGGCGGTGGAACAGGTCAGCGCGGAAATTGCCCGCCAGCACCTCCTCGCGCAGATCCCGGTTGGTCGCTGCCAGCACGCGCACGTCCACCCGAAGGCTGCGGTCATCGCCCACGCGCTGGATGTCGCCGTACTGCAACACCCGCAGCAGCTTGGCCTGTAGCGAAAGGGAGAGTTCGCCAATTTCGTCCAGGAACAGCGTGCCGTTATCGGCCATTTCAAACTTGCCGCTGCGGTTGCTGATCGCCCCGGTAAACGCCCCTTTGACGTGGCCGAACAGCTCGCTCTCCGCCACGCTTTCAGGCAGGGCCGCGCAGTTGAGGTACACCAGCGGGTTCACCGCGCGCGGCGAAGCCTCATGGATGGCTTTCGCCACCAGCTCTTTACCGGTACCGGTTTCCCCGAAGATCAGCACGTTCAGGTCGGACGCGGCGACTATCTCAATCTCTTTTTTGAGCTGCTCCATGCCCGGCGAAAGGCCGATCATCTCCGTGTGCGCCACCTCGCCGAACGCCGTCGGGCTGCCGGGAAGGATATTCTGGCTCTCCAGCTGCTCTATCAGCAGGGCGTTGTTCAGCGCACCGGCCGCCAGCGCGGCAATGAGGCGCAGCTCTTCGTCGCTGAACGTATCAAACTGGTCCGGCGACATGCCGTCGAGGGTGAGCGCGCCAATCAGGTTCTGCCCTGCGAAGAGCGGCAGGCCGATGCAGGCGTGCACCTTCAGGCTCTCCTGTCCGGGAATAAGCCCGTCGTACGGGTCGGGCAGATCGCTGTCCGCCGGAAACCGCACGACGTCACCCGCGCGGGCGATGGTCTCCAGACGCGGATGGCCTTCCAGCGTAAAGCGTCGCCCGAGCACGTCCTGCGCCAGCCCGTCGATTGCCAGCGGAATAAACTGCCGCCCCTCATAGCGCAGCAGCGCCGACGCATCGCACGCCAGCACGTGGCGCAGCGTAGAGATCAGCCGCTGAAAGCGGTCCTGATGCCCGATACCGGTTTGCAGTTCAATGGCGATCTTCGCCAGCACGTCTACGGAAAAGCTCATGTCTGCCTCACAGTCATTTTGACAATGCATAGTGTCATATTGACAGCTTTTTAGATAGTCATAATGACTACCCATTAGGGGTCATAAATTTATATTTTCATTATTATCAAGAAGTTAAAAAGTTGGCACGCAACTTGATATAGGTACAGCATCTTATTTGAAAACGCTGTATTACGCTGAGGTTGCTATGTCTATTCTGGTTAAAAATAACATTCATTGGGTTGGTCAACGTGACTGGGAAGTACGTGATTTCCACGGTACGGAATATAAAACGCTGCGCGGCAGCAGCTACAACAGCTATCTCATCCGTGAAGGTAAAAACGTCCTCATCGATACCGTCGACCACAAATTCAGCCGCGAGTTCGTGCAGAACCTGCGCAGCGAAATCGACCTGAACGATATCGACTACATCATCATCAACCACGCGGAAGAGGATCACGCCGGGGCGCTGACCGAGCTGATGTCTAACATCCCGGACACCCCGATCTACTGCACCACCAACGCCATTGACTCCATCAACGGCCACCACCACCATCCGGAGTGGAACTTCCACACCGTAAAAACCGGCGACACGCTGGATATCGGCAACGGCAAACAGCTGATCTTCGTGGAAACCCCGATGCTCCACTGGCCGGACAGCATGATGACCTACATGACCGGCGACGCGGTGCTGTTCAGCAACGACGCCTTCGGCCAGCACTACTGCGACGAACGCCTGTTCAACGATGAAGTGGATCAGGCCGAGCTGTTCGAACAGTGCCAGCGCTACTACGCCAACATCCTGACGCCGTTCAGCCGCCTGGTAACGCCAAAAATCACCGAGATCCTCGGCTTCAACCTGCCGGTGGACATGATTGCCACCTCCCACGGGGTGGTGTGGCGTGAAAACCCAACCCAGATCGTTGAGCTGTACCTGAAATGGGCCGCGGATTATCAGGAAGACCGTATCACAATCTTCTACGACACCATGTCCAACAATACCCGCATGATGGCGGACGCGATTGCCCAGGGGATTAACGAAGTCGACCCGAACGTGGCGGTGAAAATCTTCAACGTGGCGCGCAGCGATAAAAACGAAATCCTGACCAACGTCTTCCGCTCTAAAGGCGTGCTGGTGGGGACCTCCACCATGAACAACGTGATGATGCCGAAAATTGCTGGCCTGGTGGAGGAGATGACCGGCCTGCGCTTCCGTAACAAACGCGCCAGCGCCTTTGGTTCTCACGGCTGGAGCGGTGGTGCGGTAGACCGTCTCTCCACCCGTTTACAGGACGCCGGTTTTGAGATGTCCATGAGCCTGAAGGCGAAATGGCGCCCGGATCTCGACGCGCTGGAAGTCTGCCGTCAGCATGGCCGCGACATTGCACGCCAGTGGGCGCTCGCACCGCTTCCTGAGGTTGCAGCCCAGCCCGCCGAACAGCCGCAAGCCTGTGCCGGGGCAGCCAGCGCCGATCTCGGCCCACGCATGCAGTGCAGCGTCTGCCAGTGGATTTACGATCCTGAACTGGGCGAGCCGTTGCAGGATGTCGCGCCGGGCACGCCGTGGAGCGAGGTTCCGGACAACTTCCTCTGCCCTGAATGTTCCCTCGGAAAAGACGTCTTTGACGAACTGGCAACGGAGGCAAAATGAGCAACGGTATCGTCATCATCGGCTCGGGCTTTGCCGCCCGCCAGCTGGTGAAAAATATCCGCAAACAGGACGCTAGCGTGCCGCTGACGGTGATCGCCGCCGACAGCATGGACGAATACAACAAGCCCGATCTGAGCCACGTCATCAGCCAGAATCAGCGCGCCGAAGATCTCACCCGCCAGACGGCGGGGGAGTTCGCGGAACAGTATAACCTGCGTCTGTTTCCGTACACCTGGGTGACCGATATCGACGCCGACGCCCGCGTGGTGAAGGCGAAGGATAAAACCTGGCAGTACGACAGGCTGGTGCTGGCGACGGGGGCATCTGCGTTTGTGCCGCCGGTTGAGGGCCGCGAGCTGATGGTCACGCTCAACAGCCAGCAGGAGTATCAGGCCAGCGAAACCCTGCTGCGCGATGCCGACAGGGTGATGATTGTCGGCGGCGGGCTGATTGGCACCGAGCTTGCGATGGACTTCTGTCGGGCGGGTAAATCCGTCACCCTGGTTGACCACGCGGCCAGCATTCTGTCGGCGCTGATGCCGGCAGAAGTAAGCAGTCGCTTACAGCATCGTCTGACCGACATGGGCGTCCATCTGTTGCTGAAATCGCAGCTGCAGGGCCTGAGCAAAACCGAAGGCGGTATTCGCGCGACCCTTGACCGCAACCGCAGCGTTGAGGTGGATGTGGTTATTGCGGCGACGGGATTGCGCCCGGAAACCGCGCTGGCGCATCGCGCCGGGGCCGAAGTAAACCGCGGCGTGAAGGTAGACAGCTACCTGCAAACCACCCAGCCGGACATTTATGCCCTGGGCGACTGCGCGGAAATTAACGGCCAGGTGCTGCCTTTCCTGCAGCCGATTCAGCTAAGCGCCATGTTCCTGGCGAAAAACCTGCTCGGGGGCAGTGCGCCGGTGAAATTACCCGCCATGCTGGTGAAGGTAAAAACGCCGGAGCTACCGCTGCATCTCGCGGGCGAAACGCAGCGTCAGGATCTGAACTGGCAGATCGCCATTGAGCCTCAGGGCATGGTGGCGCGCGGTACGGATGCTGACGGCCAGATGCGCGCCTTTGTCGTCAGCGAAGACAGAATGAAGGAGGCCTTCGCGCTGCTGAAATCGTTACCTGCCTGACCCTCTCTGCCACGCTTACTTAACCTTTGGATTATATTGTCCGCAGCCCCGATGTCCTGGGGCTTTTTTTATGGCACCAGCCTGAGTCAGGAACGCACCACCAGCGCGTCATAGCCGCGCCAGCGGTAGTTGGCCATAGAGATCAGCCAGCAGGCGACAAACAGCCCGACCACCACGAATCCGGCATCGCCAAGGTTGTCGTTCACCGCGCCAATCAGATCCCACGCGCCGCCGCTGAGGCCAAATTTGTCCATCAGCAGACCCAGCGCTTCCAGCCCGCCGATAAACAGCGCCACCACTACCGAGGTGCCGGTGATAGTCATGTTGTAGTACAGCTTGCGCTGCGGCTTGTTGAACGCCCAGCCGTACGCGCCAACCATCAGCAGGTTATCGAGCGTATCCACCAGCGCCATGCCGCTTGCGAAGAGCGCCGGGAAAATCATGATTGACCATACCGACATACCGCTGGAGGCGCTGGCGGCGGAGATCCCCAGCACGCCAATCTCGGTGGCGGTGTCAAATCCGAGGCCAAACAGGAAGCCGACCAGATACATCTGCCAGCTTTTGTTGACGAGGCGGAAGGTTTTGCCAAACAGCCAGTTCATCACGCCACCCTGCGCAGGAAGCGTGACGTCCCCCCGCACCGGCCTGCCGTTTTTCAGCGCCCGGAAACTGCGCCACACGCCGCGCAGGATCACCATATTCACCAGCGCCATCGCCAGCAGGAAGGTGGCGGATACGGCGGTGCCAATCAGGCTGCCGGTTTCGTGAAGCCAGGCCATATTCTTCTGAAACGCCGTGGCGGTGGCGGCAATAGCGATGGACGCCAGCACCACGATGGTGGAATGTCCGAGGGAAAACCACGCGCCCACCCCGGACGGGCGTTTGCCCTGCTGCATCATCTTACGCGTCACGGTATCAATGGCCGCGATGTGGTCAGCATCCACCGCATGGCGCAGCCCGTAACACCAGGCCAGCAGGCTGGCGGCCATCAGCGCCGTACTGCCGCTAAAGGTGCGCCACGCCAGCCCCCATGCCAGCAGATTAGCCATTACCAGAGCCAGCAGCAGGCACGCTGCGCGCGGTTCATTGCGTAGAAGTCGTAACATTTTAAGTCCTTTGTGAACATGACCGGGCGGCAGCAACCACCGCCTGCCCGAAGGCAATCGCGCCGTCACCTGCGGGCAGGCGCGAAGGAAACAGAAGCGTGAAATCTGAAAGGTAATAGCGAAAGCGCGCGCGAAGCAGACGGTTGTGCAGGACGCCCCCGCTGAAGCACACCGCAGAGAGGGAGAGACGGCGGGCATGCGTTGCCGCCAGCTTGCTCAGCCCTTTTGCCAGCGCGTCGTGAAAGGCCCACGCGCGCTCGCAGGGTTCCGCCCGCCAGGCCAGCCACTGCTGCCAGAAACCGGCAAGGTTATCCGCTTCCAGCGTCACCGGATGGTCGACGCCCGCGCACCGGGCGGCCAGCGCCTCCAGCCTGCATGCCGCTTCGCCTTCATAGCGCTGTGCGTTTATGCCCAGCGCGCAGGCGACCGCGTCAAACAGGCGACCGCAGGACGACGCCAGCGGCGCGTTGATACCGCGCGTCACGGCCGTTGCCAGCAGCGGCCAGTTCTCACGCTGTACGGCACCGGTTTCCGGGTACTGCTGCCAGTCGGGTACGAACGCCAGGCAGTGGGCGAGTAAATTGCGCCACGGCTGTTTCGCTGCCAGATCGCCGCCCGGCAGCGCGACGGCGGGCAGGCCGCCGAGCCGTTCGCAGTCCAGATAGTTCACCCGCAGGCACTCGCCGCCCCACAGCGCGCCGCTCTCGCCCATGCCGATCCCGTCCAGCGTCAGGGCGATAACGTCCCCGCCGTCAAGCGGCCAGTTATTTTCCGCCATGCACGCCGCTGCGTGGGCGTGATGATGCAGCACGGTTTCAACGGGCAGCGCCTGCTCCTGCGCCCACCGGCGGGCGCGATACCCCGGGTGCGCATCGCACACCACGCGCTCCGGCTGAAAAGCGTAGATTTTCTGCATCAGCGACAGCGCCGTGCGCCACTGGGCGTCGACGCCGTCGTCGCTGAGGTTGCCAAAATGCTGGCTCAGCACCGCGCGATCCCCGCGCACCAGGCAGAAGGTATTTTTCATGTCCGCACCGGTGCATAGCATGGCAGGGCTCCCGCTGAACCCGGCGGGAAGCGTAATAGCATCCGGCACAAACCCGCGCGCGCGGCGCAGGACTGCGCCCTCCCGATCCATCACCGAATCATCCATCCGCTGCAGAATGTCGCGGTTGTGCAGCAGAACGCCGTCGGCAATGTCGCCGAGCGCCTCCAGCGCCTGGCGGTTGGTGATGGCGGGCGGACGGCCGCTGAGGTTACCGGAGGTCATCACCAGCGGGCGCCCGCAGTCCATCATCAGCAAGTGCTGAAGCGGGTTCGCGGGCAGCATCACGCCGATCGTATCCAGCCCCGGCGCAATCTCTTCCGGAAACGCGGGAAGGCAGGCTTTTGGCGTCAACACGATCGGCGCAGCGGCCGAGCGTAACAGCGTCCGTATCGCCTCCGGCAGGCCATCCGCATCGGGGATCATCACCGCCAGCGGCTTCGCCGGGCGCTGCTTGCGTGCCCGCAAGGTCATTATCGCCCTGGGGTTAAGCGCGTCGCAGGCCAGGTGAAACCCACCCAGCCCTTTGACCGCCACGATGCCGCCGTTTTTCAGCCTCTCCACCGCCGCGCTTAACGCCGGTTCGCGGGTGGCAACAGCGTCACCGGCTCGCCACTCCAGCTGCGGCCCACAGTCCGGGCAGGCCACCGGCTGGGCGTGAAAGCGGCGATCGGCCGGACTGCGGTACTCCGCTTCACACGGCGCGCACAGCGGAAAGCCCGCCATCGCGGTCGCCGGACGGTCATAGGGCATCGCGCTAATGATGGTGTAACGCGGGCCGCAGTGGGTGCAGTTGATAAACGGGTGGCGATAGCGTCGCTCGCGGCGGTCGCGCATCTCCGCCAGGCAGGCGGGACAGGTAGCGGCATCCGGGACGATTTGCGTGTCCATCGTCCCGCCCTCGCTGTGGCGAATGACGAACGAAACCGGCTCCGCTGCCCAGATGAACGGCTGCGCGTCGATGCAATCGATGCGGGCCAGCGGTGGGCAGTCCTGGCGCAGCCTCGCGGTAAAGTCACCCCCACTACCCGCGAGACGCACCAGGACACCCTCTCCGTCGTTGCACACGTCGCCTGCCAGCTTCAGCCGGTGCGCCAGCTGCCAGACGAAGGGGCGAAACCCCACGCCCTGCACTTTGCCGCGCACCCGAAGCTGAACGCCGTTAACGCTCATTGCGGCTTAAAACAGCAGCGATGACGAAGTGTCGAAGGCCGCGCGGCGGCGTTTTTCGGCACTCATCTGTTCGAGCTTGTCGCGATCCACGCACACCAGCGCGTGCGTCGGGCAGGCTTCCATACATGCCGGACCGGCGTCGCGGTGATAGCACAGGTCACATTTGTTGGCTTCGGCTTTCTCCGCGCGCACGCTCAGCCCGATACCGCTGTTGCGCACCACCGGGCGGACCACCACCTCCATCGCGCCATACGGACACGCCACCACGCAGGTTTTGCACCCGATGCAGCGCTCCTGCATCACGTGCACAAAGCCTTTTTCACGCTTAATTGCCCCGTTCGGACAGACGTTAGCGCAGGGCGCATCTTCACACTGACGGCAAATGGCGGCGGTTGAAATATTCACGCCCTTAATAACGTGAATACGCGGCAGGAACGTGTCGGGGGTCAGAGCGGCGCAGTCCTGCTCTGCCTGATGGGACACCACGCACGCAACCTCACAGGTGCGGCAACCAATGCATTTACTGGCATCGGCCATAATAAAACGGTTCATCTGCTTCTCCGGCATAACGGTTATGCGCGGAGTTATTCATAAAGTGTGCCAGTTTTTAACGCATTGATTTTAAAGAATAAAAAAAGCATGGCATGCTGTCATCGTCATTAGTGACGATGACAGATGTCGACGTCAGCGGTGCGGGCCGGCAATAACGGAGTCGCGCAGGATAAGCTCGCCGGAGAAGGTTTGCTGATATTTAAACTCACCGCCGTCGAGCATGAAAATCAGGCGGCTGATGGTTTCCTGAATCATCTCCGTCACCGGAATACGCACGCTGGAGAGGGACGGCACGATATAGGGCGCGATGGCCACGTCGTCAAAGCCGATGACGGACACCGCGCCCGGCGTGGCGACGCCGCTCTTGTGCAGCTGGCTGATAGCGCCAATCGCCATATCGTCGTTGCTCGCCACCAGCGCGGTAAACGGTTCGCCGCGGGTAAGCAACGCCGTGACCGCCGCCGCGCCGCTGGCCGGATTCCACTTTCCTTCGGCGATCAGCTCGTCACGCAGGGCAATGCCGTGCTGCGCCAGCGCGTCCTTATAGCCGGAAAGACGCTCAACCCCGGTGGGGGAATCCAGTGAACCGGTGATAAACGCAATCTCCCGGTGCCCTTGCGCAATCAGCTTCGATACCGCTTCCTGACACGAGGCTTTATGATCGGACCAGACGCTGTGGCTGCTGTTTTTACGTAAACGGCGGTTGAGCACCACGATCGGCTGCTCGCATTTGTCGACGATCTCGTCCAGCTCATCCACGCTCAGAAAACGCGGGTAGATAATCACCGCATCACAGCGCATATCCAGCAGATACTGGATCGCCTCGCGCTCCTCTTCGGCGCTGTGCTTGCCATCGGCCAGTATCAGCTGGCGGCCCTTTTCCTCCGTCATGCGCGCGGCGTGGAACAGCAGCTCGCTAAAGTAGACGCCGTGATAAAGGGTGTTCGTCACCACCAGCCCCAGGGTCCGGGTACGTTTGGTCGCAAGGTTTCGCGCCAGCAAATTAGGGCGATAGCCGCTCTCTTCGATTGCCTGAAATACCCGGTCTTTGGTCTCCTGGCTAACGTAGCCGTTTCCCGACAACACCCGGGAGACCGTCGCTTTCGAAACGCCTGCCCGCTTCGCCACTTCCAGCATCGTGGTCATATTGTTATTCCATGTGAAACTGATGAGCCGCAGTGTACTGCACCGCGGAAAAATTGTCGCAGCGGCGTTGTCACGCTTCCGACACCCCATTGCGATCTGCATCACGAAACAAAAAAATGTACAAAAAGCGATCTTGTTTCATTCATAGAAACTAATGATGATTATGTGAAACCGGTTTCCTACATTTCTCACAACGATAACAGGATCACATCCGATGGCAAAAAATTACGCTGCGCTGGCGAACGAGGTGGTTAGCGCGCTTGGCGGCAAAGACAACATCGTCGCCGTCACCCACTGCATGACGCGCCTGCGCTTCGTTCTGAAGGACGAAAGCCTCACCGACGCCCCGCGCCTGAAAAGCATCAGCGGCGTGCTCGGCGTGGTGCGCAACGACAACCAGTGCCAGGTGATTATTGGCAACACCGTCTCCCAGGCGTACCGCGAAGTGGTCAACCTGCTGCCGGCTAACCTGCAGCCAGCCGTACCGGAAGGTCCACAGAAGCTGACCCTGCGGCGGATTGGCGCCGGGATCCTCGATGCGCTGATCGGCACCATGTCCCCGCTGATCCCGGCGATCATCGGCGGGTCGATGGTCAAGCTGCTGGCGATGATCCTCGAGATGACCGGCGTGCTGGGCAAAGGCGACCCGACGCTGACGATCCTGACCGTTATCGGCGACGGCGCGTTCTTCTTCCTGCCGCTGATGGTGGCGGCGTCCGCGGCGGTGAAGTTCAAAACCAACATGTCGCTGGCCATTGCCATCGCGGGCGTGCTGGTTCACCCGAGCTTTATCGAGCTGATGGCGAAGGCCGCGCAGGGCGAGCACGTTGAGTTCGCGCTGATTCCGGTGACGGCGGTGAAGTACACCTACACGGTGATCCCGGCGCTGGTCATGACCTGGTGCCTGTCGTATATCGAGCGCTGGGTGGATCGTATTACCCCGGCGGTAACCAAAAACTTCCTGAAGCCGATGCTGATCGTGCTGATTGCCGCCCCGCTCGCCATCGTGCTGATTGGCCCGCTGGGGATCTGGATCGGCAGCGCCATCTCCGCGCTGGTCTATACCATTCACGGCTATCTGGGCTGGCTCTCCGTTGCCATTATGGGCGCGCTCTGGCCGCTACTGGTGATGACCGGGATGCACCGCGTCTTTACCCCAACCATCATCCAGACCATTGCCGAAACGGGTAAAGAAGGGATGGTGATGCCGTCGGAAATCGGCGCTAACCTGTCCCTCGGCGGCTCGTCGCTGGCGGTGGCGTGGAAAACCAAAAACCCGGAGCTGCGCCAGACGGCGCTGGCGGCGGCGGCCTCCGCCATCATGGCGGGGATCTCTGAACCGGCCCTCTACGGCGTGGCGGTACGCCTGAAGCGCCCGCTGATTGCGAGCCTGATCAGCGGCTTTATCTGCGGCGCGGTGGCCGGCATGGCCGGTCTTGCCAGCCACTCGATGGCGGCACCGGGGCTATTCACCAGCGTGCAGTTCTTCGACCCGGCTAACCCGATGACCATCGTCTGGGTGTTCGGCGTGATGGGGCTGGCGGTAGTGCTGTCGTTTGTTCTGACCCTGCTCTTAGGGTTTGAGGATATTCCGGTAGAAGACGAAGCCGAAAAAGCGCGCGCCCTGCAAACCGCACCGGTTCAGAACAAAGCAGCAGAAGCATAAATTGAAAGCGAGGTAAGAATGTCTGTTTTTCCACAAGGATTTTTATGGGGCGGCGCGCTTGCCGCCAACCAGAGTGAAGGAGCTTACCGTGAAGGCGGTAAAGGGCTGACAACGGTCGATATGATCCCCCACGGCGCACACCGTCTGGCGGTAAAGGTCGGCAAGGAAAAACGGTTTTCGTTGCGTGACGACGAATTTTACCCGAGCCACGAGGCGATTGATTTTTACCATCGCTACAAGGAAGACATCGCCCTGATGGCGGAGATGGGCTTTACGGTGTTCCGCACCTCGATTGCCTGGAGCCGCCTCTATCCGAACGGGGACGAGCCGCTGCCGAATAAAGAGGGCATCGCCTTCTACCGCGCGGTGTTCGAGGAGTGCAAAAAGTACAACATCGAGCCGCTGGTCACGCTCTGCCACTTCGACGTGCCGATGCATCTGGTGACGGAATACGGCTCGTGGCGCAACCGTAAGATGGTGGATTTCTTCGCCCGCTACGCCCGCACCTGCTTTGAAGAATTTAACGGGCTGGTGAAATACTGGCTGACCTTTAACGAAATCAACATCATGCTGCACAGCCCGTTCTCCGGCGCGGGGCTGGTGTTTGAGGACGGTGAAAACGAGGATCAGGTGAAATACCAGGCCGCGCACCACGAGCTGGTGGCGAGCGCGCTGGCGACCAAAATCGCCCACGAGGTGAACCCGGAAAACCAGGTCGGCTGCATGCTGGCGGGCGGGAATTTCTACCCCTACTCCTGCAAGCCGGAAGACGTGTGGATGGCGCTGGAGAAGGACCGCGAGAACCTGTTCTTCATCGACGTGCAGGCGCGCGGCAGCTATCCGGCCTACTCCGCCCGCGTGTTCCGCGAAAAAGGGGTGGTGATTGTAAAAGACCCTGGCGACGACGAACTGCTGAAAAACACCGTCGACTTTGTCTCGTTCAGCTATTACGCCTCGCGCTGCGCGTCGGCGGACATGAACGCGGGCAACACCAGCGCGGCGAACATCGTGAAGTCTTTACGCAACCCGCACATTCAGGTGAGCGAGTGGGGCTGGGGCATTGACCCGCTCGGCCTGCGCATCACCATGAACATGATGTACGACCGCTACCAGAAGCCGCTGTTCCTGGTGGAAAACGGCCTCGGCGCAAAGGACGTCATTGATGAAAACGGCGAGATTAACGACGACTACCGCATCAGCTATCTGCGCGAGCACATCCGCGCGATGGGCGACGCCATCGAGGACGGCGTGCCGCTGATGGGTTACACCACCTGGGGCTGCATTGACCTGGTCTCGGCCTCAACCGGGGAGATGAGCAAGCGCTACGGGTTTGTCTACGTTGACCGCGACGACGCCGGTAACGGCACGCTGGACAGAAAGCGCAAGAAATCGTTCTGGTGGTACAAGAAGGTGATTGCGAGTAACGGGGGGGATCTGGCGTAGCCTGTTGCCCTCACCCTAACCCTCTCCCACGGGGAGAGGGGACAAAACACACCCTCTCCCACGGGGAGAGGGGACAAAACACACCCTCTCCCCTATAGGGAGAGGGGTTCAAAACCACCCTTTCCAACCCATCCCGCAAGCCGTGAATAGACCACCTCCACCGCCGCTTTCACCGGCGGCGTCATCGGGTAATAAAACCCGACGATGTCCGGCTGGATGCCCAAAAACAGCACCTCGCCAACATCCTCTTTAATCTGATCCACCAGATAGTTAAGCGGCATGTTGTGGGTGGTCATCATGAACATCTCCGCGATATCGTCCGGATCGATCAGGCGGATTTCCCCCGGGTTCAGCCCCATATCGGTGGCGTCGACGATTAACAGCCTGTCCGGGCGAAGCTCGCGAATGGCAACCACGTCGTTTTCCGGCGCGCTGCCGCCGTCGATCACGGTCCAGCTCCCCTGCGGGCTGGCCGCGCACATTTCCGCCAGCAGCGGGCCCGCGCCGTCGTCGCCCATCATGCTGTTGCCGACACACAGTAAAACGTCAGTCACGTAATCTCCTCACCATCAGGTAGATGGCGCTCTCCTGATGAATATCGTGCAGCATGCCGAGCAGCGTTTTGCTCCACGCCTGCTGCGCCGGGGTTTGCACGCTCAGCGCCGCGTCAAAAGCGTTGGCGAGCATCGTGATGTGGTTGGCGTCGATAACGATCTCGCCATATTTCGGCACGCCCTCCATTTTACGCCGCGCCGCACTGCCCTCCTCCAGCGTGGCGATCCACGCCAGGTACTCGGGCCACGGGCAGCTTAACGCCGTTTCGAGGCAGTCGATCACCCCGAGGTGATGCCCAATCGCCAGGCTGTAATAGACCACCTGCTGCGCCGCATCCGGCGTGGCGTCGTTCTCATCAATAAATTTACGGCTCAGCTGGCTGAACACCACCGTTTCACTCATCGGATACGCGCCTCATCCACTACGCTGTTCAGGTTCGCCACAATCTCATTGAGGCGCGGATCGTTCTCCGCCTCCAGCCAGCGCGCCACCTGATGCTCGCCCTGGCTCAGCAGGCGCAGATAATCGTCGGCAATCTGGCGGCCATAGCGATAGCCCGCCAGCTTCCGCGCCGTGCGGTCGACCTTCACCCGCAGCGGCTGCACCATGTCCGGGTGCAGGAGCATCGCAGGCTGGTTGTCGAGCTCACCCGGTTCGCGGGCGTGGATTTTCTGCTCCAGCAGGCCAAGCGCCATCGCAAAGCCGTACAGCGTGGCGGCAGGCGTCGGCGGGCAGCCCGGAATGTAGACGTCCACCGGCACGATTTTGTCGGTACCGCCCCAGACGCAGTAGAGGTCGTGGAAGATACCGCCGCTGTTGCCGCAGGCCCCGTAGGAGATGCAAATTTTCGGATCCGGCGCGGACTGCCAGGCGCGCAGCGCGGGCGATCGCATGGCGCGGGTAACGGCGCCGGTAAACAGCAGGATGTCCGCATGGCGCGGGGACGGCACCACCTTGATGCCGAAGCGTTCGGCGTCAAACAGCGGCGACAGCGTGGCGAAGATCTCGATCTCGCAGCCGTTGCAGCCGCCGCAGTCCACGCGGTAAACGTAGGCCGAGCGTTTGATTTTTTTCAGCAGCGACGCCTTCATGCTGGCGATGGACTCTTCCACCGTCATCGGCACCGGGATGCCGTTATCGTCGCGCGGGCCGAGTAAGTTTTCCATCAGCTGGCCTCTCTCATATGGCGGGTTAAATCGATGCGGTCAGACGGCAGCAGGCATTTCTGCCGCTTGCACTCCGGGCAGGTTTCAAAGCTTTCACGATGGTGCTCCGCGCGGGCGTCGCCGTTGTGCTGCAGCAGGGCAATGGCGTAGTCGATCTCCTTTTGCACGGCGAACGGGCGGTTGCAGACGCGGCAGCTGCACAGGTCAAAGCGCGACTGCTGTAAAAAGTCCTCTTTCCTCCACACCGCCAGCTCGTACTCCTGAGAAAGACGAATGGCGACCGTCGGGCAGACCTCTTCGCAGCGGCCGCAGAAGATGCAGCGCCCGAGGTTAAACTGCCAGGCCAGCTCGCCGGTTTTCAGATCCGTTTCCACCGTTAAGGCATTCGACGGGCAGGCGTTGACGCAGGCCGCGCAGCCGATGCACTGCTGCGGGTTGTGCTCCGGCTTGCCGCGAAAGTTTTTATCCACCGGCATCGGCTCCAGCGGATAGCGGCTGGTCTGCGTGCCGGTTTTGATTACTTTTTTGATAAAGGTAAACATGGCGAATCCTTATTTCAGCGGCGAGTTCTTACGCTCGATGCTGTAGCGCTCAAGCTCTTTGTACGGCACCACCTGGCTTTTCTTCTTGCGCACGTCCACCACGGTCATGCGGTCGGTGCAGGAGTAGCACGGGTCGAGGCTGCCGATAATCAGCGGCGCGTCAGAGACGGTGTTGCCGCGCAGCATGTAGCGCAGGGTTGGCCAGTTGGCGTAGGTGGCCGCGCGGCAGCGCCAGCGGTAGAGCTTCTGGTTGTCGCCGGTCATGCTCCAGTGGATGTCGTCCCCGCGCGGCGCTTCGGCAAAGCCCAACGCAAAGCGGTTCGGAATGTAGGTGAAGCCCTCCACCATCAGCGGGCCGCCCGGCAGGTTATCGAGCCCAAAGTCGATCATGTTCAGCGCGGTGAATACCTCGTTGATACGCACCTTCAGGCGGGAGATGACGTCGCAGCCCTGCTCGCTGTGCACTTCCATCGGCAGCAGGCCGTAGCCGACGAACGGGTGATCGGCACGGGTGTCGCGGGCGTGACCGCTGGCGCGCACCATCGGGCCAACGTTGCTGAAGTCGCGGGCAATTTCCGGGTCAAGACGACCGATGCCGACGGTGCGCTGCTCGATGTTTGGCGTGCTGAGCAGCATATCCACCAGCTCCTGCACGTCGCGGCGCATCTGCTGGGCAAGCTGGCGGGTCTGGACCATGTCATCCTTCAGCAGGTCGCGGCGGATCCCGCCGATCAGGTTCAGGCCGTAGGTTTTACGCGCCCCGGTGAGGATCTCCGCCATCTTCATTGACGCTTCGCGCACGCGGAAGAACTGCATAAACCCGGAGTCAAAGCCAACGAAGTGGCAGGCCAGGCCGAGGTTCAGCAGGTGCGAGTGCAGGCGCTCTACCTCCAGCAGAATGGCGCGGATCGTTTGCGCGCGTTCCGGCACCACGATCCCCATGCCGTTCTCCACCGAGGTGGTGTAGGCGGTGCTGTGGGCAAAGCCGCAGATGCCGCACACCCGGTCAGAGAGGAACGTGACCTCGTTGTAGCCCATGCGGGTTTCCGCCAGCTTTTCCATGCCGCGATGGACGTAGAACAGGCGGTAGTCGGCGTCGATGATGTTCTCGCCGTCAACGAACAGGCGGAAGTGGCCCGGTTCGTCAGAGGTGACGTGCAGCGGGCCGATCGGCACCACGTTGTTCTTCTTGCTGCCCAGCTCGTTGATGAACTCGTAGGTTTCGCTGTCGGTGGTCGGAGCCGGACGCTGGCGGTAGTCCATGCTGTCCTTGCGCAGCGGGTAGAGCTCGTCCGGCCAGTCGTCCGGCAGCACCAGGCGGCGCTCGTCCGGCAGGCCGACCGGCACCAGGCCGTACATGTCGCGAACTTCGCGCTCGCCCCAGACGGCGGCAGGCACGCGCGGCGTCACGGAGGGGTATTCCGGCTTGTTCGGGTCGACCTCGACGCGCACGGTAAGCCAGCACTTCTCGCCCTGCTCCATCGACATCACGTAGTACACCGCATAGCTGCCGCACAGCTGGCGCTCGTCGTTGCCGAACAGCACCGACAGCCAGCCGCCCTGCCGGTAGTAAAGAAACTCCACCACTTCCGGCAGATAGTTCACCTTCACGGTGACGGTTACCTGGTCTTTGGTCTGCCAGGACTCCTCCAGCACCACGCCGGGGAAAGCCTGATGCAGCGCGGCGAGATACTGCTGACCTTTCTTTTCTTCAGACATAAATACTCTCTTTAATCACGCCACCAGCAAGGAGACGAACGCTAAAAATGCAAAACCAAAACCGGCCCAGGTGATGCGCGAGGTCGCGACAAAGCGCAGGCGCGCCATGCTGTTTTCAAACAGGGCAATCACCAGCACGCCGATAAGCAGCTTGAGTGCGGCAACCACCACGGCCAGGATCAGGCCGCCTGCGGAGAAATGCGTCATCTGCCCCCACGGGAAAAAGACGCCGAGGAACATCTGCAATACCACCAGCTGCTTGAGGCTGATGCCCCACTTGAGCACCGCAAAGCCGTAGCCGCTGTACTCGGTGAGCGGCCCTTCCTGTAGCTCCTGCTCCGCCTCCGCGAGATCGAACGGCAGCTTGCCCATCTCGATAAAGGTGGCGAACGCGCAGGCGCACAGAGCCAGCACCAGCGGAACGGAGCGGTCCACCGGCCAGTGGTAAACGGTATGGGTGATAAAGCTGATGTGGGTTGAGCCAGCAACCTGCGCGGCGACCCACAGCCCCAATAGCAGGATCGGCTCAACCAGCACGCCGAGCATTGCCTCGCGGCTGGCGCCGATGCCGGTAAACGGGCTCCCGGTGTCCAGGCCCGCAATCGCAAAGAAGAAGCGGGCGATGGCGAAGAGGTAAATCAGCGTAATCAGATCCCCGAGCGCCGGCAGCGGCGAGCCTACCGTGATCACCGGGAGCGCGGTGGCGATGGTCAGCATCACGCCCACCATCACGAACGGCGTCAGGCGGAAGACCCAGCCTGCGGCGTCCGGCGCCACGCTCTGGCGGGAGAGCAGCTTAAAGAGATCGCGGTACTCCTGGAGCACGCCAGGCCCGCGACGGTTGTGCATCCGGGCTCGCGCCACGCGGCTCACCCCGGAAAGCAGCGGCGCAGCGGCGAACAGCACCAGCGCCTGAAGTAATGCCAGTAACAGACTCATGTCAGGCTCCTCGGGAAATCACAATCACCACCAGCACCGCCAGCTCGATCAGCGCCAGACGGCGGAACAGCACGGGCACGGCGGCATTCTGCCAGCCCGGCACCCGGCCCTGCGGGTTAAGCCAGTGGCGCAGCTTGAGAACGGCGGCAAAGTTCTCCTTCACCGGCATGGCGAAACCGTGAGCGGTAATGACCATCGACTGCTCGTGTTCGTAACCGCAGGCCCACGCCGCGCCGCGCGAGCGGGAGGCGAGACGGTCGCGTTTGAAGAACAGCATGAGGACAAACGGCAGCAGCGGTGCGGCAACCAGCAGCAGCGCCATCATCGGCTGGGAGACGCCGGTATGCGCCGTCGCCAGCGGCAGCGGAATGGCGTGGCCCAGCAGCGGCAGCAGCCACGGCGCGGCAACCCCGCCCGCAATGCAGCACAGCGCCAGCGCCACCACGCTGGTGGCCATCAGCACCGGCGCGCAGCAGGCGTTTTCCGCTTCCCGCGTGCGCGGCGCGCCGAGGAAGGTGACGCCGTAGACCTTCGCCATGCACATCACCGCCAGCGCGCCGGTAATCGCCAGGCCAACCGCCAGCAGCGGCCCCAGCAGGCGGCCGATAAACGCGTCGCTCTGGCCGAGCGCGAAGAACGACTGGTAAATCACCCACTCCCCGGCAAAGCCGTTCAGCGGCGGCAGCGCGGCCATCGACATCAGCCCGACCAGCATCGCAAGCGAAATGACGGGCATTTTTTTGCCGATGCCGCCGAGCTTTTCAATATCCCGATGGCCGGTGCGGAACCAGACGCTGCCCGCCCCGAGGAACAGGGTGCTTTTAAACAGGCTGTGGTTGATGAGGTGATACAGACCGCCGATAAACCCGGCGGCAATCAGCGCCGGCTGGCCGAGCGCCAGCCCGGTGACGCCCGCGCCCAGCCCCAGCAGGATGATGCCGATGTTTTCCAGGGTGTGGTACGCCAGCAGGCGCTGAATGTTGTGCTCCATCAGCGCGTACAGCCCGCCGACAAACGCGGTAACCATGCCCGCAATCAGCAGCACCACGCCCCACCACAGCGGCGGCAGGCCGCCGGTGAGCGTGATGGTCAGCATGCCGAACAGGCCGACCTTCATCACCACGGTGGAGAACAGCGCCGCGGCCGGCGCAGAGGCGCTGGCGTGCGCCTGCGGCACCCAGCCGTGCAGGGGGATGATCCCGGCAAGCAGGCCAAAGCCCGCCACGCCGAGCAGCCAGACGTCGTTCCCCAGCGGCTGGCCGTTAAGCGCGGCAAAATCCAGGGTGCCGAAACGCTGCCACACCAGCCAGCAGGCCACGGCCAGCAGCAGCGTGCCGAGGCGGCCGAGCGCAAACCACAGCTTGCCGGAGGCGCTGCATCCGGTCAGGAACACGCCGCACAGCGCCATGATCTCCGCCATCACCACCAGCGCGCCGAGGTTGCTGGCGATAACGGTGCAGACCGCTGCCGCCATCAGCAGGTTTACCAGCAGGCCGTTCACTCTGGTGTGCTGATGACGGTGCCAGTCAATATTAAACAGGCTGATAAACAGCCCGCACAGGCCAAAGGTCACCAGCCAGACGGCGTTCAGCGGCGTAAGCTGAACGGCATGGCGAACGAGCGGAATCACGGCTTCGGCGGTCTGGCCGCCGAGTAACACCACCGCGCCCGCCGCCAGCGTCATCAGGCTGCCCGCCGCCCCGCCGATACCGGCGATCCAGCCGCTCAGGGTTTTATGGAAAGAGAACAGTAACGCCAGCACCGCAGCAGCGGTGAAGTACGCCACGGCGCTGTTAATCATGAATATCGCGTTCATTTCGCCCCCTCGTTAAGCGCCCGCAGCAGCGACAGATCGCCGACGTCGGTATTAATGGTCAGTTCGCGCTTGCGCCTGCTGGTGCGGGCAATATCGCGAATGTTGACCAGAATGAGCGCCTTCGTCGGGCAGGTCCGCACGCAGGCCGGACCCTGCTCATCGAAGCTGCACAGGTCGCACTTCACCGCAACGGCCCGCACGCCCGGGACCCAGTCGAGCAGCGTGCTCACCCGTGCCGGAGCCGGTGGCGCAGGCGGCGCTTTCGGGGTATTGGCGTTCGCCGGAATGTGGAGCGGACGGCTGCCGGAAAATTCAATGGCGCCGAACGGGCAGGCGATGGCGCACAGCTTGCAGCTTACGCACAGGCTTTCGTTCAGCTGCACCGCGCCATCGACGCGGGTAATAGCGTTTACCGGACAGACGCCCGCGCACGGGGCATCTTCACAGTGGTGACAGAGCTGCGGGGCAGACTCTTTCTCATTACGCATGACGCGCAGGCGCGGCATGGACTGCAGCCCGTGCTGGCGGTGCGTTTCCGAACACGCCGCCTCACAGGTTCGACAGCCAATACAGACCGTCGAGTCAGAAATTACAAAACGGTTCACCGGGTCATCCTCTGGTGATGGTCATTTTTGACGAAAAAGCTGTCTTATCGACACTTCTCGACACTCGCTTTTCAGGCCACGTTCGCCGCGGATTTTCCGTCGATCAGCTGTTTCAGGTTGATCGGCAAATCATGCTCAACGGCGTGATAGAGGCCGTTGTAAACCGGCGCGATCTTCTCCAGATAGTGCTCCAGCACCTGCTGGCGATCGCGGTTGCTGACGTGACCGTCCACCATGCCGTCCGCCATCAGCTGCGCCCGGGCGATGCAGTGCCTGTCGCCCTCTTTCGTCTCAACGTAGTACTCAATCGTGTGGCTGTTGAAGATGTCCGCCAGGGTGACGTAAATCGTAAAGTGGCCGAATAACACGAAGCGCATGTCTCCCTGTGCCGCACAGCTCATGGCGTGGTGCAGATGGGCCTTCGACAGCGTGATCCCCTGGACCAGTGAATTGCAGTACAGGTGCCACTGCTCCTGAAGCTGCTGATGACGTTGCGCGATGTAATCCGCTTTTTCGCTAATTTCCCAAATAGTCATAAAAGGTATCCGGTTAATGGAGATAGCGGCTGTAAAGCAGATTCCGTGCCAGTTTTTATTTAATTGATTTATATAGCTTTTAATTACAAAGACGCTGCCACTGTCGCCGTGTCGACGTGTCATTTCGACAGCGTTGACATCGTCACGCCGTAACGGAAATCAAGCTGGCACCGTTATTGCATTGAACGGGCAATTCATTAAGGAGGCGTCATGCACGAAATCACCCTCTGCCAGCGGGCACTGGAACTTATCGAACAGCAGGCGGTACTGAACCACGCGAAGCGCGTGACCGGCGTCTGGCTGAAGGTCGGCGCGTTTTCCTGCGTCGAGACCAGCGCCCTGACCTTCTGTTTTGAACTGGTGTGCCGCGGCACGCTGGCAGAAGGCTGCGAGCTGCATATCGACGAGCAGCAGGCGGAGTGCTGGTGCGAGCAGTGCCAGCAGTACGTCACGCTGCTGTCTTCGAAGGTGCAGCGCTGCCCGCAGTGCCAGAGCGCCGGACTACGCATCGTGGCGGATGACGGGATGCAGATCCAACGCCTCGAAATCGAGAAGGAGTAATGTATGTGTAGTACCTGCGGTTGCGCCGAAGGCAACCTGTATATAGAAGGGGATGAACATCGTCCTCACTCCGCGTTTCGCTCCGCCCCCTTTTCCCCTGCCCCGCGCCCTGCGGCGCCCCTGTCCGGTATTACCTTTGCGCCGCAGCGTTCCGCCGCGGGCGACCTGCACTACGGCCGCGGCGAAGCGGGCACTCACGCACCGGGCATGAGCCAGCGCCAGATGCTGGAGGTAGAGATCGACGTGCTGGACAAAAATAACCGGCTCGCCGCCCGCAACCGCGCGCGCTTTGCCGCGCGCAAACAGCTGGTGCTGAACCTGGTCTCCAGCCCCGGCTCCGGTAAAACGACCCTGCTGACCGAAACCCTCAGGCGCCTGAACGAGCGCGTCTCCTGCGCGGTGATTGAAGGCGACCAGCAAACCGTTAACGACGCGGCGCGCATCCGCGAAACCGGCACCCCGGCGATTCAGGTTAACACCGGCAAAGGCTGCCATCTGGACGCGCAGATGATTGCCGACGCCGCCCCGCGCCTGCCGCTGGCGGATAGCGGCATCCTGTTTATTGAAAACGTCGGTAACCTGGTGTGCCCGGCAAGCTTCGATCTCGGCGAACGGCACAAAGTGGCGGTACTCTCCGTTACCGAAGGGGAGGACAAGCCGCTGAAGTACCCGCACATGTTCGCCGCCGCCTCCGTCATGCTGCTAAATAAGATCGACCTGCTGCCGTACCTGAATTTTGACGTGGATACCTGTCTGGCCTACGCGCGGGAGGTAAATCCGGACATTCATATCCTGCTGGTGTCCGCCACGCGCGGCGACGGGATGGACGCCTGGCTGGACTGGCTGGAGAGTGAACGATGTGCATAGGCGTACCCGGACAAATCCATTCCATTGACGGGAATCAGGCCAAAGTGGAGGTCTGCGGCATTCTGCGCGACGTGGATCTGACGCTGGTGGGCAGCCACGATGAAGCGGGGGCCTCGCGCCTCGGCCAGTGGGTGCTGGTGCACGTGGGGTTTGCCATGAGCGTGATTAATGAAGCAGACGCCCGCGACACGCTGGACGCCCTGCAGAATATGTTCGACGTCGAGCCGGACGTGGGCGCCCTGCTGTACGGCGAGGAGCGCTAGCATATGCGATACGTTGATGAATACCGCTCGCCGGAGCAGGTGCTACAGCTTATCGAGCGCCTGAAAGCGCGCGCGGCGCTGCTGAACTACACCCGGGAGAGGCCGCTGCGGATCATGGAGGTGTGCGGCGGACATACGCACGCCATCTTTAAATTTGGCCTCGACCAGCTGCTGCCGGAGAATATCGAGTTTATCCACGGCCCCGGCTGCCCGGTGTGCGTTCTGCCGATGGGCCGCATCGACAGCTGTATCGACATCGCCAGCCGGCCCGGCGTGATTTTTTGCACCTTTGGCGACGCCATGCGGGTACCGGGGAAAAATGGCTCGCTGCTCCAGGCGAAGGCGCGCGGCGCGGACGTGCGGATCGTCTACTCGCCGATGGACGCCCTGACGCTTGCCATGAATAACCCCGACCGCAAGGTCGTCTTCTTCGGGCTGGGTTTTGAAACCACCATGCCCGCCACCGCCATCACCCTTCAGCAGGCGAAGGCCCGCCACGTCACTAACTTTTTCTTTTTCTGTCAGCACATCACCCTCATCCCCACGCTGCGCAGCCTGCTGGAGGCGCCGGATAACGGCATTGACGCGTTTCTGGCCCCGGGCCACGTCAGCATGGTGATTGGCACAGAAGCCTACGGTTTTATCGCCGAACGGTACAATCGTCCGTTAGTGGTGGCTGGTTTCGAACCGCTTGATCTACTGCAAGGCGTGACCATGCTGGTTGAGCAGAAAATAGCAGCCCTGAGCGCGGTAGAAAATCAGTATCGCCGCGTGGTGCCCGATGCGGGAAATATACGGGCGCAGCGGGCAATAGCCGACGCGTTTAGCGTTGAGGGCGACAGCGAGTGGCGCGGGCTGGGGCTGATTGCCAACTCCGGCGTGCGCCTGACGCCCGCGTATCACGCCTTTGATGCCGAAACGCACTTCCGCCCGCGCCCGCAGCAGGTGTGTGACGATCCCCGCGCCCGCTGCGGCGACGTGCTCACCGGCAGGTGCAAACCTCATCACTGCCCGTTATTCGGCAACGCCTGTAACCCGCAAACCGCGTTTGGCGCGCTGATGGTCTCCTCCGAAGGGGCATGCGCCGCGTGGTATCAATATCGCAACCAGGAGTGTGAAGCATGAACACGGTGGAAATGGCGCACGGAAGCGGTGGACAAGCGATGCAGCAGCTGATTAACCGGCTGTTCATGGAAGCCTTTAATAACCCCTGGCTCGCCGAGCAGGAGGATCAGGCGCGCATCGCGCTCTCAACGCTCACCGCCCAGGGCGACCGGCTGGCGTTCTCCACCGACAGCTACGTGATTGATCCGCTGTTCTTCCCGGGCGGCGATATCGGCAAGCTCGCCGTCTGCGGCACGGCCAACGACGTGGCCGTCAGCGGGGCGATCCCCCGCTACCTCTCCTGCGGGTTTATCCTCGAAGAAGGTCTGGCGATGGAGACGCTCGCGGCGGTGGTGAACAGCATGGCGCACACCGCCCGCGAGGCGGGTATCGCCATCGTCACCGGGGATACCAAGGTAGTGCAGCGCGGCGCGGCTGATAAGCTGTTCATCAACACCGCCGGTATGGGGGCGATCCCCGCCGACGTTCACTGGGGCGCGCAGCGGCTCAGCGCGGGCGACGTGCTGCTGGTGACCGGCACGCTGGGCTGTCACGGCGCGACGATCCTTAACCTGCGCGAAGGCCTGGGGCTGGACGGCGAGCTGTGCAGCGACTGCGCGGTACTCACGCCGCTGATCCAGACGCTGCGGACCGTTCCCGGCGTGAAAGCGCTGCGCGATGCCACCCGCGGCGGCGTGAATGCCGTGGTGCATGAGTTTGCCGCCAGCAGTGGCTGTGGTATCGAGCTTAACGAGCGCAGCCTGCCCGTCAGGCCTGCCGTTCGCGGCCTGTGCGAACTGCTGGGGCTCGACCCGCTGAACTTTGCCAACGAGGGCAAGCTGCTGATCGGCGTGGAGCGCCAGGCTGCCGAAGCCGTGCTGGAGAAGCTGCGTGCGCATCCTTCAGGGAAAGAGGCCGCCATCATAGGTGAAGTGGTTGAGCGCAAAGGGGTGCGCCTGACCGGGCTTTACGGCGTGAAGCGCACGCTGGATCTGCCGCACGCTGAACCGTTACCCCGTATTTGCTAGACCGCATCAATAGCGGTCAGCGCCGAACGTCTCTTTTTGCCAGTTTCTATTGGAAAGCAACAATGCCGTACACACCGATGAGCGATCTTGGACAGCAGGGCCTGTTTGACATCACGCGCACTCTTTTACAACAGCCCGATCTCGGCGCGCTGAGCGATGCCCTGACGCGGCTGGTCAGGCAATCCGCGCTGGCGGACAGTGCCGCCATTGTGCTCTGGCATAGCGCAACCCAGCGCGCGAGCTATTTCTCAACGCGTGATAACGGCAAGGTCTTCGAGTATGAAGATGAAACGTTCCTGGCGCACGGCCCGGTGCGCCGTATCCTCTCCCGTCCGGAAGCCCTGCACTGCAACTTTGACCAGTTCCGCCAGGCCTGGCCTAAGCTTGCAGAGAGCAACCTTTACCACCCGTTCGGCCACTACAGCATGCTGCCGCTGGCGGTGGAGGGGCATATTTTTGGCGGCTGCGAGTTTATCCGCAATACCGACCAGCCCTGGAGCGAGGCGGAGTACGAGCGCCTGCATACCTTTACCCAGATTGTGGCCGTCGTCGCCGAGCAGATCCAAAGCCGCGTCACCAATAACGTGGATTACGACCTGCTGAGCCGCGAGCGCGATAACTTCCGCATTCTGGTGGCGATCACCAATGCCGTTCTGTCGCGGCTCGATATGGATGAGCTGGTCAGCGAGGTCGCCAAAGAGATCCACCACTACTTCAAGATCGACGCCATCAGCATTGCGCTGCGCGGGAACCGTAAAGGCAAGCTCAACATTTACTCCACCCACTACCTCGATGAGGCTAATCCGGCGCACGAGCAGAGCGAGGTGGACGAAGCGGGCACCCTTTCTGAGCGGGTATTTAAAAGCAAAGAGATCCTGCTGCTGAATCTCAGCGAGCAGGATCCGCTGGCGCCGTACGAGCGCATGCTGTTCAACACCTGGGGCAATAAGATCCAGACCCTGTGCCTGCTGCCGCTGATGTCCGGCAACACCATGCTCGGCGTGCTCAAACTGGCGCAGTGCGACGAGGCGGTATTTACCACCGCCAACCTCAAGCTGCTGCGCCAGATTGCCGAGCGTATCTCCATTGCCCTGGATAACGCCCTCGCCTATCAGGAGATCCACCGCCTGAAGGAGCGGCTGGTGGACGAGAACCTGGCGCTGACCGAGCAGCTCAACAACGTAGACAGCGAGTTTGGCGAAATCATCGGGCGCAGCGATGCCATGTACAGCGTGCTCAAGCAGGTGGAGATGGTGGCGCAAAGCGACAGCACGGTGCTGATCCTCGGCGAAACCGGCACCGGGAAAGAGCTGATTGCCCGGGCGATCCACAACCTGAGCAACCGCAACAGCCGCCGGATGGTGAAGATGAACTGCGCGGCGATGCCTGCTGGCTTACTGGAAAGCGACCTGTTCGGCCACGAACGCGGTGCCTTTACCGGCGCCAGCAGCCAGCGGCTGGGCCGTTTTGAGCTGGCGGATAAAAGCTCTTTGTTCCTCGACGAAGTGGGCGATATGCCGCTGGAGCTCCAGCCCAAACTGCTGCGCGTGCTGCAGGAGCAGGAGTTTGAGCGTCTGGGCAGCAACAAGCTGATCCAGACCGACGTGCGCCTGATCGCCGCTACCAACCGCGATCTGAAAAAAATGGTCGCAGATCGTGAGTTCAGAAGCGATCTCTACTATCGCCTGAACGTGTTCCCGATCTGCCTGCCGCCGCTGCGCGAGCGCCCGGAAGATATTCCGCTGCTGGTGAAAGCCTTTACCGCGAAGATTGCCCGCCGGATGGGGCGGAACATCGACAGTATCCCTGCCGAAACGCTACGCACCCTCTCGGCGATGGAGTGGCCGGGCAACGTGCGCGAGCTGGAAAACGTCATCGAGCGCGCGGTGCTGCTGACGCGCGGGAACGTGCTTCAGCTGTCCCTGCCGGAGGTTTCTCTTGCGGAAACGACCGTGGCCGCAACCGAGGTTGCGAAAGAGGGAGAGGATGAATATCAGCTCATTTTGCGCGTGCTCAGGGAGACCAACGGCGTGGTGGCCGGGCCGAAAGGCGCGGCGCAACGGCTCGGGCTGAAGCGCACCACCCTGCTCTCGCGCATGAAGCGGCTCGGAATTGATAAAGAGAGCCTCACTTAGCCCCTGTCCCGGCGGTGCCTTCCGGCATCGCCTTTTATCACCCTACGTAATTGTCCCACATTGACACAATATATTTTCCTCTGTATAAAATTCCGCCTTAATAATGCGTTTCATTTGCATCAAACAATTCTTGTGAAGGGTAGCGTTTAATGAAAAAGGTTCTCTGCGCGTTAGGCCTGGCGGTTGCGTCGGTCAGCTCGGCTCTGGCAACGACGTATCCACTGACCATTGAAAACTGCGGCTATAAAGAGACGTTTACCCGCGCGCCCGAGCGCGTCGTGGCCCTGGGGCAGAACACCGTTGAGATTTTGCTGCTGCTGGGTCTGGAAGATAAGGTGAAAGCCAGCGCCTTCTGGCCGACCAAAGTGCTGCCGCAGCTGGCCGGGCAGAACGCCAAAATCAAAACGCTCACCGTTGAAATTCCTACGCTGGAATCCATCCTTGCGCAAAACCCTGACTTTGTACCTGCACAACTACCGCTGCTGCTCGGGCCTGAAAGTAAGGTCGCAAAGCGTGAAGATCTGGCAACCGTTGGGGTAAACAGCTACTTGTCCCCGGGCATGTGCGCCACTAAAAAAGCCGCAGGCGACATGTACGGCAGCCGCCAGAAGCTGTGGGACATGACCTACCTTTATAAAGAGATTGAAGATTTCGCTAAGATTTTCAACGTGGAAGCGCGCGGCCAGGCCGTTATCGCCGACTTTAAAAAGCGTGAGGCGGACCTGCGCCAGGAATTTGGCAAAAACAAAAAAGACCTCTCCTTTGTTTTCTGGTTCTCAAGCTCCTCGCCTTCGGCTGACGCCTATGTAGGCGGTAAAAACAGCGCCTCCGGCTTTATTGCTAACGTGCTGGGCGGCCACAACGCCATTACCTCCGAGACCGAATGGCCGACCGTGGGCTGGGAAAGCATTATTGCCGCTAACCCGGACGTGATTGTGGTTTCAAGCCTCGATCGTAACCGCTGGGCGCTGGACAGCGCCGAAGAAAAAATTAAATTCCTGAAAAGCGATCCTGCCGTCAGCCAGCTGGACGCGGTGAAGAAGGGCCACATTGTGGTGATGGACGGCCAGGCCATGAACCCGACGATCCGCACGCTTTACGGCGCCGAGCAGGTCGGTGAACAGCTCAGAAAGCTGGGACTGAACTGATGTCCTCAGCCGTACTCCAGATGCGGCAGGGCGTGCTCCTGACCACATCATGCCTGCTCGCCGTGGCGCTGCTGTTCCTTGTCATCGCCCTCGGCGTCAGCGTCGGTGAGCTCGCTATCCCGCTGAATAACGTGTTTTACGCCATCGGCAACAAGCTGGGGCTGACCGACGTTCCCCTCAACCGCATCTATGAGAGCGTCATCTGGGACTTTCGCCTCAGCCGCGCGCTGGTGGCCGCGTGCTGCGGGGCCGGGTTAGCCATTTGCGGAGCCGTGCTGCAAAGCCTGCTGAAGAACGCGCTGGCGGAACCTTACGTGCTCGGCGTGTCGGCGGGGGCCTCAACCGGGGCGGTGTCGGTCGTGGTACTGGGTCTTGGCACCGGAGCGGTATCGCTCTCTGCGGGCGCGTTTGCCGGCGCGTTTGCGGCCTTTGCCTTCGTCGCCTTCCTGACGAACGGCGCGCGCGGCGGCAATGAGCGCACCATACTGGCGGGCGTGGCCGCTTCCCAGCTGTTTAACGCCATTACCGCCTATACCATCAGCACCTCTGCCAGCGCGCAGCAGGCGCGCGACGTCATGTTCTGGCTGCTGGGCAGCTTTAGCGGCGTCCGCTGGCCGGAATTCCAGCTGGCGCTGGTGGTCGTGCTGGCGGGTCTTGTCGTCTGCCTTTACTATTCCCGCGCGCTGGACGCCTTTACCTTTGGTGATGATGCCGCCGCCTCGTTGGGCATTGCGGTGCCCTGGGTGCGCCTGGCCTTATTTACCACCACCGCCCTCATCACCGCGACCATCGTCAGCATGGCGGGCTCGATTGGTTTTGTGGGGCTGGTCGTGCCGCACGTCATGCGTTTTCTCTTCGGGCCGCTGCACCGCACGCTGCTGATTGCCAGCGCGCTGGCGGGGGCGATCCTGATGGTGCTGGCCGACATTGCCTCGCGGATGCTGATTGCACCGCAAAGTCTGCCGGTTGGGGTCGTTACCGCGCTGGTTGGCGTACCGTTTTTCGCCGTTATTATCTACCGCTCAAGGAATAAGTAATGAGCATCTGCGCCGACAACATCACCTGGAAGGTAGGTAAAAAGATCATTGTGAATAATGTTTCGCTGACGGTTTCCCGGGGCGAAACGGTGGGTCTGCTTGGTCCTAACGGCTGCGGCAAATCCTCTCTGCTGCGCATTCTGGCGGGCCTGCGTCGCCCGGATGTCGGACGCGTCACGCTGGACGGGCAGGACATTGCCCGTATTGCCAAAAAGCAGCTGGCGCGCCGCGTGGCGTTTGTTGAACAGCACGGGATGACCGATGCCAACATGCGCGTGCGTGACGTGGTCAGGCTGGGGCGTATTCCCCACCATTCGCCCTTCTCAAACTGGAGCGCGCAGGATGACGAAACCGTCACTGCCGCCCTGCAACGCGTGGATATGCTGGACCGCAGCGAACAGGGCTGGCTGAGCTTATCCGGCGGCGAGCGTCAGCGGGTGCATATCGCCCGCGCGCTGGCGCAAGCGCCAACCGAAATCCTGCTGGATGAACCGACCAACCACCTGGACATTCATCATCAGATACAGCTTATGCATCTCATCAGCGAGCTGCCGGTGACCAGCATCGTGGCCATTCACGATCTCAACCACGCGTCTATGTTTTGCGATTCGCTGATCGTGATGCAGAAAGGGCAAATCGTGGCGACAGGCACCCCGCAGGAGATCTTATCCGAGGAGCTGCTCTGGGACGTCTTCAGAGTCAAAACCAAAATCGAGATCTCCCCTTTCCACGGGAAAAAACACATACATTTCATCGTGTAGGGTGAATTAAAATGATGCCCCTTCGCACTGCCACCACGCTATGGCCGCCCGTTCTGCTGGGCAGCCAGTTCGTGTTTAACATTGGCTTTTACGCGGTCGTCCCCTTCCTCGCGATCTTCTTGCGTGACGATATGCTGCTCTCCGGCGGGCTGATTGGGCTGGTGCTTGGACTGCGCACCTTTTCCCAGCAGGGGATGTTTATTGTTGGCGGCGCGCTTTCAGACCGGTTTGGGGCGAAGAGCATAATCCTCAGCGGCTGCATCGTCCGCGTGGTGGGGTATTTACTGCTGGCCTTTGGGCAATCCCTGTGGCCCATCATTATGGGGGCCTGTCTGACGGGCGTTGGCGGCGCGCTGTTCTCACCGTCGATAGAGGCCCTGCTGGCAAAAGCGGGAACGCAAAGTGAGGCAAAGGGTAAACGCAGCCGCGCGGAGTGGTTTGCGCTGTTTGCGGTATGCGGGGAACTCGGCGCCGTGCTTGGCCCGGTGATGGGTGCGCTGCTGACGGGGCTGGGTTTCCGCCAGGTTGCGCTCGCGGGGGCGGGAATATTTATCGTTGCGCTCGTGGTGCTCTATTTCTGCCTGCCCGCTGCGCACCACAGCACGAAGCCGCTGAAAATTCTGCCCTGGTGGACGACGTTCCGCCAGCCGCGTTTCGTCGCCTTTATCATCGCCTACAGTTCGTGGCTGTTAAGCTATAACCAGCTCTATCTGGCGCTGCCGGTGGAGATCCAGCGCGCCGGCGGGAACGAAAAAGATCTGGGGCCGCTGTTTATGCTGGCCTCGGTGCTGATTATTGTTCTGCAGTTGCCCCTTGCCCGTTTCGCCCGAAACGTCGGCGCGGTCCGGATCTTACCGGTGGGCTTTTTGCTGCTTTCCGCCTCGTTTGCAAGCGTGGCGCTCTTTGCCGCGACGGAGCCACCGGAAAGCTGGCTGCGCCTGCTGCCCTCTGCAAGCCTTGTCACGCTGCTGACGCTCGGACAAATGCTGCTGGTGCCGTCGGCTAAAGATTTGATCCCGCGCTTTGCCGAGGAGTCAACGCTTGGAGCGCACTATGGCGCACTCTCAACCGCCGGCGGCATCGCGGTGCTGGTGGGGAATTTAGGTTTAGGCAGCCTGCTGGACAAGGCGCTGGTGCCCTCGACGGAGGCCATTTACCCGTGGCTGCTGCTGGCGGTGTTTCCACTGTGCAGCGCGGTCGCGCTGAGCGTGATTTGCCGCCCGCTGCGGCGCTGAAGCGCCTATTTTTTGGGTCGATACTTTTCAGGCAGTTCCGGAACCGGACGGCGATCGTCGATAAGGTGGCGAAGAGTCAGAATCGGATGACGCCATAGCATTCGTGGCCCCGCCCAGCGCATCACCTGCTTCATCTCCTCACGCCTGGCGGGCTGATAGCAGTGCACCGGGCACTGTTTGCAGGCGGGTTTTTCCTCACCAAAGACGCATTTATCCAGGCGCTTATCCGCGTAGGCATTCAGCGCCTGATAATGGCCCTCATCCTTTACCGCCTGCGGACAGTTTTTTTCATACAGGGCGATCATTTTCGCGATCGTCTCTTTTTCGCGCGCAATGCGTTTCCCCGCCATTTTCATCCCCCTCAATAACACGCATTCAGAATACCATTTTAAAAAAGGGATTTCAGTCGTTGCATTCTGTTTTCTGAAGGCGCCTTCCAGTCTTCGCTCTTTCCTGACGCGTTTTTACTGTTATTTTATACAGGCAGTCTGAACACACGTTGCCAACAGTTACCGGAGGATCTATGCAAGGAATGGCTATCACCAAACCGTATCGTCACTTAAAAGTGGGTTATTTCAGAAAGCGTCATGAAGATCGTAAAACCAAGATCCCAACGCGTTACAGCGTACACGCAGCCCTGAATCTGAAAGGGGACTGGCTCGAAAAAGCAGGCTTTTTAACCCATTCGCAGGTTCGGGTGGAGGTCGGGCCGGGTAAGATAATTATCGAACTCATTAAAGAGCCGGATGATGGACATCCCGGCCATGTCGTTCAGCGAGAGCAGTAAAAAATAGGGCGTTTTCCGACAGAAAACATAAACCCTCGGGGCCCCTGCTGCGTAATGGAATAATTCAGGTTTTTCTTCGGATACAGAAAGAAGTCTGGGAGAATTTCATTCATAATCTCATTTGGCGCGGTTTGCTGACCATTAATGTCATGTATATTTACCGATGTAAAATGGAATGAGTCTTTATTTTCTGTCCATACATAGGAGACATCTCTGCGGATAACGCCGGCAAGTTTGTCATTTTTATAATAGGCTCCGCTTAGCGCAATGACGCCAGTCTGCTTCTTCATCGTGTACATGAAGTCCATCGTCAGGTTAGCGCGAATATCCTCATGATAGACGACGATTGACGCTGAACAGGCCTCCGTATTTTCACTGTTTTGCTGGTGTAGACGGTATAGCCATGCGGCCAGTGCGCCAGCGAGGAAGAATACCAGAAACAACAGAACGGTTGCCTTTTTGGTCATCAGAGATGTCCTCTAAAATAGAGCGAAATACATCCGGCATTTGCTTTTATTTCAAAGGGTTCTCTGCAAGCAAGAACGGAAAGCGCCGGAGCATGGCTGGATGAGGAAAAATAGACCCACGGATATTTTTTACAATCAAGCCCCGTGTCTAAAATGATTTTTATAAATCGCCTGAAGTTGCCGACGCCACGAATATCATCGTTTTGCGAGGAAAAATGACAGCCGTTCTGTGTAAGAGTAATTGGATAATCCCTGAAAAAATCTTTTTCCGGGTTATCATGTAAAAGGTATTGAAACGCAAAGAAACCGGCGCAAAACGCGATTACCATTAAAGCTGTCGGGAAAATATACTGGCGTAATTGACGCTGTTTTTTCTTTCCACCCGGCATAACGGGAATATTTTCGACAGGTTTATCCTTTGTTTCAACCGGAGAGGTTTCCATTACCGTCGCTGCCGCTTTTTTTCCGTCATCAACACAGTCCGTGTCAACGCGGGTTACCCTGACATTTTTCTCTATCTGGAATCCTTTTCTCGGCACCGTCGCCACCAGCGTATCGTCCGTCTCTCCTGTGGTCCGGAGCCCGCGTCGAATTATAGAGATATTCTGATAAAGCGTATTTGCCGGAACCAGCATGCCGTCCTCGCCCCAGACTTTATCAAAGAAGTATTTCTGCGTAACGACTTCTGGAAATGATTCTAAAAGAAGGTTCAGACAACGGCTGGCAGGGGTTGTCAGAATTACATTTAAGTCAGGACGGGTCAACGAAATCAGCAAATTTCTCTCTGGACAAAATTTAATTTTATCGTTAATTATCCAGAACATATGCCGCTCGCTTACGATAAACAGAATAGTTAACTGCCGGGGTGAAGTGTAATTATACTCTGCGGTCAACCCTTGTCAAAGCAGGGGGTTATCACTTTTTCCTTCCGCATTTACCTGTTCCGACAGAACATTAATGCCGCGGATAAGGACCAGATTTACAGTAAATCGCAATATTTAATAGCCGGGCCTCTTTTTAAAGTATATTCACCCGCGGGCTGAACGTAATAACGAGAAACGGACGCTAAATGCGATGTATGCGTGGATTAACGCTGTACAGCGCGATAGCACCTTGAGTGCCGGATTAGCTACAAGGATGGAATGAGGTACGCATTTTACAGAATGAGCCCTTCCCTGCTGTTTTCCTGCCATACAGACTTCGTTATCATGGTCGCCATACATCGATGAATGAAACGCAGGATTCATGAGTTCCAATGAGCGGATATGTAACCAGACAACAAAAAAAATACAACTCATTGAAATTTAAGAACATGGACACCAGGATTTTATGAGCACACTTGAGAATTTTGACGCCCACACGCCAATGATGCAGCAATACCTGAAGCTGAAAGCGCAGCATCCGGAAATCCTGCTCTTTTACCGCATGGGCGATTTTTACGAGCTATTTTATGACGATGCGAAACGCGCGTCCCAGCTGCTCGACATTTCCTTGACGAAACGCGGTGCGTCGGCAGGCGAGCCGATTCCCATGGCGGGCATTCCGCATCACGCGGTTGAAAACTACCTGGCGAAGCTGGTGAATCAGGGCGAGTCCGTCGCCATCTGCGAACAAATTGGCGACCCGGCGACCTCGAAAGGGCCGGTTGAGCGCAAAGTGGTGCGCATCGTCACGCCGGGTACGATCAGCGATGAAGCCCTGTTGCAGGAGCGCCAGGATAACCTGCTGGCGGCGCTCTGGCAGGATGGCAAGGGCTTTGGCTACGCCACGCTGGACATCAGCTCCGGTCGTTTTCGCCTGAGTGAACCTGCCGACCGTGAGACCATGGCGGCCGAACTTCAGCGCACCAACCCGGCAGAGTTGCTATACGCCGAGGATTTCGCGGAGATGGCTCTGATTGAAGGCCGCCGCGGCCTGCGCCGCCGTCCGCTGTGGGAGTTCGAAATTGATACCGCGCGCCAGCAGCTGAACCTGCAATTCGGCACGCGGGACCTGATTGGCTTTGGCGTGGAAAACGCGCCGCGCGGGCTGTGTGCGGCGGGCTGCCTGTTGCAGTATGTCAAAGATACGCAGCGTACCGCCCTGCCCCATATCCGTTCGATTACCATGGAGCGCCAGCAGGACAGCATCATCATGGATGCCGCCACGCGCCGTAACCTTGAGATCACGCAAAACCTCGCTGGCGGCGTTGAAAACACGCTGGCGTCGGTTCTCGACAGCACGGTTACCCCGATGGGCAGCCGTATGCTTAAGCGCTGGCTGCATATGCCGGTTCGCAATACCGAAACGCTTATCAGCCGTCAGCAAACCATCGCCGCTTTACAGGATCGTTATACCGAGCTGCAGCCGGTGCTGCGCCAGGTGGGCGATCTTGAGCGTATCCTGGCGCGCCTGGCGCTGCGCACCGCGCGCCCGCGCGATCTGGCCCGTATGCGCCACGCTTTCCAGCAGCTGCCGGAACTGCGCGCTCAGCTGGGCGAGGTAGACAGCGCGCCGGTGCAGAAGCTGCGCGAGACGATGGGCGAGTTTACCGAGCTTCGCGAACTGCTTGAACGCGCCATCATAGACGCGCCTCCGGTTCTGGTGCGCGATGGCGGCGTCATCGCTCCGGGCTACAACGAAGAGCTGGACGAATGGCGCGCGCTGGCCGATGGCGCAACGGACTATCTGGATAAGCTGGAAATCCGCGAGCGTGAGCGTCTGGGGCTCGACACCCTGAAGGTGGGCTATAACGCGGTGCACGGCTACTATATTCAAATCAGCCGCGGGCAGAGCCACCTGGCGCCTATTCACTACGTTCGTCGCCAGACGCTGAAAAATGCCGAGCGCTACATTATCCCCGAACTGAAAGAGTACGAGGACAAAGTGCTTACCTCGAAAGGGAAAGCGCTGGCGCTGGAAAAACAGCTGTATGACGAGCTGTTCGACATGCTGATGCCGCACCTGGCGGACCTGCAGCTTAGTGCCGCCGCGCTGGCCGAGCTGGATGTTCTGGTGAACCTGGCCGAACGCGCCGAGACGCTGAATTACGCCTGTCCGACCTTTACCGACAAACCCGGGATTCGCATTACCGAAGGCCGACACCCGGTGGTTGAACAGGTACTGAATGAACCGTTTATTGCCAACCCGCTTAACCTTTCACCGCAGCGAAGAATGCTGATCATTACCGGCCCTAACATGGGCGGTAAAAGTACCTATATGCGCCAGACGGCGCTTATCGCCCTGCTCGCCTATATCGGCAGCTACGTTCCGGCACAGAAGGTGGAGATTGGGCCAATCGATCGTATCTTCACCCGCGTGGGGGCGGCGGACGATCTGGCAAGCGGTCGCTCAACCTTTATGGTGGAGATGACCGAAACCGCCAACATCCTGCATAACGCGACAGAGAACAGCCTGGTGCTGATGGACGAAGTGGGACGCGGTACCTCTACCTATGACGGCCTGTCTCTGGCCTGGGCCTGTGCGGAAAGTCTGGCGAATAAGATCAAAGCGTTGACCCTCTTCGCCACCCACTACTTCGAACTGACGCAGCTTCCGGAGAAAATGGAAGGCGTGGCTAACGTCCACCTTGATGCGCTGGAGCACGGCGATACGATTGCCTTTATGCACACGGTGCAGGACGGTGCGGCAAGCAAGAGTTATGGTCTGGCCGTTGCCGCGCTGGCGGGCGTGCCGAAAGAGGTTATTAAACGCGCGCGTCAGAAGCTGCGCGAGCTGGAAAGCTTGTCACCGAATGCGGCTGCGACACAGATCGATGGCACGCAGATGTCGCTGCTGGCGCAGCCAGAAGAGACCTCTCCGGCCGTTGAAGCGCTGGAGAACCTCGATCCGGATTCACTCACCCCGCGCCAGGCGCTGGAGTGGATTTATCGGTTGAAGAGCCTGGTTTAAGGCTCCGCTGACGCCATTACCCATCCCTCTTCCACGAAAGAGGGTGTAAGCACGAAAACGGCAACGTAAGTTGCCGTTTTGCTTATAACAACGGTGGAACCGTTGGCACCTGCGGCGCCTCGTCAATATCCTTCTGCGTCATGCGGAACGCTTCGGGATAGTGCTCCCGGCTGGTGCGGCGCAGCGGCTCGGTATCGCGCCAGGTATAAAGACAGCGCTGGCACTGGTATACCGTCCAGACACCCTTCACCGGTGATGTTGCCATCACTTCAATATGCTCATCGGCACAACGTGGACAAATCATCTTTTCCTCCTTATTGACGTGCCGCCAGCATCGCGGTCAGCTTCTCGGCCCAGGCTTTGGTTTCAGAGAGATCCTGTACCGGCTGGCTGTAGTGGCCACGGTTGTCCGGGGCAACGGGCGTGGTGGCATCAACGATCAGTTTGTCAGTGATCCCCGCCGGGCTGGATCCGGGGTCAAGCTCCAGCACCGACATGTTCGGCAACTGCACCAGATCCCCGGCCGGGTTCACCTTCGATGACAGCGCCCACATCACCTGCGGCAGGTTGAACGGATCGACATCTTCATCCACCATGATCACCATTTTCACGTAGCCCAGGCCGTGTGGCGTGGTCATGGCGCGTAACCCGACGGCGCGGGCAAACCCGCCGTAACGCTTTTTAGTGGAGATGATCGCCAGCAGCCCGTGGGTGTACATGGCGTTCACCGCCTGCACTTCCGGGAATTCCGCCTTCAGCTGCTGGTAGAGCGGCACGCAGGTGGCCGGCCCCATCAGATAGTCAATCTCGGTCCACGGCATCCCCAGGTAGAGAGATTCGAAAATGGGTTTGGTGCGATAAGAGACTTTATCAATGCGCACGACCGTCATGTTGCGTCCACCAGAATAGTGCCCGGTAAACTCGCCGAACGGCCCTTCAATTTCACGTTTTCTGCTCTCAATCACCCCTTCCAGGATCACTTCCGACCCCCACGGCACGTCGAACCCGGTGAGCGGCGCGGTGGCAATCGGATACGGGCTTTCGCGTAACGCGCCGGCCATTTCGTACTCGGACTGATCGTATTTCAGCGGCGTGGCGCCCATCAGGGTGATGATCGGATCGTTACCCAGCGTAATGGCAATGGGCAGATCTTCGCCCCGTTCTTCCGCCTTGTGCAGATGCAGCGCGATATCGTGCATCGGCACCGGCTGCAGGCCGAGCTTGCGCTTGCCCTTCACTTCCATGCGGTAGATCCCGACGTTCTGCTTGCCAAAGTTATCCGGGTCGAGCGGATCGCGCGAGACAACGCACGCTTTATCGAGATAAAAACCGCCGTCGCCGTCGTTCAGACGGAACAGGGGCAAAATATCGAACAGGTTGATATCTTCACCGTCCACCGTATTTTCCGCCCATGCCGGATTCGCACGCCGCTCAGGCGTAACGGGGAATTTATCCCAGCGCTGGATAAATTCATCGATCTGCTTTTTCACCGGCGTGTTTGGGGGCAGCCCCAGAGAGATGGCGTGGTTTTGCCAGGAGCCGATGGTATTCATCACTACCCGGGCATCGGTGAACCCGCGGATGTTGTCAAACCACAGCGCGGGAGCCCCTTCGCCAATGCGTCCGGTCGCGTTGGCGGCTGCCGCCAGATCCGGCTCGGCGTTCACCTCTTCCTCAATTTTCAGCAGTTGCCCTTGCGCGTCGAGGGCCTGCAGAAAGCTTCTCAAATCATCAAATGCCATCGTGATTCTCCTGTGAAAAATGTTTTGCCTCCCGCAGACCGTTCCAGCGGCGCGCCTTTTTGTGTTCCAGACCAAACTGGTCCAGAACGCGGGTCACGATATGCTGGGTGATGTCATCAGCGGTTTGCGGGTGGTTGTAATAGGCAGGCATGGGCGGCACCATCGCCACGCCCATGCGGGAAAGCGCGAGCATATTCTCCAGATGAATAGTGCTGAGCGGCGTTTCGCGGGGGACCAGCACCAGCCTGCGTCCCTCTTTCAGCACAACGTCTGCCGCACGGCCTACCAGCCCTTCGGCATAGCCCGCGCGGATCCCCGCCAGCGTTTTCATGCTGCACGGGATAACGATCATGCCGTCGGTGCGAAACGAGCCGGAAGAAATGGTGGCAGCCTGATCGGCCGGGCTGTGGACAACGTCTGCCAGGGCAGCAACATCCTGCGCGGTAAACGGCGTTTCCAGCTCAATGGTTGTTTTCGCCCACTTCGACATCACCAGATGGGTTTCGACCTCCGGCATTTCCCGCAGCGCCTGCAGCAACGCCACGCCCAGCGGCGCGCCCGTCGCCCCCGTCATTCCCACTATTAATCGCATTCAGCACCTCAATGAATTTGTTCGTACACGAACATTATCGTTAAAGTACTCCCCCAACGTTTATCTGACAAGATTGTTCGTACACGATCACACTAATTGCTAAAAATCGCCGCGTTATAATCCGGCGCAATAGGGGCTATCATAGAGGGAGAATTTTTCCACCGGAGCGTTCATGGAACTGAGACAAGAAGCGTTTCACCTGTTACGTCAGCTTTTTCAACAGCATACCGCGCAGTGGCAGCATGCCTTACCGGAGCTGACCAAGCCGCAGTACGCGGTTATGCGCTCAATTGCCGAGCACCCGGGCATTGAACAGGTGGCGTTAACTGAAGTGGCGGTCAGCACGAAAGCGACGCTGGCGGAAATGCTTAGCCGCATGGAGAAGCGTGGGCTGGTAAAACGCGAGCACGATCCCGCGGACAAACGCCGCCGGTTTGTCTTTCTGACCCCTGAAGGCGAGGCGCTGCTTGAACGCTCCCAACCGGTAAGTTACGGCGTGGATGAAGCGTTCCTGGGACGCCTGACGGCTGATGAACGCAAGCAGTTTGCGGCCCTGATCGGCAAAATGATGACGAAGGAGAAACCGTGACCCACTTTGAGAAAGAGATTATCGACGCGCACGTCGCAATAGAAAGCTGGTTAAGCCGCAGCGAAGGGGATTATGACGCCCTGCTTGCCCGTTTCCGGCAGGATTTTTTAATGGTTACGCCTGGCGGCGCTCACCTGGACTACACGGGGCTGGCGGCTTTCTTTACGAGCCAGGGCGGTAGCCGCCCCGGCCTGAAGATCGTGATTGACGAGCTAACCACGCGACAAACCTGGGACAACGGCGCGGTACTCCATTACCGTGAAACGCAGACCCGCCCGGATCAGCCGGTAAACGTGCGCTGGTCAACCGCCGTGCTTAATCAGGAAGGCGCTGTGATAACCTGGCGTCTGCTGCATGAAACGGCACAGCCGTAGCGCATAAGAAAAAGGCCCGTCTCACGACGGGCCTTTTTTGACGAAAGGTTGCTTATTCGCGGAACAGCGCTTCGATATTCAGACCTTGCCCCTGCAAAATTTCACGCAGGCGACGCAGACCTTCTACCTGAATCTGACGAACACGTTCACGGGTCAGGCCAATTTCGCGGCCGACGTCTTCCAGTGTCGCAGCTTCATACCCCAGTAAACCGAAACGACGTGCCAGCACTTCACGCTGTTTGGCGTTCAGTTCGAACAGCCATTTGACGATGCTCTGTTTCATGTCATCGTCCTGCGTGGTGTCCTCCGGGCCGTTGTCTTTTTCATCGGCCAGGATGTCCAGCAGCGCTTTTTCGGAGTCGCCACCCAGAGGGGTGTCAACTGAGGTAATGCGCTCGTTGAGACGCAGCATGCGGCTTACGTCATCAACCGGTTTGTCGAGTTGCTCTGCAATTTCTTCCGCACTTGGCTCGTGGTCCAGCTTATGGGACAACTCGCGCGCGGTACGCAGATAAACATTCAACTCTTTGACGATGTGAATCGGCAGTCGAATCGTACGGGTCTGGTTCATAATTGCCCGTTCGATGGTCTGACGAATCCACCAGGTCGCGTAGGTTGAGAAACGGAACCCGCGTTCCGGGTCAAACTTCTCAACTGCGCGGATGAGACCTAAGTTGCCCTCTTCAATCAGATCCAGCAGAGCCAGACCACGATTGCCGTAACGGCGGGCAATTTTCACGACCAGTCGCAGGTTACTTTCGATCATGCGACGACGCGAGGCAACATCACCACGCAAAGCACGACGTGCGAAATAGACTTCTTCTTCGGCCGTTAGCAGTGGGGAGTAACCAATCTCCCCAAGGTAAAGCTGAGTCGCGTCCAGCACACGCTGTGTGGCACCCTGCGATAACAGCTCTTCTTCAGCTAAATCGTTATCACTGGGTTCCTCTTCTACTAAGGCTTTTTCGTCAAAAGCCTCTGCTCCGTTCTCATCAAATTCCGCGTCTTCATTTAAATCATGAACTTTCAGCGTATTCTGACTCATAAGGTGGCTCCTACCCGTGATCCCTGAACGAGACACCCTGGCTGGCATGCCCCGTCAATTTATCGCTGCGGTAAATACTGCAGCGGGTTTACGGATTTCCCCTTGTAACGAATTTCAAAATGCAAGCGTGTAGAACTGGTTCCGGTGCTACCCATGGTAGCGATTTTTTGCCCCGCCTTAACTTCTTGTTGTTCCCGGACCAGCATCGTGTCGTTATGGGCGTAGGCACTCAGGTAATCATCATTATGTTTGATGATAATAAGATTACCGTAACCGCGCAGTGCGTTACCGGCATAGACAACGCGTCCGTCAGCGGTCGCGATGATTGCCTGTCCTTTACTGCCTGCGATATCGATCCCTTTGTTCCCACCCTCAGAGGTAGCGAAGTTCTCGATAATCTTGCCGTCAGTTGGCCAGCGCCAGGTGTTAATTGACGAGCTGGCATTCTGACTGCTTGCAGTCGGTACAGTAGAGCTAACCACAGGTGCCGTAGTCGGTGCTGTGACAACAGTCGCAGTACCTTTATTATTCGGCAACATTTTGTTAGCAGTCTGATCACCTGAATCCTCAGAATACGTAATTACAGGTTGTGAAGCAACTGCCGTGGTGGTTTTTTGTGCAGGAGTAACGCTGTTATTTTGCGCGGTCACGTCAGCGGCCGAAACGGTGTTCCCTGGCGTGAGCGGTGTACCCGTTGCGTTGCCAACCTGAAGCGTTTGCCCGACTTCCAGAGCATACGGGGCCTGGACGTTGTTTCGCTGTGCCAGATCGCGGAAATCGTTCCCGGTGATCCAGGCGATATAGAACAGCGTATCGCCGCGCTTCACGGTATAGGTGCTGCCGCCGGTATAGCTACCTTTCGGAATGTTCCCATACTTGCGGTTATACACTATGCGGCCATTTTCGGTCTGAACAGGCTGTTCCACTGGCTGAATCTGTGTAGGCTGCGTGACCGGACGCTGAACTGGCTGGATCTGTGGTGTTTGCTGCGCCGCCGACGTCCCCATTTTAGGCGGAGGCGTGATCAACATTCCGCTGGACGTGTTACCCGAGCCGCTGGTTCCATTGACGGAACTGACGGGCGCAGGCGCGTTATTCGAACTTGTACAGCCTGCCAGCCAGAGCGAAACCAGTGATAATGCCGCAACACGGCTGATGGTGAATTTTGGGCTTCCCGCGCTCATTTATCCCCCAGGAATGTGTTAACTACCAGTGACTTAAAAATAACCGTGATGGCACGAACCTATCGCGCCACACCATACGCTGAATTTGCCTTAATAACCCTGGAAAAATCCGAGTCTCAGGCCAGTTCGCCCTTAACCAGGGGCACAAAGCGCACGGCTTCTACGGTATCGATAATAAACTCGCCGCCGCGTCGACGAACGCGCTTCAAAAGCTGCTGCTCATCCCCCACGGGCAAAACAAGGATCCCCCCTTCATCCAGCTGCGACAGAAGCGCCACGGGAATTTCAGGTGGGGCAGCCGTTACGATGATGGCATCAAACGGGGCGCGAGCCTGCCAACCTTGCCATCCATCACCGTGACGTGTCGATACATTATGTAAATCAAGCTGTTTCAGGCGACGACGCGCCTGCCACTGCAGGCCTTTAATCCGCTCAACGGAACAGACATGGTGCACAAGATGGGCCAGGATCGCGGTTTGATAGCCTGAACCGGTGCCAATTTCCAGCACGCGGGATTCCGGCGTTAGCTCCAGAAGCTCCGTCATGCGCGCCACCATGTAGGGCTGCGAAATCGTCTGGCCTTGCCCGATGGGCAGCGCCACGTTTTCCCACGCTTTGTGTTCAAACGCCTCATCTACAAACTTCTCACGGGGAACCTGAGCGAGCGCGTTCAGCACCTGCTCATTCGCGATCCCCTGAGCGCGTAGTTGTTCCAGAAGAGTTTGTACACGTTTACTTACCATTGCGCGTTCACTCCGACCCGATCTAACCAGTCCGACACCACATCATGCGCGCTATAGGCGGTTAAATCCACGTGCAGTGGCGTAACGGAAACGTAGCCTTCGTCCACCGCAGCGAAGTCGGTGTCTGGCCCCGCATCGCATTTCTCTCCCGGAGGGCCGATCCAGTACAGGGTGTTGCCCCGCGGATCCTGCTGCGGAATGACCTGATCGGCGGGATGGCGGCTGCCGCAGCGCGTGACGCGGATCCCCTTAATTTCATTCAGGGGGAGATCCGGCACGTTGATATTGAGGATGCGTCCGGTACGCAGCGGCTCGCGGCCAAGCGCGCGGAGAATTGAGCAGGTCACCGCAGCGGCGGTGTCATAGTGCGTGTGGCCGTTTAGCGAGACCGCCAGCGCCGGGAACCCCAGGTGACGGCCTTCCATCGCCGCGGCCACGGTACCAGAGTAAATCACATCATCGCCAAGATTTGGTCCGGCATTGATGCCGGAGACCACAACATCCGGTCGCGGGCGCATCAGCGCATTCACGCCCAGAAATACGCAGTCGGTCGGCGTCCCCATCTGCACGGCAATATCGCCATTCTCAAAGGTAAAGGTGCGAAGTGAAGACTCCAGCGTCAATGAGTTAGACGCGCCGCTGCGGTTACGATCGGGAGCCACGACCTGCACGTCCGCAAAGTCGCGGAGGTGTTTCGCCAGCGTCTGAATACCTGGCGCGTGGATCCCGTCATCGTTACTCAGCAATATTCGCATAATCACCCGACGTGTTGATAAGTTCCCTGACAACACTGGTGGCAAAGCTACCTGCCGGCAGCCAGAAGCGTAACTCAACGGTTACGTCATCCCACCAGTTCCAGCTCAGCTGTTGCGGGTAGAGCAGCATCGCACGGCGTGCCGCCTCAACCTTTTCCCGCACCAGCAAGGATTGTAATTCCGGCGCATCCGCCACCGCTGACTGCTCGGCGGCAAGCGCCTCGCCCTGGGTTCCCCAGTCGCCGGAGCCCGGCAGGGCTGCGGTAATCATCAGCGCTTTAGCGTCCACGCGCGACTGGACATCGGCCATCTCTTCGGCCGTTGCCACAAACCAGCTTCCGCGTCCCGCTAATTGTAGCGCATCGCCGACAACAACTTGATTCGCGTCCGGTTTTTTCAGCCGTTCGCTCACCATCTGATTAAACAACGCGCTGCGGGCCGCCGACAACCAAAAACTGCGTTTATTCCTGTCGCGCACCGGCGCATCGCTTTGCGCCCAGCGCAGCGCGCCCTGCAAATTGCTGCCAGCGATGCCGAAGCGCTGCGCGCCAAAGTAGTTCGGCACGCCGCGTTCACCGATAGCCTTCAGGCGTTTTTCAACGTCTTCGCGGTCGGTTACTTCGCGCAGCACCAGGGTAAACGCGTTGCCTTTCAGGGCGCCCAGGCGCAGCTTGCGCTTGTGGCGGGCGAACTCCAGCACCTTACAGCCCTCAAGCTCAAACTGGCTCAAATCGGGCATCCCGTTGCCGGGCACGCGGGCGCAGAGCCACTGTTCGGTGACGGCGTGCTTATCTTTCTGCCCGGCGAAGCTCACCTCGCGAGCATGGATTTTGAGGAATTTTGCCAGCGCATCGGCCACGAACCGGGTGTTGCAGCCGTTTTTCAGGATCCGCACCAGGATGTGCTCGCCTTCGCCGTCTGGCTCAAATCCGAGATCTTCCACCACCACGAAATCTTCCGGGCTGGCCTTCAGCAGGCCATTGCCCTGCGGCTTACCGTGCAGGTACGTCAGATTGTCGAAATCCGTCATTTGGCCGCCTTTACCAGCAGCGCCACGGCTTCACAGGCGATGCCTTCACCGCGGCCGGTAAAGCCCAGCTTCTCCGTGGTGGTCGCTTTAACGTTAACGTCGTCCATATGGCAGCCCAGATCTTCGGCGATAAACACGCGCATCTGCGGAATATGCGGCAGCATTTTCGGCGCCTGGGCGATAATCGTCACGTCAACGTTGCCGAGGGTGTAGCCTTTGGCCTGAATACGGCGCCAGGCTTCGCGCAGCAGTTCGCGGCTGTCTGCGCCCTTAAAAGCGGGATCGGTGTCCGGGAACAGCTTGCCGATGTCGCCCAGCGCGGCGGCGCCCAGCAGCGCGTCGGTGAGCGCATGCAGCGCTACGTCGCCATCAGAATGCGCCAGCAGACCTTTTTCGTAAGGAATGCGCACGCCGCCAATGATAATTGGGCCTTCGCCTCCAAAGGCGTGTACATCAAAACCGTGTCCAATACGCATTATGCCTTCTCCTGATGGGTCGTACGGGTAAGATAAAATTCCGCGAGCCGTAAATCTTCCGGGCGCGTCACTTTTATATTATCAGCGCGCCCTTCAACCAGTTCGGGGTGAAAACCGCAATACTCCAGCGCCGAGGCTTCGTCCGTAATGGTCGCACCTTCTTTAAGCGCACGCGTTAAGCAGTCGTGGAGTAATTCGCGGGGGAAAAATTGTGGCGTCAGCGCGTGCCATAAATCGACGCGCTCGACGGTATGCGCGATCGCCGGCTTGCCCGGTTCGCCACGCTTCATGGTGTCACGCACCGGGGCCGCCAGAATGCCGCCCACTTTGCTGGTTTCGCTCAGCGCCAGCAGACGCGACAGATCGTCATGATGCAGACAGGGGCGCGCGGCATCGTGAACCAGTACCCACTGCGCGTTTCCGGCAGCCTGAATGCCCGCCAGAACGGAGTCGGCCCGCTCGGTGCCGCCGTCAACAACCGTAATCTGAGGATGGTTTGCCAGCGGAAGCTGCGCAAAACGCGCGTCGCCGGGGCTGATGGCAATAACAACGTGCTTCACCCGAGAATGCGCCAGCAGCGCCGCCACGGCGTGCTCGAGGATCGTTTTATCACCGATTGAGAGATACTGCTTTGGACATTCTGTCTGCATGCGCCGGCCAAAACCTGCGGCCGGCACCACGGCACAGACGTCCGAAAAAGTTGCTGCCATGTCGTAATCCTGGGCCTGATTATCGATTGTTTTGTGCGGAGCCCTGATTGCGTTTAGACGCATCCGGAACCAGACGATAAAACGTTTCGCCCGGCTTAGTCATACTGAGTTCGTTGCGTGCGCGCTCCTCAATCGCCTCCTGGCCGCCATTGAGGTCATCAATTTCAGCAAAAAGTTGATCGTTACGCGCCTTAAGTTTGGCGTTTGTTGCCTGCTGTGCCGCGACGTCATCGCTTACCCGGCTATAGTCGTGGAGCCCGTTCTTACCGAACCACAGCGAATATTGCAGCCAGACCAGCAAAGCCAGCAACAGCAGCGTTAGTTTACCCATCCTGCCCCCTGAAAAAACGGCATCATCATCCCATAACTTTCCGCTGGACTCTACTGCGGGGTTTTAATTATGTCGTAAGTTAGCCCATCAGCCATAAAAACAGCAGGCCGAAGATGACCACAACGGTGGCGATAGTGATAACCGTACTATACAGGAGCCTGCCGTTAAACAGGGAGTGCAGCGCAACGCCTACCACGACCGCAACGGGCATCAGCGCCAGGAAGAAGGGCCAGGTATAGAGGAAGAAGAAGAGGGTGTTACCACCGTAGAGTAAAAACGGGATGCCCAGCGCCATTAACCACGCCGCGAAGCCGACAATCGCCCCGGGGAAGGACCAGGTCGTCTCGTCGTCGGCGGATAACGGCTCCGACCCGGTGGTAATCATGTAGTTTTCACTGTTGCGCATAGCTAATCCTGTGACCGTGACTCATCGTTCGGGAAGACAGCTCCCGAACGATACCGTCTCAGGATCTGATAATATCGTCCCGTCTGAGCAGGTCTAATAATTGGCTTACTAAATTTGTTACCAATTGTTGACCTTCCAGATGAATCTCAGGGGATTCAGGCGCTTCGTAAACCGAGTCGATGCCGGTGAAGTTTCGCAGTTCCCCCGCGCGGGCTTTTTTGTACAGCCCTTTCGGATCGCGCGCTTCGCAGATCTCCAGCGGCGTATCGACAAACACTTCTATAAAGCGCTCCTGGCCGACGCGCTCGCGCACCATCCGGCGCTCGGCGCGGTGCGGCGAGATAAACGCCGTCAGCACCACCAGCCCGGCATCCGCCATCAGGCTGGCCACCTCCCCTACCCGACGGATATTCTCTTTACGGTCTTGATCGCTGAAGCCCAAATCGCTGCACAGGCCGTGGCGCACGTTGTCGCCATCCAGCAGGTAGGTGCTCACGCCCTGCTGATGCAGCGCCTCTTCCAGCGCGCCCGCCACCGTCGATTTACCGGAGCCGGACAGCCCGGTAAACCACAGCACAACCCCACGGTGGCCGTGGAGCTGTTCACGCTGGGCGACGGTGACCGGATGAGGATGCCAGACGACGTTCTCATCATGGGCGGCCATTACTTGCCTCCCAGCAGATCGCGTGCGCCCCAGTGCGGGAAGTGCTTACGCACCAGCGCGTTCAGCTCAAGCTCAAAGGCACTGAACTCAGAGGCCACGGTAGCCTGCGCGTTTGGCTCACGAACCATCCCGGCACCGACGGTGACATTCGTCAGGCGGTCGATAAAGATCATCCCGCCCGTTACCGGATTCTGCTGATACCGATCCAGCACCAGCGGTTCGTCGAAGGTGAGATCCACAAGCCCGATGCCGTTCAGCGGCAGTTCGCTCACCTCGCGCTGGGTCAGGTTGTTGATGTCCACCTGGAACTGAATGCCGTCCACGCGGGCGCGGGTTTTCTTTCCGGCGATCTTGATGTCGTAGCTCTGGCCTGCGGTCAGCGGCTGTTCGGCCATCCATACCACATCCACGGCCGCGCCCTGCACTGCCGCCAGCGTCTCCCGCGCGTCGACCAGCAGATCGCCGCGGCTGATATCAATTTCGTCCTTCAGTACCAGGGTCACCGCTTCGCCTGCCCCGGCCTCTTCCAGATCGCCGTCAAAGGTGACGATACGGGCAATGGCCGATTCCACGCCGGACGGCAGCACCTTCACGCGCTGCCCCACCTTCACCGAGCCGGAGGCAAGGGTGCCCGAGAAGCCGCGGAAATCGAGGTTAGGACGGTTAACGTACTGCACCGGGAAGCGCATCGGCTGAGTATCCACCACGCGCTGGATCTCAACGGTCTCCAGCACTTCCAACAGCGTCGGACCGCTGTACCAGGGCATGTTTGCGCTCTGGGAGGCAACGTTATCCCCTTCCAGCGCCGACAGCGGCACGAAGCGGATATCCAGGCTGCCCGGCAGCTGTTCGGCAAAGGTCAGGTAGCTCTGGCGGATCTCGTCGAACCGCGCTTCGCTGTAGTCCACCAGATCCATTTTGTTCACCGCCACCACCAGGTGTTTGATCCCCAGCAGCGTGGAGATAAAGCTGTGACGACGGGTTTGATCCAGCACGCCCTTGCGCGCGTCGATCAGCAGGATCGCCAGGTCGCAGGTGGACGCGCCGGTCGCCATGTTGCGGGTGTATTGCTCGTGCCCCGGCGTGTCGGCGATAATAAATTTGCGCTTCTCGGTAGAGAAGTAGCGATAGGCCACATCGATGGTGATGCCCTGCTCGCGCTCCGCCTGCAGGCCGTCCACCAGCAGCGCCAGGTCCAGCTTTTCGCCCTGAGTACCGTGACGCTTGCTGTCGTTGTGCAGGGAAGAGAGCTGATCTTCGTAAATCTGACGCGTGTCGTGCAGCAGGCGGCCAATAAGGGTGCTTTTGCCGTCGTCAACGCTGCCGCAGGTCAGAAAACGCAGCAGGCTTTTGTACTGTTGGGCGTGCAGATAAGCTTCCACGCCGCCTTCATCGGCAATTTGTTGGGCAATAGTCGTGTTCATGGCGGCTCCTTAGAAATAACCCTGACGTTTCTTCAGCTCCATGGAGCCGGCCTGGTCGCGGTCAATCACGCGCCCCTGTCGCTCGCTGGTGGTCGACACCAGCATCTCTTCGATAATTTCCGGCAGCGTCTGCGCGCTGGACTCCACCGCGCCGGTCAGCGGCCAGCAGCCGAGGGTACGGAAACGGACCATCTGTTTTTTGATTACCTCGCCCGGCTGTAAATCAATGCGATCGTCGTCGATCATCATCAGCATGCCGTCGCGCTCCAGCACCGGGCGCTCGGCGGCCAGATACAGCGGAACGATCTCAATATTTTCCAGATAGATGTATTGCCAGATATCCAGCTCGGTCCAGTTGGAGAGCGGGAAGACGCGGATGCTTTCGCCCTTGTTGATCTGGCCGTTGTAGTTGTGCCACAGCTCCGGACGCTGGTTTTTTGGGTCCCAGCGGTGGAAGCGGTCGCGGAAGGAGTAGATACGCTCTTTCGCACGGGATTTCTCTTCATCGCGGCGCGCGCCGCCGAAGGCGGCATCAAAACCGTATTTATTCAGCGCCTGCTTCAGCCCTTCGGTTTTCATGATGTCGGTATGCTTGGCGCTGCCGTGCACGAACGGGTTAATGCCCATCGCCACCCCTTCCGGGTTTTTATGCACCAGCAGCTCGCAGCCGTAGGCTTTGGCGGTACGGTCGCGGAATTCATACATCTCGCGGAATTTCCAGCCGGTATCCACGTGCAGCAGCGGGAACGGCAGCGTACCCGGGTAAAACGCTTTACGCGCCAGGTGCAGCATGACGCTGGAATCTTTACCGATGGAGTACATCATCACCGGGTTAGAGAACTCGGCGGCCACTTCGCGGATAATATGGATACTTTCCGCTTCGAGCTGCCGCAGGTGAGTAAGTCGTTTTTGGTCCATAACCGTTCCTTAAGCCAAATTTATAACAGAAGAACCAAAGCCTTCCGTATCGGTTGTGTGTTGGAACCAGGCGAGGGTGTCGTGCAGCTGCACCACCTCTCCCACCACGATCAGGGCGGGCATAGGGGCATCTTTCGCCAGGGTTGCAAGGTTTTGTAACGTGCCGATGGCGACGTGCTGATCGACGCGCGTGCCGCGAGAGATGACGGCAACCGGCGTCGTCGCTTCGCGACCGTGCTGAATAAGCTGTTCGCTGATATCCGCCGCTTTCATCGTGCCCATATAAATCGCCAGGGTTTGTCGGCTCTGGGCAAGATGCGACCAGTCAAACGGCGTGCTGTCGGCTTTGTAGTGTCCGGTCACAAAGGTGACGCTCTGGGCGTAATCGCGGTGGGTCAGCGGAATACCCGCGTAGGCCGTCACGGCTGACGCCGCCGTGATGCCGGGCACCACCTGGAACGGCACGCCCGCCTCGGCTGCCGCCTGGAGTTCTTCGCCTCCGCGACCGAAAATAAACGGGTCGCCCCCTTTCAGGCGCACCACGGTCTTGCCCGCTTTCGCAGCGGCAATCAGCATCTGGTTGGTATCGTGCTGCGCCACGGAGTGCTCCCCGGCGCGTTTGCCGACGCAAATTTGCTCCGCATCCCGGCGGATCAGCTCGCGCACGCCGTCGGTAACCAGGTGGTCGTAAAACACCACGTCCGCATCCTGCAATACCTGCAACCCGCGCAGGGTCAGCAGCCCGGCGTCGCCCGGCCCGGCACCCACCAGAACGATCTCCCCACCGCCGCTGCCGGGGTTATCCAGTTCGTCCTCGAGAATTTGCTGCGCCGCCGTCTCGTTACCGGCATGCATCAGGCTGGCAAAGCGGCCGCGGAACATACGCTCCCAGAAGCGACGGCGCTCCGTCACGCTGGTCAGACGCGTTTTCAGATGCGTGCGCCAGTAGCTGGCTTTCTCCGCCATGCGTCCGAGGCTGGTCGGCAGCAGCGCTTCAATTTTTTCCCGCAGCACCCGCGCCAGCACCGGCGCGGTGCCGCCGGAGGAGATCGCCACCAGCAGCGGCGAGCGGTCAACAATCGACGGGAAGATAAACGAGCACAGCGGCTGGTCGTCCACCACGTTCACCAGACGGTGACGGGCCTGTGCGGCACCGGAGATGCGCTGGTTAAGCTGACGATTTTCGGTAGCCGCAATGACCAGCACCACGCCGTCGATTTGAGACTCGTCAAAGTCCGCCTCTTCAACATTCAGCACCTGCGCCCCGGCGCGTTGCAGAAACGCGATTTTGCGATCGGCAATTTCGCCCGTACCGACAACCAGTACCGGTCGGTCTTTCAGGGCGGCAAAAAGGGGGAGATAGTCCACAGGCAACAACTCACTAACAATCAGGAATAAGGGGACTATAGGGGGCGGCTTAGATCGAATGAAATTACGAATTGGAATGAGTAGTTACTCAATGGAATAACGCCGTGAAAAAGCTAATATCAAAAAGTGCTTAACACGCGAAATTTCGGGCAATTAAGAGCAATTCAAATTGTGTCTGCCCGATCGCAGTTTCATACTAAGCGGGTTAAAATTTTGCTCTGTTTTTTTAAGGACTCACTATGTTTTCCGCAATGCGCCACCGATGTGCAGCCCTGGCGCTCGGCGTTTGCTTTATTCTTCCGGCTCAGGCAAAAAATCAGTCTTACGGTGAAATAGCCAGTATGCAGGCGCGGCATATTGCGACGGTCTTTCCGGGCCGCATGACCGGCACGCCTGCCGAAATGCTCTCCGCAGACTATATTCGCCAGCAGTTTGCTCAGATGGGCTATCAGAGCGACATTCGCGCTTTCCATAGCCGCTATATCTATACCTCACGTAATAATACGCAGAACTGGCACAACGTGACCGGCAGCACGGTGATTGCGGCGCACGAAGGGAAAGCGGCTGAGCAGATTATTATAATGGCGCACCTCGATACCTACGCCCCGCTGAGCGATGCCGACAGCGATAATAACCTCGGCGGGCTGACGCTACAGGGGCTGGACGACAATGCGGCGGGGCTGGGGGTGATGCTTGAGCTGGCCGAACGTCTGAAGAATATCCCGACGAAATACGGTATCCGCTTTGTGGCAACCAGCGGCGAAGAAGAGGGCAAACTCGGTGCTGAGAATCTCCTTAAACGCATGAGCGCTGAGGAGAAGAAAAATACGCTGCTGGTGATTAACCTCGATAATCTGATCGTTGGCGATAAGCTCTATTTTAACAGCGGACAGAGCACGCCGAGCAGCGTGCGTAAACTCACCCGCGACCGCGCGCTGGCGCTTGCCCGTGCGCACGGCGTTTATGCCGCGACAAACCCGGGCGGTAATCCGGATTATCCAAAAGGCACTGGCTGCTGTAATGACGGGGAAGTGTTTGATAAAGCCGGTATTCCGGTGCTTTACGTCGAGGCGACCAACTGGGCGCTGGGCAAAAAAGATGGCTATCAGCAGCGCAGCAAATCAAAAGCGTTCCCGGACGGAACCAGCTGGCATGATGTGAGGCTGGATAACCAGCAGCATATAGACAGCGCGCTGCCGCAGCGGATTGAACACCGCAGCCGCGACGTGGTGAAAGTGATGCTGCCGCTGGTGAAGGAGCTGGCGAAAGCGGGGAAAGCGTAGAGCGGTATTTTCCCCTCACCCCAGCCCTCTCCCCAAAGGGGCGAGGGAGAAAAGACGGCTCCGGGCGATCCCCTCTCCCCTTTGGGGAGAGGGTTAGGGTGAGGGGGTGGATAAGGAATTACCCCTCGTGCAGCCCGCACTCGCGCTTGAGCCCAAAGAATCGCGTCTCTTCTTCCGCCATGCCCGGTTCCCATTTACGCGTGGTATGGGTATCACCGACCGACAAATAGCCCTGATCCCACAGCGGATGGTATTTCAGACCGTGTTTTTGCAGGTACTGATACACCGTCCGGTTGTCCCAGTCGATAATCGGCAACACTTTAAACACGCCGCGCTGCACCGCCAGCACCGGTAGCGTCGCGCGGCTTCCGGACTGCTCGCGGCGAAGGCCGGCAAACCAGGTCTGAGCGTTCAGCTCTTTCAGCGCGCGGTTCATCGGCTCGACTTTGTTGATCTCATTGTATTTCTCAATGCCCTCAACGCCCTGTTCCCACAGCTTGCCGTAACGCGCCTCCTGCCAGGCCGCGCTTTCCGTCGCGCGGTAGACCTTCAGGTTCAGCCCGAGCCTGTCCGTCAGCTCGTCGATAAACTGGTAGGTTTCCGGGAACAGGTAGCCGGTATCGGTGAGGATCACCGGTATGTCCGGACGGATCTGATTCACCAGATGCAGGCTTACCGCCGCCTGAATGCCAAAGCTCGAGGAGAGCACATAGTCACCCGGCAGGTTTTCCAGCGCCCAGGCCACGCGCCCTTCGGCGTCGAGCTTTTCCAGCCGGGCGTTGGTTTCTGCCAGTGCCAGAATACGTTCGACTTTTGGCAGTTCATTAAGGGCGTTTAGATCGAGTACGGACATAATTACCTCTCGTGGTTACTCCCAGAAATCCCTTGCAGGATCGAGCACCGGGCGAATAATGCCCGCACGCACCGTAAAGTCGCCGAAGCCTTCACCCGCTTCGCGCTCTTTTGCCCAGCGCCCGACAAGCACGTCGATGGAATCGAGAATTTCCGGCTCGGTGATGTTCTCGCGGAACATACGCGGAATACGCGTGCCGATGCGGTTGCCGCCCAGATGCAGGTTGTAGCGACCCGGCGCTTTCCCCACCAGCCCCAGCTCGGCGAGCATCGCGCGCCCGCAGCCGTTTGGACAGCCGGTAACGCGCATAACAATATGCTCGTCCGGAATGCCGTGTTTTTCCAGAATCGCCTCCACCTTATCGGTGAACGACGGCAGGAAACGCTCTGCTTCGGCCATCGCCAGCGGGCAGGTCGGGAACGACACGCAGGCCATCGAGTTTTCACGCTGCGGCTTCACCGCATTCATCAGCCCGTGCTCGCGCGCCAGCGCCTCAATTTTCGCCTTTTCGCTTTCCGGCACGCTGGCCACGATCAGGTTCTGGTTAGCGGTAATGCGGAATTCGCCTTTGTGGATCTTCGCGATTTCCAGCAGGCCGGTTTTCAGCGGACGGCCCGGGTAATCCAGAATACGTCCGTTTTCGATAAACAGCGTCAGGTGCCAGTTATTATCGATGCCTTTCACCCAGCCGATGCGATCGCCGCGACCGGTGAATTCGTAAGGGCGGATCGGCTCAAACTTAATCCCCGCGCGACGCTCCACTTCTTCCCTGAAGGTCTCTACGCCCACGCGCTCAAGCGTGTACTTGGTTTTCGCGTTTTTACGGTCGGTACGGTTACCCCAGTCGCGCTGGGTAGTAACCACCGCTTCCGCCACGGCCAGCGTATGCTCCAGCGGCAGGAAGCCGAATTCGCTCGCGGTGCGGGCGTAGGTTTTCTTGTTACCGTGCTCGATGGACAGGCCGCCGCCCACCAGCAGGTTAAAGCCGATGAGCTTGCCGTTTTCGGCAATCGCCACGAAGTTCATGTCGTTGGCGTGCAGATCGATATCGTTCTGCGGCGGGATCACCACCGTAGTTTTAAACTTACGCGGCAGGTAGGTCTGGCCGAGGATCGGCTCTTCGTCCGTGGTCGCGACTTTTTCCTGATCGAGCCAGATCTCCGCATAGGCGCGGGTGCGCGGCAGCAGGTGCTCGGAGATCTTCTTCGCCCACTCATAGGCTTGCGCGTGAAGCTCGGACTCGTACGGGTTCGAGGTGCACAGCACGTTACGGTTCATGTCGTTGGCGGTCGCCAGCGCGTCCAGGCCAACGGAGTGCAGCATCTGGTGAACCGGCTTCACGTTCTTCTTCAGAATGCCGTGGAACTGGAAGGTCTGACGGTTGGTCAGACGAATGCTGCCGTAAATGGTGTTTTCACCGGCGAATTTATCAATCGCCTGCCACTGTGTCGTGGTGATGACCCCACCCGGCAGACGGCAGCGCAGCAGCATCGCGTGACGCGGCTCCAGCTTCTGTTCAGCACGCTCGGCGCGGATATCGCGGTCGTCCTGCTGATACATGCCGTGGAAGCGGATCAGCAGGAAGTTGTCGCCTTTAAAGCCGCCGGTCAGACCGTCATTTAAATCTTCGGCAATGGTACCGCGCAGGTAGTTGCTCTCTACCTTCATGCGCTCGGCATCAGACAGTTTGCCTTCGACCACCAGTGGGCCAGGGTGTTTTTCGCTCATTAGTAGACATCTCGCTGATAACGGCGCTCTACGCGCAGCTCACTTAAAAATTCATCCGCCGCTTCGGCATCCATACCGCCGAATTCGGCAATCACTTCCAGCAACGCCTGCTCGACGTCCTTCGCCATACGACTGGCGTCGCCGCAGACATAAATGTGGGCACCGTCATTGATCCAGCGCCACAGCTCTGCGCCCTGTTCGCGCAGTTTGTCTTGTACGTATACTTTTTCTTTCTGATCGCGGGACCAGGCCAGATCGATGCGGGTCAGCACGCCCTCTTTCACATAGCGCTGCCACTCAACCTGGTAGAGGAAATCTTCCGTAAAGTGCGGGTTGCCGAAGAACAGCCAGTTCTTGCCCGGCGCCTCGTCTGCCGCACGCTGCTGCATAAAGGCGCGGAACGGTGCAATGCCGGTGCCGGGGCCAATCATAATGACCGGCGTTTCCGGGTTCGCCGGCAGGCGGAAGTTATCGTTATGCTCGATAAAGACGCGCACGTCGCCCTCTTCTTCCACGCGGTCGGCCAGGAAGCTCGATGCCCCACCCGCACGCGCGCGGCCTTCGATATCGTAACGCACCACCCCGACGGTGACGTGGACTTCGTTTTCCACTTCAGCCTGCGAGGAGGCGATGGAATAAAGGCGCGGCGTGAGCGGGCGCAGCAGGCCGATCAGCGCGTCGGCGTCCAGCTGTGCCGGAGAGAAACGCACCATGTCGACAATCGGCGTTGTCGCCGCGTAATGCTGCAGCTTCGCCTTATCCCCAACCAGCGGCAGGAGGGACTCGCTGCGGGTTAGGGTGGCGTAGTTTTCAACGATGTTGGCGGTGTTCACCGTCAGTTCAAAATGCCACTGGAGCGCTTCGGAGAGCGGCAGCGTTTTGCCTTCCACCTGAACCGGCTCCGTGCCTTTCAGCCACAGCAGCTCGACCAGCTCTTGCACCAGCGCCGGATCGTTCTGATACCAGACGCCCAGCGCATCGCCGGGCTGGTAACGCAGTCCGGAATCGCCGAGATCGATTTCGATATGGCGCACGTCTTTTTCCGAATCGCGGCCCGTGATTTTCTGGTTCACCGACAGGCTCGCCGCCAGCGGTGCCTCTTTGGTGTATGGGCTGGAGTGGATCGCATTGACGGTGCCGGCTGCGGTAACGGCGGCCTGCGCCGGGGTCTCTTTCGGCACGCGGGCTTTCAGCACCTCAACGATGCGCGCGCGCCATTCAGCGGCGGCAGCCTGGTATTCCACATCAGCGTCCACGCGGTCCAGCAGGCGCTCTGCGCCCAGCTCCGCCAGCCTGCTGTCGAAGTCTTTACCGGACTGGCAGAAAAATTCATAGGACGTATCGCCGAGGCCAAACACGGCAAACGCGGTGCCTTCAAGCTTTGGCGCTTTTTTCGAGAACAGGAACTTATGCAGCGCGACGGCCTCTTCCGCAGGCTCACCTTCTCCCTGCGTCGAGGCAACCACCACCAGCAGCTTTTCTGACGCGATTTGTTTGAATTTATAATCCCCGGCGTTCACCAGGTTTACGTTCAGCTTCGCGGCGAGCAGGTCATCACGCAGCGCTTCGGCCACGCGGCGGGCATTACCCGTCTGCGAAGCAGAGATAAGCGTGATGGCAGGAATTTCAACGGCAGTTGGCGGTACGCCAGCCACGGCGCCCGGCTGCTGGTTTAGCATTCCCCAGAAATAGCCGGAGACCCAGGCGAGCTGGGTAGGTGAAAAATCGGATGTCGCGGCCTGTAGGCGCGCCAGCTGCTCCGGGTTCAGGGGAAGCAAATTTGAAGGTGGGGCCTGTGTTGTCATGCGTCGTTATGTTCCAGTAGCAAAGCGGACTTTAAGCGAATAAATCCAAACTGAAGATAAGGTTAACGGCGGGGATAATAACAATTAAAGAAGGGTTGGAAATAATAAATAACCAAATGGACTAACCTGTTTTAGCTATCGTTCTTAACGATAAAAGTGATTAAATAACTGCATGAAATACAACAAAAAACATCCATAAACGCTCTGAATACGGTGCGCGAGACGTTCAGAGCCGTTTTAGTTAATGATAAAAATTGTGCTTTCCGGTACTATGCGGCGGTTTTTTCCGCATTCCTGAGAGCTATGATGTCCACCACACTGTTTAAAGATTTCACCTTCGAAGCCGCACACCACCTTCCGCACGTTCCTGCCGGGCATAAATGTGGCCGCCTGCATGGGCACTCGTTCATGGTGCGTCTTGAGATCACGGGTGAAGTCGATCCCCATACCGGTTGGATCATGGACTTCGCCGAACTGAAAGCCGCGTTTAAGCCAACCTACGATCGTCTTGACCACTTCTATCTGAATGAGATCCCGGGCCTTGAAAATCCGACCAGCGAAGTGCTGGCGAAATGGATCTGGGATCAGATGAAGCCGCTGGTGCCGCTGCTGAGCGCGGTGATGATCAAAGAGACCTGCACGGCAGGCTGCATCTACCGCGGGGAGTGAATCTCCTCCGCGTCGTCTTCACGAGACACGATCGGCGTAAACTCGTAGAGCACCAGCGCGTTACTCTCCAGTAATTCAGTCAGCTGCCAGCCGTCATAAAGGCGTTCATCGCGTACGGAAAGCGTTGGACGCGCTTTATGTCCTATCCAGCACCACACCTCTTCGTCAGGGCCGGTTTCGCTGCCGACGCCTTCAAGCAAAGGATAAAGCGCCCCGTTATACCGATCGAAAAGATGGCATTTAATGCGCCATTTCCCGCGCATTCCCTTCAGGTGTAAATGATACTGCTGGCGAAAACGCTGGATGAAGGCTTCTTCACTGGAAAGCAGCGGATTAAAAACCACCACGTTACGCAGCAACAGCTGGTAGCCATTCAGATGTCGCGTAAGCAGGACTCGCCCGTCATTGACCAGCACCTCGCCCCGCAGGCGCTGCCAGAGCCAGAGCGCCCAGTAAACCGGACGCGGCAGGCCGTGGTTATACTGTAGCGCCAGGCTTGATGTATCGATGGTGTTGTTCGCACGGGCTTCCCCCTGAAGACCCGAATTTAGCCAGAATCCCGCCAGCCAGACCAGCTCCGAAAGCCCGAGCAGGTTCTGCATCAGCAGCGCCCCCCGAAAAAACCAGCCGTTTGTCGCCCGCGTGCTTCCGGTGAGGGTATTCCAGGAGAGAAGCCAGACTGGAAGCGAACGTTTGTGCAGGCGAAGGGTGGCGAGGATCTGGCGGATCTTCAGTATCGGGTAATTTTCCGTCGAGGAGAGATCGGCAGGCTCCGGCTGCGCGGGATTGAGAAGCTCGTTGGCATCGGCGGAACAGGCAAGAAAATCGGCCTGCATCAGGATCGCTGAACGGAACAGGGGGTCGTCGCCCACGCCCGCGCTGACGGGGGGAAACCGGTGCCATAAGCCAAACTTTGCCTGCGGAAGAAAGGTTTGTATTACCTTACGCTGCGCCAGCCAGACCTGCTCCCGGGTCTCCTCACTCGCCTGTGATGACCAGTGCATGACGAAGTGCCAGCCCGCGGCGATCTCTGGCGAAAAATGATTGACTGACTGCTGTAAAAAGCGGGTAAGAAGATCGCGACGGGTCGTTACGCCGGTGTGCAGCAGCACCGTCCACCGCTTTTTTGCCAGCCAGGTGAAGAGCTGATGCAGATTGTACCAGCAGGCGTAGCCCGCCATCTGCGGGTCATCCCAGCCGGTGGCAAACAGACGACTGCTTAGAAAAGGCTCGGCGATATCAATTCCCTCAATGGGAATGGCCTTATTTATCTCCTCAAGATTATGACGAACCTCCTCACGCAGCAAATCGTCGAGCTCACGCAGGGTAATGACCACCCGCATACGGCGCAGCGAGGTGGAGAGAGGTTTAAGCTGCTCAAGATCCAGCCTCTGCTCCTGCTGCGGGTGAACGACGAGCGGCGAGGCTCCCCAGCCGCGCGTCACCGGTTCATTGAGCAGGCTAAACAGCTTATCCACCGCCACCGGATAGCGCTGCTCACGCCCGTCCGCGCGTGCGCGCGCGGCCTCCGGGTGCTGGCGTCGGGTCTTACGGAACTCACCCGGGGACATATTGTGAACGCGCCGAAACCGATCGCTCATCATACGCGTGCTGGCGAAACCCTGCTCAAGCGCAATCTGGTGCAGCGGCCGATTCGTCAGACGGAGGGCGTCAGCCGCCTTTTCCAGCCGCAGGGTGGTAATGTACTGCATGAAGCCGATCCCCACCTCCTTTCGAAAGAGACGAGAGAGCCAGGCTTCAGAGACGTATTCACTCGCGGCGATTTCCGCAAGCGTAATACGGCGGGAATAGCTGGCGTTGATCCGCTCTATTACCCGGGCGATGCGCCTGCTGTGCGCTGTGGAACGTTCACGGGACGGCAAACGGGCGGGCTGCTGAAAGCGGCTGGTCAGCAGCAGCAAAATCTCGCTCAGCCAGCGGTACGCCTCCAGCCGGTAGCGGCGCGGATCGTTGATGAGCGTGACCACAAGAAGCTGGCGCAACAGATCGCGAAGCGCATCGCACTGGGGCCAGACGCCTCCGGCTTCAACCGGTACCGCATAATCATGGGCAAAAAAATCATTGCAGAGCTGGACGACCCAGCGCCCGGAAAGGGTTACGCGCAGGGTGACGTTTGCCGTTTCGCTCGTTAACTGCCAGCGCCGGTGACGGTTTATGATGGCAAGGGAATTGGCCTCCAGCACTTCACGTCCCGCATCGGTGCTCAGCTCTGCCCGCCCTTCCAGCACCCAGAGCAGCGTTAGCGTATCGCCTTCATCCACCACGCAGTGGCGAATGTCCTGAATCTCTACCCAAAATTCATCTCCCCGCTGCTCCATCTTATCCCTCACCAAAGACAAATAATGACCTGCTCTTTTTTGTCATAACTGAATTGTATGAAAAACAATCAAAACAAAACCGTCGCTTTACAACAAAAAAGTGCATTTTCAGGCGGTACGATCGTCATAGACTCGAAATTATCACCGTTTGGCAGAAAAAGGATAACAAAAATGACACATCCAATTATTGAAGCCCTGCGTGGCAACGAAGCCAGGTTCACGGAATTACGCCGCTATTTTCATCAGCACCCTGAAACGGGTTTTGAGGAGCATAACACCAGCGATCGCGTTGCGGCGCTACTCCAGGAATGGGGGTATGAGGTCCACCGCGGCCTGGCGAAAACCGGCGTGGTCGGCACGCTGAAGGTGGGGAACGGACACAGGCGCCTGGGCCTGCGCGCCGATATGGATGCACTGCCAATGCAGGAAAACAGCGGCAAGGCGTGGAGCAGTACCGTTGAGGGTAAATTCCACGGCTGCGGCCATGACGGCCACACCACTACGCTGCTGTATGCAGCGGAGTACCTGGCACGCACCCGCAATTTTAACGGCACGCTACACCTTATTTTTCAGCCCGCGGAGGAGCTTCTGTATGGTGGACGCGTTATGGTAGAGGACGGTCTGTTTGACCTGTTCCCCTGCGACCATATTTTTGGCCTGCACAATATGCCGTCACAGCCCGTCGGAAAAATTGGTCTGCGCGATGGCGCCATGATGGCCTCTTCCGACACCCTTCATATTGAGGTTAACGGCGTGGGTGGTCACGGTGCGGTGCCGGAACATACGGTTGACGCGACCCTGGTTGCCTGCCATATCACCATCGCTTTGCAGTCAATTGTTTCGCGCAATATCACCCCTTTTCAGCCTGCCGTCGTTACCGTAGGCAGCATTCAGGCCGGGCACGCGCCCAACATTATCAACGACAAAGTATTGATGAAGCTGACCGTGCGCACGCTGGACGAAAGCGTGCGGCAGACCGTGCTACAGCGCATCCATGATATTGCCGTTGCACAGGCGGAAAGCTTCAATGCTACGGCCACCATCCGTCACGTTAACGGCAGCCCGGTGCTGAAAAACAATCCCCAAGCCAATGAGATGGTGCGCAGCGTCGCCACCGATCTGTTCGGTCAGGATGCGGTCGCGGAGGTTAACGCGTTTATGGGCAGCGAGGACTTTGCCTTCATGCTCGAGAAAAATCCAGACGGATGCTATTTCACCCTTGGCGCCGGGGATGAGCCTGACCGCTGCATGGTACATAACCCGGGCTACGACTTTAACGACACGATTCTCCTTACCGGCGCGGCGCTTTGGGCTGCACTGACCGAACGCTATCTGCGCTGATTCGCACCTTCCCGGGAGGGCTGCATTATGAGTACCGTTTCCCTGACAGGCACATCCGCCTACGCCGGTAACGATCGGCTGCTGGCGGGTATCGTCATGAGCGTTCTGACATTCTGGCTGTTTGCCCAGTCGGTTATCAACGTTGTTCCGGCCATGCAGAATAGCCTCGATATTGCCCTCGAAACCCTTACGCTGGCCGTCAGCCTGAGCGCGCTGTTCAGCGGCTGTTTTGTCGTGGCCTGCGGTGGGTTTGCCGATAAGTTTGGCCGCATGCGCCTGACCGTAATTGGCCTGATCCTGAGCATTATTGGGAGCGGCCTGCTGTTCATTTCCTGGGAGCCCGTCCTGTTTCTGCTGGGAAGGGCGATTCAGGGCCTGTCAGCGGCCTGCATCATGCCCGCCACGCTGGCGCTAATTAAGACCTGGTATGAAGGTAAAGCACGCCAGCGCGCAATCAGCTTCTGGGTTATCGGTTCATGGGGCGGGAGCGGCCTGAGCGCGTTTGTCGGAGGCGCCATCGCCACCACGCTGGGCTGGCGCTGGATTTTTATTTTATCGATGGCGGTAGCCCTGGCCGCGCTACTGCTTATCCGCGCCACCCCGGAAAGCCGCAGCCCTGATGCAGGTCAACACAAGCTGGATATCAGCGGCCTGGCGAGCTTTGTCGTTATGCTGGTGCTATTCAATCTGTTTATAAGCAAAGGACACGCCTGGGGCTGGAGCAGTAGCTTATCGCTTCTCGTGCTGTGTGGAGCCGTGACTGCGTTGATGTGCTTTGTCATTACCGGACGACGCAAAGGCGATGCGGCGCTGATCGACTTTGCCCTGTTTAAAAACCGGGCCTACAGCGCCTCGGTATTCTCTAATTTCCTGCTCAACGGCTGCATTGGCACCATGATGATCGCCAGCATCTGGCTGCAGCAAGGCCATCATCTGTCGCCGCTACAGACCGGCATGATGACGCTGGGGTATCTGGTAACCGTGCTGGCGATGATCCGGGTGGGTGAAAAACTGCTTCAGCGCTATGGCGCCAGGCTGCCGATGATGACCGGACCGCTGCTGACCGCAACGGGTATTACGCTGATTTCATGCACCTTCTTAAGCAAAGAGGTCTACATTGTCACCGTTTTTCTGAGCAATATTTTATTCGGGCTGGGGCTCGGGTGTTACGCCACGCCCTCAACGGACACGGCGGTGATGAATGCCCCTGAAAACAAGGTGGGTGTGGCTTCAGGGATCTATAAGATGGGCAGTTCCCTGGGCGGAGCGATGGGGATCGCGGTCACCGCATCGCTGTACGCGCTATGGCTGCCGGTGGGAACGGCCAGCGCCGCGCAGTATGCCTTACTGTTCAACAGTGCGATTTGCCTTGGGTCGGCCGTAGTGACCTGGGCCTTACTGCCACCATCAAAAGCCCCGCGATAGGCGGGGCCAGGCAGTATCAGGCAATGTTCAGATATTTGTGCGTCTGCATCGACAGCCGCCAGTTGCGGGCGATGCAGGTTTCAATGCACAGGCGGGTTGCATCGTCCTTCTGGCTGATCGGCTGTAAAGCGATAACCCGCTGCTTTTCGTCCTTCAGCGTCGCCAGCAGTTCATCCAGCGCTTCGATATCGCGCACGCGACCCACGGGATGCTTAATCTCATCAGCACGCTCCAGCGCCTGAGACAGCACGTCATAGCCGCCGCGCATGTTCACCTTTGGCGACACCGTTACCCAGGTTGTGTGGGAGCAGCGCACTTCATGGGTGCCGCTGGTTTCGATCTGGCAGCTATAGCCGTTTTTCTCGAGCAGGTCGGTTAGCGGCATCAGATCGTGAATGCACGGTTCCCCACCGGTGATCACCACGTGACGCGCCGTCCAGCCCTGGCGACCAATAATGGCAAGCAGATCTTCTGCACTGCCCGCGCCCCACTTATCGCTCTCTTTGGTTTTCGCCAGGATACTAAACAGCGACACTTCCCGATCGGCGAGTTTATCCCACGTATGTTTGGTGTCACACCAGGCACAGCCAACCGGGCATCCCTGCAGGCGAATGAAAATAGCGGGAACGCCGGTAAAGTAACCCTCGCCTTGCAGGGTCTGGAACATCTCGTTAATCGGGTACTGCATAGTCATCTCAGTTAAGGGGATAAACGATAAGTATCGCAGATCCCCGCCGGATGGTCATGCTCCATCGGTGCTTTGCGCGCCTATCGCCGCCATAAAACGCCCGGTAATTTGCTGTGGGCGGGTGATCGCGCCCCCGACAACGACCGTATGCGCTCCAAGCGCCAGGCATCTTGCCGCACGCTCGGGGGTGTCCACGTTGCCTTCGGCAATCACCGGAACCGAAACGGCTGCCAGCACCGCTTTCAGGAACGCGCAGTCATTCTCCGGAAGCGAATGGCCCGCCGTTTCCGCCGTATAGCCGTAAAGCGTGGTCCCGATGCAGTCAAACCCAAGCGCCTGCGCGGTCACGGCCTCCTGCACGGAGGAAATATCTGCCATCAGCAGCAGCGAAGGGTAACGGGCGCGAACCTGCGCAATCAGCGCTTCCAGAGACTCCCCGCCGGGACGCCTGCGGGCGGTGGCATCCAGCGCGATGAGCTCCGGCGCGACCGCCATCAGCTCATCCACCTCCTTCATCGTCGCGGTGATAAACACCTCGCTCCCCGGGTAGTCCCGCTTGATAATGCCGATGACCGGCAGCGAGACCAGCCCTTTGATGGCCTTGATGTCCACCACGCTGTTGGCGCGGATCCCGGCGGCACCGCCCTGCGCAGCCGCCAGCGCCATTCGGGACATAATAAACGGGCTGTGTAAGGGTTCGTTTTCCAGCGCCTGACAGGAGACGACCAGCTTTCCCTTCAGGGTATCCAGTACGGTTTTCATTACGATAAAATCTCTTCCACTTCGTTTTTGATAATTGTGACGTGCGGGCCATAAATGACCTGAACCCCGTTACCGCGCACGATGACGCCGCGAGCGCCGGTTGCCTTCAGTGCCGCTTCATTGACTTTGCTGCCATCCCTTACCGTGACGCGAAGGCGCGTGGCGCAGCAATCAACGTCATCCAGGTTTTCTCTGCCGCCAAGCCCGGCGATCACCGCCGCGGCGCGCTCGCTTTGCGGCAAGGTATTCGCGTCAGCCACCGCCTCCTTTTCACGGCCCGGCGTGGCGAAATCAAAGCGGTTGATCAGATAGCGGAAGGTGAAGTAGTAAAGGAAGAACCACGGCACGCCCACCAGCGGGACGAACATCCAGTTGGTTTTAGCCTCCCCCTGAAGAATGCCGAACAGCACGAAGTCAATGAAGCCGCCGGAGAACGTCTGTCCGATGGTGATGTGCAGCACGTGCGCGAGCATAAATGCCAGTCCGTCAAACAGCGCATGAATGACGTAAAGCACCGGCGCGATAAACAGGAATGAGAACTCGATGGGTTCGGTAATGCCCGTCAGGAAAGAGGTTAACGCCGCTGAAAGCAGCAGCCCCGCTACGCGCTTTTTATTCTCTGGTTTTGCCGTGTGGTACATCGCAAGGCAGGCGCCGAGCAGGCCAAACATCATCGTAATAAAGCGCCCGGACATGAAGCGCGACGTGCCCTCATAGAAGTGCTGCGTGCTCGGGTCGGCGAGCTGGGCGAAGAAGATCCGCTGCGTGCCCTCTACCAGATGACCGTTGACGATTTCACTGCCGCCGAGCGCGGTGGTCCAGAACGGCAAATAAAAGATGTGGTGCAGGCCAAACGGGCCAAGCATGCGCAGGATGAAGCCGTACAGCAGGGTGCCCAGATAGCCGGTGGCATCCACCAGTCCGCCGAGGCCAAAGATCAGCTTCTGGAAATGCGGCCAGACGACGGTCATGAGGGCCCCGACGAGTATCGCCGCCAGCGAGCTGATAATCGGCACAAAGCGCGAGCCGCCAAAGAAGCCCAGAAATTGCGGAAGCGCGATTTTGTTAAACCGATGGTGCAGCGCGCAGGTCACAAGGCCAATCACCACGCCGCCAAACACGCCGGTTTCCAGCGTCTGAATGCCCAGCGTCATCCCCTGCCCCACTGCCCCCGGATTTTCTGAGGCCAGCTTTCCGGTCAGGATCAGCAGGGCGTTGATGGTGGCGTTCATTACCAGAAACGCGAGCAGAGCCGCCAGACCCGCCGTGCCTTTATCATTTTTAGCTAACCCGACGGCAACCCCAACGGCGAACAGCACGGAAAGGTTCGCAAACACAATCGAACCCGCACTGCTCATGATGGTGAAGATGGCCTGAAGCCAGCCAACGTTTAGGAAAGGATAGGCCGTGAGGGTATTGGGATTCGACAGCGCTCCGCCAATTCCCAGTAAAAGCCCCGCAGCCGGCAAAACGGCGATGGGCAACATAAAGGATTTGCCGAAGCGCTGCGCTTTTTCAAACCATCCGCCGGAAGACGCTCCGCTGAACATTTGCATCATTTTTTTCATCCCCTGGTGTAATGATGAAAATTTTTACCATATGAATAAACAAAAGTGAAAATTATCATCAAAAACCAGGAGGCGGATCATACTTTTTCGAAATCACTGGCATCCCTCCCCTGCTTTCCGCCACACTAGTCGGCAGAGAAACGCATTAAGGATCTAGCATGTCAGACCATGAAAACCTGCTGCTGAAGTTACGCCAGGAGGCTTCCGGGTATAGCCCTACGCAACAGAAACTGGGGGAGTTTGTTCTCAGCGATCCTTCCCGTGTGCTGTACCTGACGATCACCGAGCTGGCGCGCGAAAGTCAGACCAGCGAGGCCAGCGTGACGCGCCTGTGCCGGACGCTCGGCTGTAAGGGATATAACGAATTTAAAATGGCGCTGGCGCTGGATATTCAGCAGGGCCAGCCCGCTCGTCAGGCCGGGGATGAAATTGATAACGTAGTGGATGAGTCGGTGCAGGCTCTGCAGGATACGGCCCGGCTGCTCGACAGAGCGCTGCTGGAAAAGGCCGCGCAGGCGCTGCATCAGGCGCGGTCGGTACAGATTTACGGGGTGGCCGCCAGCGCGATCCTTGGGGAGTATCTGCATTACAAGCTGTTGCGGCTGGGCAAACCCGCGCAGCTGTTCAGCGATATGCATCGCGCGGCCATGAATGCGGCAACGCTCTCAGACGAGACGCTGGTGGTCGCTATCTCAAGTTCGGGCTCAACCCGCGATTTACTCCACGTCGTGAAGCTTGCCCGCAAGCGCGGCGTGCAGGTGCTGGCGCTAAGCAATACGCCGCGCAGCCCGCTGGCTTCCCTGAGCGATATGCAGCTGGTTGCGGCAAAACCAGAGGGGCCGCTGAGCGCGGGCGCGCTCAATGCCAAAGTTGGGGTCATGCTGCTGATCGAGCTGCTTACCACCTCCCTTATTGCCATTGACGGCCGTTACGGCGAGGTGAGTCAGCAAACGGCCAGCGCGACGCTGCCGCTTCTGTTGTAGAAAACAAAAAACCCGCCGAAGCGGGTTTTTTTATTGAAACGAAAGCTCAGGCTTATGCCTGACCTTTGATCTCTTTGCGACCGTTGTATGGTGCTTTTTCGCCCAGCGCTTCTTCGATACGAATCAGCTGGTTGTATTTAGCAACGCGGTCAGAACGGCTCATAGAACCAGTTTTGATCTGGCCTGCTGCGGTACCTACAGCCAGGTCAGCGATGGTTGCATCTTCAGTTTCGCCAGAACGGTGAGAGATAACAGCGGTGTAGCCAGCGTCTTTCGCCATTTTGATCGCAGCCAGGGTTTCGGTCAGAGAGCCGATCTGGTTGAATTTGATCAGGATGGAGTTAACGATGCCTTTCTCGATGCCTTCTTTCAGGATCTTGGTGTTGGTTACGAACAGATCGTCACCAACCAACTGGATTTTGTCGCCCAGTACTTTGGTCTGGTATGCGAAACCATCCCAGTCAGACTCGTCCAGACCGTCTTCGATAGAAACGATTGGGTACTGTTTGGTCAGGTCTTCCAGGAAGTGAGTGAACTCTTCGGAGGTGAACGCTTTGTTGCCTTCGCCAGCCAGAACGTATTTACCGTCTTTGTAGAATTCAGATGCTGCGCAGTCCATCGCCAGAGTGATGTCTTTGCCCAGCTCGTAGCCTGCTGCTTTAACCGCTTCAGCGATAACAGCCAGTGCTTCTGCGTTAGAACCCAGGTTTGGCGCGTAGCCACCTTCGTCACCAACGGCAGTGTTCATGCCTTTAGCTTTCAGAACCTTAGCCAGGTTGTGGAACACTTCAGAACCCATACGTACTGCTTCTTTCAGGGTTTTCGCGCCAACTGGCTGAATCATGAATTCCTGAATATCAACGTTGTTGTCTGCGTGCTCACCACCGTTGATGATGTTCATCATTGGTACAGGCATGGAGTATTTGCCTGGGGTGCCGTTCAGTTCAGCGATGTGCTCGAACAGTGGCATACCTTTAGCAGCCGCTGCTGCTTTGGCGTTCGCCAGGGAAACCGCCAGGATTGCGTTCGCACCGAAGTTAGATTTGTTTTCAGTACCGTCCAGATCGATCATGATCTTGTCGATGCCAGCCTGATCTTTGGCATCTTTGCCAACGATAGCCTGAGCAATAGGACCGTTAACAGCGCCAACCGCTTTCAGTACGCCTTTGCCCATGAAACGGGATTTGTCGCCGTCACGCAGTTCCAGCGCTTCGCGGGAACCAGTAGAAGCACCTGATGGAGCAGCTGCCATACCGACGAAACCACCTTCCAGATGAACTTCGGCTTCAACGGTCGGGTTACCACGGGAGTCGATGATTTCACGACCGATGACTTTAACGATTTTGGACATTAGATTTTCCTCAGTACAAGTTAAACTAAAACTCCAGACAAACAACGCGTACCAGGGGTACGCGTTGCCGTTCTAACTTTTTTTACTTCGCCTGGCGCTTCTGGTACTCGCTGGCGGCTTTCACGAAGCCTGCAAACAGCGGATGTCCGTCACGCGGCGTTGAAGTAAATTCCGGGTGGAATTGGCAGGCAACGAACCACGGATGGTTAGGCACCTCGATGATCTCGACTAACTGATCGTCCCCGGAGCGGCCAGCAACACGCAGACCCGCCGCTTCAATTTGTTTCAACAACATGTTGTTGACTTCATAGCGGTGACGATGGCGCTCGGTGATGACCGGCTCGCCGTAAAGCTTGCGAACCACGCTATCGTCGGACAGCTGGCAGGCCTGTGCGCCAAGACGCATGGTGCCACCCAGATCGCTCTTCTCGGTACGGACTTCGACGTTACCGTCTTCGTCGCGCCATTCCGTAATCAGCGCCACTACAGGGTACTTACAGTCTGGCACAAATTCCGTAGAGTTCGCGTTTTCCATTCCCGCTACGTTGCGCGCAAATTCAATCAGCGCAACCTGCATACCCAGGCAGATGCCGAGGTATGGAATATTGTTTTCACGCGCATAGCGTGCAGTGGCGATCTTGCCTTCAACACCACGGTAGCCGAAGCCGCCAGGGATGAGAATAGCGTCCAGATCTTTCAGAATTTCGACGCCGCGCGTTTCAACATCCTGCGAATCAATCAGCTTGATGTTAACGGAGACGCGATTCTTCAGACCACCGTGCTTCAGCGCTTCGATAACTGACTTATAGGCGTCCGGCAGTTCAATGTACTTACCGACCATACCGATAGTCACTTCACCGCCCGGATTGGCTTCTTCGTAAATCACCTGTTCCCATTCAGACAGGTTAGCTTCCGGACAGTTCAAGCTGAATCGTTTACAAATATAATCGTCCAGACCCTGTGATTTCAACAGGCCCGGGATTTTATAAATGGAATCGACATCTTTCATTGAAATAACGGCTTTTTCAGGCACGTTACAGAACAATGCAATTTTCGCACGTTCGTTCGCCGGAATCGCGCGATCGGAACGGCAAACCAGGATGTCAGGCTGAATACCGATAGAAAGCAGCTCTTTAACAGAGTGCTGGGTCGGTTTGGTTTTCACTTCACCCGCTGCCGCCATGTAAGGCACCAGCGTCAGGTGCATGAACAGCGCGTGCTCACGACCAATATCTACCGCCAGCTGACGAATCGCTTCGAGGAACGGCAGGGATTCGATATCCCCAACGGTACCGCCGATTTCAACCAGCACAACGTCATGCCCTTCGCCACCGGCAAGAACACGTTCTTTAATGGCGTTGGTGATGTGGGGGATAACCTGCACGGTTGCGCCCAGGTAGTCACCACGGCGCTCTTTACGCAGAACGTCAGAGTAGATACGGCCAGTCGTAAAGTTGTTACGACGGGTCATTTTGGTACGGATGAAACGCTCGTAGTGGCCAAGATCCAGATCGGTTTCAGCGCCGTCTTCAGTAACGAACACTTCCCCGTGTTGGGTTGGGCTCATGGTGCCAGGATCGACGTTAATATACGGATCCAGTTTCATCATGGTCACATTGAGGCCACGGGCTTCAAGAATGGCTGCGAGGGAGGCTGCGGCAATGCCTTTACCCAGAGAGGATACGACCCCGCCGGTCACAAAAATATAGTTCGTTGTCATGCTGAACCTGAGAAGTTAGGGTGAAACGATGGAATAACCAGGACGGGAAAGTAGTATACCCGAACACGGCGAGCGCCACAAACTTTCATTCTCCGTCTCCTTCCCAGGCCATGACAAACATAAGGAGTGAGAAAATAGCCCCTTTTGGGTAAATGTTTTTGACGCAAATCAAGCGCTTGTCATTTAAAAAATCACACAAATTGCGCTTGATCGCAAAATTCCGTTAGAGATCATGTTCCTGGCGTTTTACTTCCTGCCACACCTCTTCCATTGCATCGAGGTCAATCCCGCTCATTTCGAGGCCGCGCGAGGCCACAATCCGCTCCACTTCACGGAAGCGTCGTTCGAATTTAACGTTCGCTTTTTGCAGCGCGGTTTCCGCTTTTACGCCGAGGTGGCGCGAAAGGTTGACGGTCGCAAACAGCAGATCGCCCATCTCCTCTTCCAGTTTTGCTTCATCCACCACGGCCTGCTGCGCTTCGTGCATCACTTCGTCGATCTCTTCATGCACTTTTTCCAGCACCGGGCCGAGGGAGGTCCAGTCAAACCCTACCGCCGAACAGCGCTTTTGAATTTTATGCGCGCGCATCAGCGCGGGCAGGTTCAGGGGAATATCGTCCAGCGCCGAGTGCTGGGATTTTTCCGCGCGCTCGGCGCTTTTGATCTGCTCCCAGCGCGCCAGCACTTCGGTACTGTTACCAGCGGTGGCATCGCCAAAGATATGCGGGTGACGCCGTTCCAGCTTGTCGCTGATGGCGGCGCAGATATCGTCAAAGTTAAAGCGGCCCTCTTCCTGCGCCATCTGCGCGTAGAACACCACCTGGAACAGCAGATCGCCCAGCTCCCCGCGCAGGTCGTCGAAATCTTCGCGGGAAATCGCGTCCAGCACCTCATAGGTCTCTTCAAGGGTATACGGGGCGATGGTGGCAAAAGTTTGCTCTTTATCCCACGGGCAGCCGTTTTCCGGGTCCCGAAGACGTTTCATGATGCCAAGCAGGCGGTCGATTTGGGTCATAGTTCTGTCCTGATAAAAAAATGCCGGGCGGCGGCCTCGCCTTACCCGGCCTACAGAAACGAAGGATTAACCGCCGTGCAGACGGCGCGCGTCAATCACATCCGGCACCTGGTTCAGCTTGCCGAGCACGCGGCCCAGCACCTGCAGGTTATAGATTTCGATGGTCATATCGATGGTGGCAAGCTGCTCGCGGGTATCGCTGCGGCTGGCTACGCCCAGCACGTTGACCTTCTCGTTGGCGAGAATGGTCGTGATGTCGCGCAGCAGACCGCTGCGGTCGTTGGCAGTGACGCGGACCACCAGCGAGTAGCCGGCAGAGTAGCTCTCCCCCCAGACCGCTTCCACGATACGTTCCGGCGCATGCGACTGCAGTTCGGCAAGCTGATCGCAGTCGGAGCGGTGTATCGAGATCCCGCGCCCCTGAGTGATAAAGCCGACAATATCGTCACCCGGAATCGGCTGGCAGCAGCGGGCGATGTGGTGCATCAGGTTCCCGACCCCTTCGACCACCACGCGGCCATTGTCCTTGCTGCGCTGCTGTGGGGCGTAGGTTTTTTGCTGTAGCTGCTTCAGCGCGGCCGCGTCCTGCTCTGCCGCGCTTGGCTTGTTGAACTGCGCCTGCAGGAAGTTCACCATCTGATTCAGCCGGATATCACCACCGCCAATCGCCGCCAACAGCTCGTCCAGCTCGTTGAAGTTGTAGCGCGGCAGCAGGAATTTCTCCGCCTCTTTCAGGCTGATCCCGATATGCTCCAGCTCGTCGTCCAGGATCTGGCGACCGGCGAGGATATTTTTGTCCCGATCCTGCTTACGGAACCAGGCGTGGATTTTGGAGCGCCCGCGGCTGGTGGTGACATAGCCCAGGTTCGGGTTAAGCCAGTCGCGGCTTGGGTTCGGCTGCTTCTGGGTGATGATTTCAATCTGGTCGCCCATCTGCAGCTGGTAAGTGAACGGGACGATGCGCCCGCCAATTTTCGCGCCGATGCAGCGGTGCCCCACGTCGCTGTGGATGTGGTAAGCAAAATCAAGCGGCGTGGAGCCAGCCGGCAGGTCAACCACGTCCCCTTTCGGAGTAAAGACGTAGACGCGATCGTCGAAGACCTGGCTGCGCACTTCGTCGAGCATTTCGCCAGAGTCGGCCATCTCTTCCTGCCACGCAATCAGCTTACGCAGCCAGGCGATACGATCCTCGTGACCAGAGCGAGCGCCGCCGGAGGTGCCCTCTTTATACTTCCAGTGCGCGGCCACGCCCAGCTCGGCGTCTTCGTGCATCTGCCTGGTACGGATCTGAATTTCCACCGTTTTGCCGCCAGGGCCGAGCACCACGGTATGAATAGACTGGTAGCCGTTCGGTTTCGGGTTAGCGACATAGTCATCAAACTCGTCCGGCAGATGGCGGAAATGGGTGTGTACGATCCCCAGCGCGGCGTAGCAGTCCTGCAAACGTTCCGCCACGATACGCACGGCGCGCACGTCGAACAGCTCGTCAAAGGCGAGATGTTTCTTCTGCATTTTGCGCCAGATGCTGTAGATGTGCTTAGGACGACCATAAACCTCGGCGCGCACATTCTCCTCTTTCATCGCCTGGCGCAGCCCGCCGACAAACTCGTCGATATAGTGCTCGCGGTCGATGCGGCGTTCGTGCAGCAGTTTTGCAATGCGCTTGTATTCCGCCGGATGCAGGTAGCGGAAGCAGTAATCTTCCAGCTCCCACTTCAGCTGGCCGATACCCAGGCGGTTCGCCAGCGGCGCATAGATGTTGGTACACTCTTTGGCGGCCAGAACGCGCTCGTCTTCCGGCGCATCCTTCACTTCGCGCAGGTGGGCAATACGTTCCGCCAGCTTGATAACCACGCAGCGGAAATCATCCACCATCGCCAGCAGCATGCGGCGAACGTTATCGACCTGCTCGGAGGAAACGGAATCCGTTTGTGCGGCCTTCAGCTGGCGGATGGCGGCCATGTCACGTACGCCGTGAATAAGCGCCACGACGGGCTGGCCGACGCTCTCACGCAGCACGTCTTCGGTTACCACGTCGGCGTCCGCAAGCGGGAACAGCAGCGCGGCCTGCAGCGTTTCGATATCCATGTTCAGCATGGATAAAATTTCTACCATCTCCACGCCGCGCCACAGCAGCAGTTCAGCGTCCGGATGTCCCTGCGTAGTCCGTAAACAATAGGCCCAGGTTTCGGTTAAGCGTTCACACGACTGCTGGCTGGAAATCCCCAGACTTGCGATCCATTTTTGAGGGTCAAACTCACCAGCTTTATTTAAATGTGCACTTCTTACCGCAACCATCGTCCTCTCCTTTAGGGACAAGGGCCTGTCGAAGTCGACAAGCCAAACTCATTAGATGTGCTCAAACAACACCATCGATTCCAGATGTCCAGTGTGCGGGAACATGTCCAGCATTGCCAGACGCCGAATCTGGTAACCCCCGCTCAATAATGCTTCACTGTCCCGGGCAAGCGTCGCCGGATTACAGGAAACATAGACCACGCGTTCAGGCGCGAGTTTAATTATATGTTGCATCACGCCCGGCGCACCCGCGCGCGCCGGATCGAGCAGGATCTTATCGAAGCCCTGCTTAGCCCACGGTTGCTGCGTGACATCTTCCTCCAGATTTTGATGAAAGAATGTCACATTTTGCAACCCGTTCTGTTGGGCGTTCTCCTGGCCTTTCGCCACCAGCGCCTCAACGCCCTCCACCCCGACCACGCTCTCTGCTCTGCGGGCCAGCGGCAGGGTGAAGTTCCCCATACCGCAGAACAGATCGAGCACCCGATCGGTTGGCTGTACGTCAAGCCACGCCAGCGCGTTTGCTACCATCTGCTGGTTTACGCCGTCGTTAACCTGGATAAAATCCCGCGGGCTGAACGTTAAGCGTAGCCCGTCTGACGCATACCAGGGGGCTTCTCCCGTTACCTGCTCAAGTATCTCGCTCTGCGGCGCGAGGAAAAGCGCAAGCTCGTGAGAATGCGAAAAGCGTTCCAGTTTTTCGCGATCTTTCTTCGACAGCGGCGCGGTATGGCGCAGCACCATCAGCGGACCGTTGTTTGCCAGCACCAGTTCGACATGGCCCAGCGAACGCACGCCATCCAGCGATGCAAGACAGTGGTGCACGTCCGGAAGCAATGCCTCAAGACGGGGCACCAAAACAGGGCAACGCGTGATATTGACGATATCGCTGGAGCCGGCTTTACGAAAACCCATCTCCAGCCGCCCGGTTTTTGGCTGATAGCTGAGGCTCAGGCGAGCGCGGCGGCGGTAGCCCCACGGCTGGTCAGCAACAACGTCACTGACGTCGTGTTTAAGCAGGCGAGCCAGCGCGCTGCTTTTACTTTTTTGCTGTAATTCTGTGCTGGCATGCTGTTGCTGACAGCCGCCGCAGACGCCAAAATGGGGGCAGCGAGGCGTTACGCGATCCGGGCTATCACCAAGACGGCGCTTGACCTGGCCGCGCGCGTACTGGCGTTTGTCTTCCGTCAGCGTAATTTCTGCTCGTTCACCCGGCAGCAAACCTGTGATAAACAGGGTCTTACCATTGTGACGCGTCACCCCCTGTCCGAAAGGATCGAGGTCCGTGGCTTCAACAGTTATGATCTGACGCGTCGTCACGCGTCGTTTTGCAGAGTAGAATTGCGCCATCGCCGAGATTTTTCTCAAATAAACATAATTAGCCTGATTGTCCCATAACGGAACTCCATGACCAACTACAGCCTGCGCGCGCGCATGATGATTTTGATCCTCGCTCCTACCGTTCTTATCGGTTTGCTGCTGAGCATCTTCTTTGTGGTGCACCGCTATAACGATCTGCAGAGGCAGCTTGAAGATGCCGGTGCCAGCATTATCGAACCGCTGGCCGTCTCCAGCGAGTACGGCATGAACCTGCAAAACCGCGAATCCATTGGTCAGTTAATCAGCGTGCTGCACCGCCGGCATTCAGAGATTGTCCGCGCCATTTCCGTTTACGATGAGCATAACCGGCTGTTCGTGACCTCGAATTTTCATCTCGATCCCACGTCGCTGAAAATCCCGGAAGGTACCCCCTTCCCGCGCCATCTCACGGTTCTTCGGCGCGGCGATATCATGATCCTGCGTACGCCGATCGTCTCGGAAAGCTATTCACCTGATGAATCCGCCCAGTCCGATGCCAAGTCCAGCAACAATATGCTGGGATATGTGGCGCTGGAGCTGGATCTCAAGTCGGTGCGTCTCCAGCAGTACAAAGAAATATTCATTTCCGGCGTGATGATGCTCTTTTGTATCGGTATCGCGCTGATCTTCGGCTGGCGACTGATGCGCGACGTCACGGGACCTATCCGCAACATGGTGAATACCGTTGACCGGATCCGCCGCGGCCAGCTCGACAGCCGCGTAGAAGGCTTTATGCTCGGCGAACTGGATATGCTGAAAAACGGCATCAACTCAATGGCAATGTCGCTGGCGGCCTATCACGAAGAGATGCAGCACAACGTTGACCAGGCCACCTCGGACCTGCGTGAAACGCTGGAGCAGATGGAGATCCAGAACGTGGAGCTGGACCTGGCGAAAAAACGCGCGCAGGAGGCGGCGCGCATTAAGTCTGAGTTCCTGGCGAACATGTCGCACGAGCTGCGTACACCGCTTAACGGGGTGATTGGCTTTACCCGCCTGACGCTCAAAAGCGAGCTGAATCCGACCCAGCGTGACCACCTGCATACCATTGAACGCTCGGCCAATAACCTGCTGACCATTATTAACGACGTGCTGGACTTCTCGAAGCTGGAAGCGGGCAAGCTGATTCTGGAAAGCATCCCGTTCCCGCTGCGCAGCACGCTGGATGACGTGGTCACGCTGCTTGCCCACTCCTCGCACGATAAAGGGCTGGAGCTGACGCTCAATATCAAAAACGACGTGCCGGATAACGTCATTGGCGACCCGCTGCGCCTGCAGCAGGTTATTACCAATCTGGTGGGCAACGCGATTAAGTTCACCGAGAGCGGCAATATTGACATCCTGGTCGAAAAACGGGCGCTCAGTAATAATAAGGTCCAGATAGAAGTGCAGATCCGCGATACCGGTATTGGCATACCGGAGCGCGATCAGTCGCGTCTGTTCCAGGCTTTCCGCCAGGCCGATGCAAGCATTTCCCGTCGCCACGGCGGAACGGGCCTGGGGCTGGTGATCACCCAAAAACTGGTGAAAGAGATGGGGGGCGATATCTCCTTCCACAGCCAGCCTAACCGGGGCTCAACCTTCTGGTTCCATATCAATCTCGATCTTAACCCGAACGTGCAGACCGACGGCCCGGTCACCGACTGCCTGAAAGGGATGCGTCTGGCCTATGTAGAACCTAACGCCGCCGCGGCGCAGTGCACGCTGGACGTGTTGAGCACTACACCGCTGGAGGTGGTCTACAGCCCGACCTTCTCGGCGCTGGCGAGCGACCATTACGATATCCTGCTGATGGGTATTCCGGTGACATTTACAGGCGAGCTGACCATGCAGCAGGAGCGCCTTGCGAAGGCGGCTTCCATGACGGACTACCTGCTGCTGGCTCTGCCGTGTCACGCGCAAATCAACGCCGAAGAGCTGAAAAACGACGGGGCGGCGGCGTGTCTGCTGAAACCGCTCACCGCAACCCGTCTGCTGCCTGCGTTGACCGAGTATTGTCGCCTGACGCATCAGCCCCTTCTGCCGGCGAACGATGAGCACAAGCTCCCGATGACGGTGATGGCAGTAGACGACAACCCGGCAAACCTGAAGCTGATTGGCGTGCTGCTTGAGGATCAGGTTCAGCACGTGGAGCTGTGTACCAACGGTGCCGAAGCCGTTGAACAGGCCAAACAGATGCAGTTCGACCTGATCCTGATGGATATTCAGATGCCGGGAATGGATGGCATCCGCGCCTGTGAGCTGATCCGCCAGCTTCCGCACCAGCAGCAGACGCCGGTGATTGCCGTGACGGCGCACGCGATGGCCGGGCAGAAGGAGAAGCTGCTGGGTGCGGGCATGAACGATTATCTGGCGAAACCGATCGACGAAGAGAAGCTGCACAGCCTGCTGCTGCGCTACAAGCCGGGACATATTGGCGGGACATACACCGTTTCCGCTGAATCGCCGGAGATCGGCGTGAACCAGAATGCCACGTTCGACTGGCAGCTGGCGCTGCGCCAGGCGGCGGGCAAAGCCGACCTGGCAAGGGATATGCTGCAAATGCTGGTAGACTTCCTGCCGGAAATACGGAACAAGGTTGAAGAGCAGCTGGTGGGAGAAAACCCTGACGGGCTGCTGGAAGCCATTCATAAGCTGCACGGTAGCTGCGGCTACAGCGGCGTACCGCGGCTGAAAAATCTCTGCCAGCTGCTTGAGCAGCAGCTACGCGCGGGAACGCCAGAGTCAGAGCTTGAACCGGAGTTCCTGGAGCTGCTGGACGAGATGGACAATGTGACGCGGGAAGCGATGAAGGTGTTAGGGAACTAGCGCTGGTGAGGCCTCAGGGCAAAGGATAAAGGCCGCACCAACAGTCCCCTCGCCCCTTTGGGGAGAGGGTCAGGGTGAGGGGAAACTACATCCCCTGCCCCATTTTCAGTACCGCCGCAATATTTCGTGCGGCCATCTGCACGTTCTGTTGCGCATTTTCCAGCGCATCTTCCAGGGAACAGATGGTGTATATCACACTGAATACGGCATCCAGCCCGTGCTCGTGCACCACGCCAACGTCCGCCGTCAGGCTGCCAGCAATGCCGATAACCGGTTTGTTATAGCGTTTCGCGACTCGCGCCACGCCAACGGGCACCTTGCCGTGGATCGTCTGGCTGTCGATGCGGCCTTCACCGGTGATCACCAGATCGGCGTTCGCAACCTGTTCATCAAGATGCAGCGCATCAGTGACAATCTCAATGCCCTGACGCAGCTGCGCGCCGCAAAATGCATACAGCGCGGCGCCCATTCCGCCCGCCGCGCCGCCGCCCGCGAGGTTTAAGACGTCAATATCCAGATCCCGGGCGATGATCTGTGCGTAATGGGCAAGCGCGTTATCCAGCGCCCCGATCATTTCCGGCGTCGCCCCTTTCTGCGGGCCAAATACCGCTGAGGCGCCGGCTTCACCGATCAGGGGATTGGTCACATCACAGGCCACTTCAATTCGACACGCGGCCAGCCGCTTATCCAGCCCGCCCACGTCAATATGCGTAAGGCGTGCCAGTTCGCCGCCGCCCGGCCCTACCGGCTGCCCGCTGGCATCCAGCAGTTTTACGCCCAGCGCCTGCACCATGCCCGCGCCGCCGTCGTTGGTCGCGCTGCCGCCAATGCCAATAATGATATGCTTAACGCCTGCGTCAAGCGCATGACGGATGAGCTCGCCCGTCCCCCACGAGGTGGTGACCAGCGGGTTACGCCTGGCGGGAGGCACCAGCTCCAGACCGCTCGCCGCCGCCATCTCGATAAACGCGCTTTTACCGTCTCCGGATAAGCCGAAGAACCCCTCGACACGTTCACCCAGGGGGCCGGTGACGGGAACATGGACAATGCGCCCATGAGTGGCTGCCACCATGGCGTCTACCGTCCCTTCGCCACCGTCGGCAACCGGCAATTTGACATAGTCAGCTGACGGGAAAATTTCTCGAAAACCGTCCTCTATCGCTGTCGCCACCTCAAGCGCGCTCAAGCTTTCCTTATACGAGTCCGGAGCGATTACAATTTTCATAAGCCATCCTTACGCATGTTAGTTACGTTAAGCATACACCACGTAAGGGACCGCTTGTGGGAGCGGTCCCAATGCGCTTATCGTACCATGCACGGACGTTTATTGTCGAATGTCCACTCAGGGATCAGGTACTGCATTGCCAGCGCATCGTCACGCGCGCCCAGCCCGTGTTTCTGATACAGCTCATGTGCTTTCATCACCTGATCCATATCCAGCTCAACGCCCAGACCCGGCGTGGAAGGAACCTGCACCATGCCGCCTTTGATTTCAAACGGCCGTTTGGTCAGGCGCTGGTTGCCCTCCTGCCAGATCCAGTGGGTATCAATTGCGGTGATCTTGCCCGGCGCAGCGGCCGCCACGTGGGTGAACATCGCCAGCGAGATGTCGAAGTGGTTGTTGGAGTGCGAACCCCAGGTCAGGCCAAACTCGTGGCACATCTGCGCCACCCGAACCGAGCCCTGCATCGTCCAGAAGTGCGGATCTGCCAGCGGGATATCCACCGACTGCAGGGAGAGCGTATGCCCCATCTGACGCCAGTCGGTCGCGATCATGTTGGTGGCGGTTGGCAGTCCGGTGGCGCGACGGAACTCCGCCATAACCTCACGCCCGGAGTAACCCTGCTCTGCGCCGCACGGATCTTCCGCGTAGGCCAGCACGCCTTTTAGCTGCTTACCTATTTTGATGGCTTCATCAAGGGACCAGGCACCGTTCGGATCCAGCGTCACGCGCGCCTGCGGGAAGCGCTTCGCCAGCGCGGAGATCGCCTCCGCTTCTTCCTCACCGGCCAGCACGCCGCCTTTCAGCTTGAAGTCATTAAAGCCGTATTTTTCATACGCGGCTTCTGCCAGGCGCACCACCGCGTCCGGGGTCATCGCTTCATCGTGGCGTACCCGGTACCAGTCGCATTTTTCGTCCGGCTGGCTCTGGTACGGCAGCGGGGTGAGCTTGCGGTTGCCGATAAAGAACAGGTAACCGAGCATCTCCACTTCATTACGCTGCTGGCCGTCACCCAGCAGGGATGCGACGTTGACGCCCAGATGCTGGCCTAACAGATCCAGCATTGCGGCTTCGATGCCCGTCACCACGTGAATGGTGGTACGCAGGTCAAACGTTTGCAGACCACGACCGCCCGCATCGCGATCGGCAAAGGTGTTACGCACGCTGTTCAGAACGTTTTTGTATTCCCCCAGCGTTTTGCCCACCACCAGCGGAACGGCGTCTTCCAGCGTTTTACGGATCTTCTCCCCGCCCGGGATTTCACCCACACCGGTGTGCCCGGAGTTGTCCTTGATCACCACAATATTGCGGGTGAAGAACGGCGCGTGAGCGCCGCTCAGGTTCATCAACATGCTGTCATGTCCCGCGACGGGGATAATCTGCATGGAGGTGACTACAGGGGTAGAAAAAGTGCTCATCGTTCGATCCTTTTATCAGTGACGTCCAAAAACAGGGCGCTTACGGTCAAATGTCCAGCCGGGGATAAGGTATTGCATCGGGCCCGCGTCGTTGCGCGCGCCGCCCGGCAGTTTTTTATACGCTTCATGCGCCTGGTGGATCCGATCCCAGTCAGGCTCCACGCCCAGCCCCGGCGCATCCGGTACGGCGATGCTGCCGTTTTTGATTTCAAGTGGATTCCTGGTCAGGCGCGCTTCGCCTTCCTGCCAGATCCAGTGCGTATCAATGGCGGTCGGGTTGCCCGGTGCCGCCGCGCCAACGTGGGTAAACATCGCCAGCGAAATGTCGAAATGGTTATTGGAGTGGCAGCCCCAGGTGAGCCCCCAGTCATCGCACAGCTGCGCCACGCGCACCGCGCCGGAAAGGGTCCAGAAGTGCGGGTCCGCCAGCGGAATGTCCACCGCATTCAGCATCACCGCATGGCCCATTTCGCGCCAGTTGGTGGCGATCATATTGGTCGCGACCGGCAGCCCGGTGGCGCGTCGGAACTCCGCCATCACTTCGCGGCCGGAGAAACCCTGCTCCGCGCCACACGGGTCTTCCGCGTAGGTCAGCACGTCGCCCAGCCCTTTACACAGCGCGATGGCTTCATCCAGCAGCCATGCGCCGTTCGGATCGACGGTGATGCGCGCCTCCGGGAAACGTTTTTTCAACGCGCGCACGCTGTCAATCTCCTGCTCGCCCGGCAGGACGCCGCCTTTCAACTTGAAGTCCTTAAAGCCGTAGCGATCCTGCGCCGCTTCCGCCAGGCGCACAACCGCGTCGGCGGAAAGCGCCTCCTGGTGACGCAGGTGATACCACTCGTGGCTGCCCGGCGAGCGCTCCAGATACGGCAGATCGGTTTTCGTCCGGTCGCCAACATAGAACAGATAGCCCAGCACCGTTACCGCATCACGCTGTTTGCCAGGCCCCAGCAGCTCGCAGACCGGCACGTTCAGCGCCTTGCCGAGTAAATCGAGGAGAGCCGCCTCCAGGGCCGCCACCGCGTTAACGCGCAGCTCAAACGTCCAGGCGCCTTTTCCGAAGGTGTCAAAATCCGCCGACTGGTTACCCTTGTGCACCCGCTGAACCACCTTATTCAGGCGGGCGATTTCCTGCCCTACCACCTGCGGGACGGCATCGACCAGCGTCTGGTAAATCACCTCTCCGCCCGGCGCTTCACCCACGCCGGTATTGCCTGCGCTGTCGGTCAGCACCACGATATTACGGGTAAACCAGGCGTTATGCGCGCCCCCAATGTTGAGCAGCATGCTGTCCTGCCCCGCCACCGGGATAACCTTCATCTCAGTGACGACCGGGCTTGATTGCGTTGTCATCATCCGCGCTCCACGACAGGTTTGAGTTCGATACGCTTGATGTCGCCCACCAGTACCAGATAGCTGAGCACCGCTACCAGCGCATGGACACCAACGTAAATCAGCGCGCCATTGAAGGAGCCGGTGGTGCCGACGATGTAACCGATCGCGATTGGGGTGACAATGCCGGAAATGTTGCCAAACATGTTGAACAGGCCGCCGCTCAGGCCGCTGATCTCTTTCGGCGCGGTATCTGCCATCACCGCCCAGCCCAGCGCGCCAATGCCTTTACCGAAGAAGGCCATCGCCATAAAGCCGATGATCATCCACTCCGCGCTGACGTAGTTGCAGAACACCATGGTCATGGAGAGCAGCATGCCGAGCACGATTGGCGTTTTACGCGCAATATTCAGCGAACCGGTACGGCGCATCAGCCAGTCGGAAATGACCCCGCCGAGCACTCCGCCCACAAAGCCGCAGATGGCCGGAACGGAGGCGACGAAGCCCGCCTTCAGAATCGACATGCCGCGCGCCTGCACCAGATAAACCGGGAACCAGGTGATGAAGAAGTAGGTCAAGGCGTTGATGCAGTACTGGCCGAGATAGATACCGATCATCATGCGTGTGCCGACGAGCTGTTTGATCTGCGCCCATTTCTGGCTGAACGGAACTTTGGCTTTTTGGGTTTTCTGATCCATATTGATCAGCGCCCCGCCTTCAGCAATGTAGTCCAGCTCCTTCTTGTTCACGCCCGGGTGCTGGTTCGGTTCGTGGATCACTTTCAGCCAGACAAAGCTGATAACGATCCCCAGTCCACCCATAAAGAAGAAGACGTGTGACCAGCCCACCTCGTGCGTCAGCCAGCCCATGATTGGGGCGAAAATAACCGTCGCGAAGTATTGCGCCGAGTTGAAGATGGCTACCGCCGTTCCCCTCTCCTGCGCCGGGAACCAGGCTGCCACAATGCGGCTGTTACCGGGGAAGGATGGCGCTTCCGCTAAGCCCACCAGGAAGCGGAGAGTAAAGAGCGCAATGATAATGCCGAAGCCGCTAAAGATATCGACGAAGCCCTGCAGCAGGGTAAACATCGACCAGATAAAGATGGACCAGAAGTAGACCCGCTTGGAGCCGAAGCGGTCCAGCAGCCAGCCGCCAGGAATTTGGCCGATAACATAGGCCCATGAAAACGCGGAGAAAACATAACCCATACCAACCGGATCGAGCCCGATATCTTTTGCCATTTCAGAACCGGCAATCGACAGCGTCGCGCGGTCGCCGTAGTTAAAGGATGTGACGATAAACAGCATCACCACTATCCAGTAGCGAGCATTGGTGCGCTTTTCAGCGCTGCTCGCCGCCTGGCTTAATGTACTCATAGTTGCACTCCTGAATCATAGCTTTCGCCTGGTTCATTCTGTACGGCACCTGTAGGGTAATCAGAATGAGAGAGTTGTATTGGATCGTTTTGGTACGGCCTTGAGCCGTTTTATAGTGACGGGAAAAGTATATGAAGGAGTGACGCGTTCTCTCACCGTGCAAAAACACAGTATTGAAGGGTGTGTGAGAGGTTGTTTATGGCATAAGCCCAAGGAAGTGGAAGGTGGTTCACGGAATTGGGGTTTGGGGCGGGCTGTATGGCCGGGTGGCGGCTACGCCTTACCCGGCCTGCGTGTCGTATCGTCAGGGTTATTTCAGCAGGGTTGCCCAGCGTTCAACCCACGGATTTGACTCGCTTTCTGGTTCAGGATGCTCACCGGCATCAATCAGCAACATTTCGCCGACGCGCTGAGCGCTCTGTTCCTGCAACAGCGCGTCGAACTGCTTGCCGCCGCCGCAGAAGTTAGCATAGGAGCTGTCACCCAGCGCGATGATGCCGTAACGCACGTCTGGCTGGTAGCCAAGCCGATCTTTTATCCCCTGGAAAAGCGGCATGATGCTGTCCGGCAGATCGCCCTGCCCCGTGGTAGACGTCACGATGAGGATGTAGTTGTCTTTGTATTTTTCCCAGTCCTCCAGCTGCGGATCTTCATAGACCGTCGCCTTATGGCCCTGATTTGCGAGGATCGCTTCCGCTTCCTCCGCCACCAGCAGCGAGTTGCCGTACATCGTGCCGACAAAAATGCCTACTTCAGCCATGCTTTGCTCCCGTAATTATTGCGCCTGCCGTTCATCCTGAACGTTGCCTGCGGCAAACTCAACCCTTTCATTTTCGGGGAGTTGTCCCAGCCAGCCAAACTGTGACAGCGCCTGCATCCAGACATCGTCCAGCCCCGCGCGGAGAGTCAGCGGTTCACCGGTGAACGGGTGCGTCAGGCACAGCTCGCTGGCGTGCAGCATCAGCCGGTTACAGCCGAAGTGCTCTGCCGCGCTGCGGTTCTGGCGCAGATCGCCGTGCTTGCTGTCGCCGATGATTGGATGGCGCAGGTGCGCAAGGTGACGACGAAGCTGGTGCTTGCGCCCGGTTTTGGGCAAAAGCTCAACCAGGCTGTAGCGCGTGGTGGGAAATTTACCGGTCGCCACCGGCAGCTCGACGGTCGCCATCCCGCGATAATCGGTCACCGCTGGCTGCGGGCCTTTATCATCACGGGCAAACTTATCGGCGATTTTATCCAGCTCCTCCACCAGCGGATAATCAAGCGTGGCGGCGTCCGTCAGCCAGCCGCGCGCAATGGCGTGGTAGCGTTTCTGGATCTGGTGCTGTTCAAACTGCTGCGCCAGCAGGCGCCCGGCCTCACTGGACAGCCCCATCAGCAGCACGCCGGAGGTAGGCCGGTCCAGACGATGGGCGGTAAAGACGTGCTGACCGATCTGATCGCGCACGGTCTGCATGACCACGACCTTCTCATCGCGATCGAGCCAGCTTCTGTGCACCAGCCAGCCGGACGGCTTATTCACCGCCACGAGCCACTCATCCTGATACAGGATCTCAAGCGTCATGCATCGTCACCGGCGAAAAGCGCATCCAGCTTTTCCAGCTCCGCCAGCATCACTGCGCGCGCCGGGTGGGTCGCTTCCAGCGCCATTTCGTAATAAGGGGAGACGGCAAACGACTGTGGCAACGCGTGGCCACCTTCCAGCAGCGCGTGCATGCGCGGAAGTAATACCCACTGGAGCCACTCGAACGGGGCCAGGGTATCCAGACAAAACGGCTGGGTGCTGGCGAACGCTTCCGGCTGCGGCGCGTTATCCTGCCACAGCTGATGCTGGCGCATAAGGGCTTCGATGGCGTGCAGCTGTGCACGAACGCTATCGTGATGCGTCATAGTAACCTCAACTGAAAAACGGAATGGCGCGAAGCATAGCATTGCGGAAGTCAGAAATAAAAAAAGGGAGCACTGTAAAAACAGTGCTCCCGGTTCGTTTCGCAGCAATCCAGCTACAATACGTGCTCCCTGCTCATCCGTGACAACTTTTCCTGATGCCCGAAGGCCTGGTCATCCGTTTACCTTTTGCATCCTGCACACATCATCCTGACGTGTATGTTTCTTCCTGAAACGTCCTGGCCATCCTGACCCACCGACCATCCTGACCGGCTCTCGTTCTCCTTCCTGGAGGTGTCCCTTACGCATCCTGCGTGCTCCACTTCGCTTCATCCTGAAGCCTTCCTGCGGCGTCATCCTGACGTGTTCCTGTTAAGAAACGCCATCATCCTGATGTTCGTTTCTCGTGTCGGCGTCCTGTCGACAGAGATAGAATCCGCTATTCTGCTTCGTCTTACAACCCACCCTGTAAGCAATGTAAGCCAGACGAAACGGGGGGTATCGTTTAAGAAAAGCGCTAACCTGTTGAAACCGAAGTTAATATTATTCTGAAATCCCTAAGACAATACTAATTGTTTCGGCGATGTCTCACAGAGCGTGTAAGAGATCTCTCACACACACAGTAGCATCATGGATTACAGAAGCGGCTCAAGTCGGTTAAGGAAATCCGCAAGGGAAGGCGCGAGAACATCGCGATTGCGGGTGCCGAGCGTCTCTTTAATGACCTCGCCAGACAGATTGCAGACGGAAATAACGTCCAGTTCACTGTCGAGCGTCGCAATAAAGAGAGTCGGAGAGAGCTTAAGGCGTTTTTGCGTGACCAGGTGACCGATGAGGTTTTCCTGAACGCGCTGGAGATCGTCCTCGCTCCAGGTTTGCAGCAGCGTCAGCGGCTGCTCAGCAAAGCATGCGCTCATATCCCCGGCAAGCTGCGTGGTATAAAACGCATGAAGCGCAGGTTGTATCACAATGTCCATGGCGCGTTCAACCGCCTTTACGTTCTGCTCGCCGGTAAACGGTTTCGGCTGCCAGATAACGTAATCATCCTGCGAAGAGATAATGCACGGTGACGGCACGCCATGCAGTTCGGTACTTTGCGGCCACGTCCCCTGCTTTTCATGCCAGGCATCGCAATAGCGGGTCGTGAAGGTTGTCAGGGCATTTGCAGTTTCGATATCCACCGATTTCTCTCTTCTTGTAAGACAGGATAAACTCAGCCCTTAAGTGTACCTGTAAAGTGGCTATGAAACATGTCTTACGAAAATCATCAGGCGTTAACGGGCTTAACGCTGGGTAAATCGACCGATTACCGCGACACCTACGACGCAAGCCTGCTTCAGGGCGTGCCGCGCAGCCTGAACCGCGATCCGCTTTGCCTTCACGCCGACGCGCTGCCGTTTGTCGGCGGCGACATCTGGACGCTGTATGAACTCTCCTGGCTGAACGCGCGCGGTCTGCCGCAGGTGGCCGTGGGCCACGTTGAGCTGGACTACGCCAGCGTGAACCTGGTCGAGTCCAAAAGCTTCAAGCTCTATCTCAACAGCTTCAACCAGACCCGATTCAACAGCTGGGACGACGTTCAGCAGACCCTTGAGCGGGATTTACGCGCCTGCGCGCAGGGAGACGTGTCCGTGTCGTTATACCGTCTGCATGAACTGGAGGGGCAGCCCATCGCCCATTTCCACGGCACCTGCATCGACGACCAGAATATTGAGATAGAGAGCTACGAATTCAGCGCCGACTACCTCGAAAACGCAGCGAGCGGAAAGATCGTGGAAGAGACGCTGGTCAGCCATCTGCTGAAATCCAACTGCCTTATCACCCACCAGCCGGACTGGGGCTCCGTTCAGATTCAGTATCGCGGCCCGAAAATTGACCGGGAAAAGCTGCTGCGTTACCTGGTGTCGTTCCGCCATCACAACGAGTTTCACGAGCAGTGCGTGGAGCGCATCTTTAACGATATTCAGCGTTTCTGCCGGCCAGAAAAGCTCAGCGTGTACGCCCGCTATACCCGCCGCGGCGGTCTGGATATCAACCCGTGGCGCACCAATACCGATTTTGTGCCCGCTACCGGACGGCTGGTGCGTCAGTAAGATAAATATTTTCACAATATGCGGGCGGTATTCCGCCCGAAGTGTTGTGAAACGTCATAAGCCAGGGCTATTGTAATCAACAGGGAAAGACGATAATCGTCCCATAAGGAGCTCACTTGATTACACATATTAGCCCGCTTGGCTCTATGGATATGTTGTCGCAGCTGGAAGTGGACATGCTTAAACGCACCGCCAGTAGCGACCTTTATCAACTGTTTCGTAACTGTTCACTTGCCGTACTGAACTCCGGAAGCCTGACCGACAACAGTAAAGAGCTGCTGTCCCGCTTCGAAAGTTTCGATATCAACGTGCTGCGCCGCGAGCGCGGCGTGAAGCTTGAGGTCATTAACCCGCCGGAAGAGGCGTTTGTTGACGGGCGTATTATTCGCTCCCTTCAGGCCAACCTGTTTGCCGTGCTGCGCGACATCCTGTTTGTTAACGGGCAGATCAGCAACGCCGGTCGTTTCCAGCATCTCGACCTGGAAAGCTCCGTTCATATCACCAACCTGGTCTTCTCCATTCTGCGTAACGCCCGCGCCCTGCACGTTGGCGAAGCGCCGAACATGGTCGTCTGCTGGGGTGGTCACTCCATTAACGAAACCGAATACCTGTACGCCCGCCGCGTGGGTAATCAGCTCGGCCTGCGCGAGCTGAACATCTGTACCGGCTGCGGGCCGGGAGCGATGGAAGCCCCGATGAAAGGTGCCGCGGTAGGCCATGCTCAGCAGCGCTATAAAGAGGGGCGTTTTATCGGCATGACCGAACCGTCCATCATCGCAGCGGAGCCACCTAACCCGCTGGTTAACGAACTGATTATCATGCCGGATATCGAAAAACGCCTTGAGGCGTTTGTCCGTATCGCTCACGGCATCATCATCTTCCCGGGCGGCGTCGGTACGGCGGAAGAGCTGCTTTACCTGCTGGGGATCCTGATGAACCCGGCCAACAAAGATCAGGTTCTGCCGCTGATCCTGACCGGGCCGAAAGAGAGTGCCGACTACTTCCGCGTGCTGGACGAGTTTATCGTTCATACGCTGGGGGAAGACGCGCGCCGTCACTATCGCATTATCATCGACGATGCCGCAGAAGTGGCGCGCCAGATGAAAAAAGCGATGCCGCTGGTGAAAGAGAACCGTCGTGATACCGGGGATGCCTACAGCTTTAACTGGTCCATCCGTATCGCACCGGACCTGCAAATCCCCTTCGAGCCGTCGCATGAGAACATGGCGAACCTGAAGCTCTACCCGGATCAGCCGGTAGAAGTGCTGGCTGCCGACCTGCGTCGCGCCTTCTCGGGCATCGTGGCGGGCAACGTTAAAGAGGTTGGGATCCGCGCGATTGAGGAGTTCGGGCCGTATAAGATCCACGGTGACCCGGAGATGATGCGCCGCATGGATGACATGCTGCAGGGCTTTGTGGCTCAGCACCGCATGAAGCTTCCGGGCTCTGCCTATATTCCGTGTTACGAAATCATCAAGTAACCCGTTTGCACCTTCCCCTCAGGCCGGATTGTTATCCGGCTTTTTTATTAGTGATGCAATTCATAGACATCTTTAATGCTATTAACAAATCCGCCGCCAACGCAAACGATTACATGGTTTTTGAAACCGTAAATAATTAGCCTTAATCAAAATAACCTGCCAGAAAATCCTAAAAACCCATTTCTTTTCAGCGAAAGACACCTATCTCGCGGGGCAGCCTTTTCGAAAACATGTCGTTAATGGTAGCCTTCGCGCCCGTAAATCCTCTTTGACGTTTTTTTAACAGATAAATGGACTAAATATGCCCACTTCATAAGTGGATTATTGCATTTGGGATCGAGATCACTGATAGATTCATAACTAGAATGTATCTTTCCGCCCGCCAATAGTTACGGGCAAAAATTATTAAAAAACCGTCACTGAACGAATTTCATATTACCGTCAGGCACTTTTTCATCGGATTTGACTAAAAACCTGACAATTTGCTTCCTCCAGGAGATACAGATGGAAACCACTCAAACCAGCACCGTTGCTTCGATTGAATCCCGAAGCGGTTGGCGCAAAACGGATACCATGTGGATGCTTGGCCTTTACGGCACGGCAATCGGCGCTGGTGTACTGTTCCTTCCTATCAACGCGGGTGTCGGCGGTCTGATTCCGCTGATCATCATGGCCATCATCGCCTTCCCGATGACCTTCTTTGCACACCGCGGTCTGACCCGCTTCGTGCTGTCCGGTAAAAACCCGGGCGAAGACATCACTGAAGTCGTTGAAGAACACTTCGGCGTTGGCGCGGGTAAGCTGATTACCCTGCTCTACTTCTTCGCGATTTACCCCATTCTGCTGGTTTATAGCGTGGCTATTACCAACACCGTTGAAAGCTTCATGATGCACCAGCTGCAGATGACTCCGCCGCCGCGCGCGATCCTGTCCCTGATCCTGATCGTCGGCATGATGACCATCGTCCGCTTCGGCGAACAGATGATCGTGAAAGCGATGAGCGTGCTGGTATTCCCGTTTGTTGCTGCCCTGATGCTGCTGGCGCTGTACCTGATCCCACAGTGGAACGGCGCCGCGCTGGAAACGCTGTCCCTGAGCAGCGCATCCGCGACCGGTAACGGCCTGCTGCTGACCCTGTGGCTGGCAATCCCGGTAATGGTGTTCTCCTTCAACCACTCGCCAATCATCTCCTCCTTCGCGGTTGCGAAGCGTGAAGAGTACGGCAATGGCGCAGAGAAGAAGTGCTCCAGCATCCTGGCTCGCGCGCACATCATGATGGTACTGACCGTGATGTTCTTCGTGTTCAGCTGCGTGCTGAGCCTCTCCCCGGCAGACCTGGCGGCGGCGAAAGAGCAGAACATCTCTATTCTGTCTTACCTGGCAAACCACTTTAACGCACCGCTGATTGCGTGGATGGCGCCTATTATCGCGATTATTGCTATCACCAAATCCTTCCTGGGCCACTATCTGGGCGCACGTGAAGGCTTCAACGGTATGGTGATTAAATCTCTGCGCGGTAAAGGCAAGAGCATTGAAATCAACCGACTGAACAAAATCACTGCGCTGTTCATGCTGGTGACCACCTGGGCAGTAGCCACCCTGAACCCAAGCATTCTGGGTATGATTGAAACCCTGGGCGGCCCGATTATCGCGATGATTCTGTTCCTGATGCCGATGTACGCGATTCAGAAAGTGCCTGCGATGCGTAAATACAGCGGCCACATCAGCAACGTGTTCGTTGTTGTGATGGGTCTGATTGCCATCTCCGCCATTTTCTACTCGCTGTTCAGCTAAGACCTCCTGCGCCGTCCTCGGGCGGCGCACTCCTCCCCTCTGACTGAAGCAATGGACGCATCATGATTAGCGTATTCGATATCTTCAAAATCGGTATTGGTCCTTCCAGCTCTCACACCGTCGGGCCAATGAAAGCCGGTAAACAATTCACGGATGACTTGATTGCACGCGGCATTTTGCACGACATCACCCGCGTGGTTGTCGATGTATACGGTTCCCTTTCCCTGACCGGTAAAGGCCACCATACCGATATTGCCATTATCATGGGGCTGGCGGGTAATCTGCCGGATACCGTTGATATAGATGCAATACCTGGCTTTATCCAGGACGTGAACACCCACGGTCGTTTGCTGCTGGCGAACGGCGAACACGAGGTTGAATTCCCGGTTGACCACTGCATGAATTTCCATGCGGACAACCTGTCGCTGCACGAAAACGGTATGCGTATTACCGCGCTGGTCGGCGATAAAGCGGTTTACAGCCAGACGTATTACTCCATCGGCGGCGGCTTTATCGTTGACGAAGACCATTTTGGTCAAACCAACAGTTCCGCCGTTGACGTGCCGTACCCGTACAAAAACGCGGCCGATTTACAGCGTCACTGCCGGGAGACGGGCCTTTCCCTCTCCGGCCTGATGATGAAAAACGAGCTGGCCCTGCACAGCAAAGAGGAGCTGGAACAGCACTTCGCTAACGTCTGGGAGGTGATGCGCAGCGGTATCGAACGCGGGATCACCACCGAAGGCGTGCTGCCGGGCAAGCTGCGCGTACCGCGTCGAGCGGCCGCGCTGCGCCGCATGCTGGTCAGCACCGACAAAACCACCACCGACCCGATGGCCGTCGTTGACTGGATCAACATGTTTGCGCTGGCGGTGAACGAAGAGAACGCCGCGGGTGGCCGCGTGGTTACCGCGCCAACCAACGGCGCGTGCGGTATCGTTCCGGCGGTGCTGGCGTATTACGACAAGTTCATCCGTGAAGTAAACGCAAACTCCCTGGCGCGCTATATGCTGGTGGCCAGTGCGATTGGCTCACTGTACAAGATGAACGCCTCCATTTCCGGCGCGGAAGTGGGCTGTCAGGGTGAAGTGGGCGTAGCCTGCTCTATGGCGGCGGCGGGACTGGCCGAACTGCTGGGCGCAAGCCCTGCGCAGGTGTGCATTGCGGCGGAAATCGGCATGGAACATAACCTGGGGCTGACCTGTGACCCGGTCGGCGGACAGGTACAGGTGCCGTGCATCGAGCGTAACGCTATCGCCTCTGTGAAAGCGGTCAACGCGGCCCGTATGGCGCTGCGCCGCACCAGCGAGCCGCGCGTCTGCCTCGACAAGGTTATCGAAACCATGTACGAAACCGGTAAGGACATGAACGCCAAATACCGCGAAACCTCCCGCGGCGGCCTGGCGATGAAGATCGTTACCTGCGACTAAGCCGCTCTGGAAGCCTCGTTTTGCGAGGCTTCTTCCTCTTTTCCCCGCTGCGAATAGTTTCCCTCTCCTGACAATGTTACCCTTCAGCCATTAGACAGAAGGGAGATTATCTGTGGCCGTTCATTTGCTTATCGTCGATGCACTTAACCTGATTCGCCGCATCCATGCGGTCCAGGGCCCCCCCTGCAAGGACACCTGTTTACACGCGCTGGAACAGCTTATCCGCCATAGCGAACCCACCCATGCCGTTGCCGTATTCGACGACGAGGCCCGCAATACCGGCTGGCGGCACCAGCGCCTGCCGGACTACAAGGCCGGACGCGCCCCCATGCCGGACGATCTCCACGCTGAAATGCCCGTTATTCGCGCGGCCTTTGAGCAGCGGGGCGTGCCGTGCTGGGGCGCGCACGGCAACGAAGCTGACGATTTAGCCGCAACGCTGGCGGTCAAAATCGCGAGCGCCGGGCATCAGGCCACTATCGTTTCAACCGATAAAGGCTACTGCCAGCTGCTCTCTCCGACAATCCGCATCCGCGACTACTTTCAAAAGCGCTGGCTGGACGCGCCGTTTATTGCCGGCGAGTTCGGCGTCTCGCCTGAGCAGCTGCCGGATTACTGGGGGCTGGCAGGCATCAGCAGCTCTAAGGTTCCGGGTGTTGCCGGTATTGGGCCGAAGAGCGCCGCGCAGCTGCTGACGGATTTTCAGAGTCTGGAAGGAATTTACGCCAGGCTGGATGAGGTGCCGGAAAAATGGCGCAAGAAGCTGGAGGCGCATAAAGAGATGGCGTTTACCTGCCGGGATGTGGCGACGCTGCAGACGGATTTACGGCTGGACGGGAATTTGCAGCAGTTAAGGTTAGAGCGGTAATGTACTACCTCTCCCCAAAGGGGTGAGGAGGAAGAGACTGCACCAAGGAATCCCCTCTCCCTTTGGGGAGAGGGTTAGGGTGAGGGGTGAGCTGAAGCTATCGCTCGTCGCGACGCCCACCCACCGCGGCCCACCAGCGACGAATGTGTACCGTCACCTCTTCGCGGTCGTGATAAAGCTGACGCGCCTGGATCTCGACGTTAATGCCGTGCTCATCCATCTGCTCCTGGATGTAGGCCAGGTTCTGAGAAACCTCTTCGTAGCGCTTTTTCATTGGCAGCTTGAGGTTGAAAATCGTCTCACGGCACCAGCCGTTTACCAGCCAGGAGGCCATCAGCGCCGCCACTTTCGCCGGTTTCTCTACCATGTCGCACACCATCCAGGAGATGTTGTTGCGGTTCGGGCGATAGCGGAAACCGTCCTCACGCAGCCAGGTCACCTGTCCGGTATCCATCAGGCTTTGCGCCATCGGGCCGTTGTCTACGGACGACACCCACATGTTGCGTTTTACCAGCTGATAGGTCCAGCCGCCGGGGCACGCTCCCAGATCGACCGCGTACATGCCGTTTGCCAGGCGCTCGTCCCACTCATCCGCCGGGATAAAGACGTGAAACGCCTCTTCCAGCTTCAGGGTTGAACGGCTCGGCGCATCCGCCGGGAAGCGCAAACGCGGGATCCCCATAAAGAACGGCGAGTTATTGGTGGTGTAGGAGTAACCGGCATAGCAGCAGCCTGGTGCAATAAAGAAGATATGCACAACCGGACGCTTTGGCGTTTCGTAGTTCGTCAGCACGCCCGCATCACGCAGCGCTGCGCGCAGCGGCACGGTGAACTTACGGCAGAACTTCATCAGCTCTTTGCTTTCGTTGGTGTCGGCCACCTCAACGCGCAAATCGCCGCCCTTCTCCACCACGCCCTGTAACATGCCCACAATCGGCGTGATGCGGTCTTCAGGCGGAAGATCCTTCAGCAGCTCGCCGGCAACGAACATCTGGCGGGCGAAGATCAGCGAGCTGAACGGCAGTTCACGCGCCAGCCTGTCGGCGTCATCAGGCTGATAGCATTCAAATACCACGTAGCCCGCGTTCTCTTTGACGCGAGCAAATCCGAAGACTTCACGCTTCGCCGCTTTATCGGTGATTTCCGCGGCGCACTCTTTCTCAAACCCCGGGCGACAATATAAAACAACCTTATTCATGAACAACGCCCTTGCGTTTCAGACGGATGGCTCCGATAAACATTAATACCCAACCCGCCAGGAAGCTAAAGCCGCCGACGGGTGTAACAAACGCCCACAGGCGTAAATGCGACAGCGCCAGACAGTAGAGGCTGCCGCTGAACAGTACGGTACCCAGCGCCAGGAAGACGCTGCTCCAGTAAAACCAGATGCTGATGCGGCGCTGCATCGCCACCGCCAGCCCAAAAATCGCCAGCGTGTGGAACGCCTGATACTCAAGGCCGGTCTGGATCCAGCCCATCTCCACAACGCCCAAAGACTTGCTTAACACATGCGCGCCAAACGCGCCCAGAGCTACAAAAATAAAGCCACTCACCGCGGCGAAAATCAGCATGAATCGGCTGGTCATGTTTATGTCCTGAAGTGATGCGTGCCCGGCACACAAAAGTTATTGTTCATACCTGAAGCGGAATTTTTCTTGCTCGCTTGCCGCTTTCGCCAGTATCCACTGCCGGAAAGCGGCTATTTTACCCAGTTCTGCCTGACTGTCATGACAAACCAGATAAAACGCATTCTTGCTGACCAGAACATCATTAAATGGGCAAACCAGTCGGCCTGCCTCAATTTCGGACTGCGCCATGACGTTATTGGCCAGCGCCACGCCCTGCCCGTGAATGGCAGCCTGTAGCACCATCGCACTATGGCTAAAGATGGGCCCCTGCTGCACGTTTATATGGTTAAGACCTAATTGGCGGGTATAAGTTTGCCAGTCACGGCGCGAAGCATCGTGCAAAAGCGTATGTTGCGCCAGATCGGCGGGCGTTTTAAGCGCTTTGTCTCCCGTCAGCAGCAGCGGCGAGCAGACCGGCAGCAGATATTCTGCGTATAATTTCTCCACGCGCAAGCCCGGCCAGTTACCGCGACCGTAAAAAATTGCCACGTCCACATCATCCGCCAGCTTGTCTTCCTGACGGTCCACAGCCTGGATCCTTACGTCGATTCCCGGATAAGTTGAGTTAAAGCTTGAGAGCCTCGGCACCAGCCACTGAATGGCAAAACTGGGCAATAAACTGACGGTGAGCGCCCCTTTTGCACTGCGGGCCTGCAGTTTGCGAGTGGCTTCCGTAAGCTGGGAAAAAATCTCTTTAATATCCTGAAAATAGCTCTGTCCCTCTTCGGTCAACAGCAACGATCGGTTGCGGCGACGGAACAGCTTCAGGCCCAGAAAATCCTCCAGAGACTTGATTTGATGACTTACTGCGGCCTGCGTCACAAAAAGCTCATCGGCTGCTCGGGTGAAGCTAAGGTGACGTGCTGCTGCATCAAAAACACGTAATGCATTAAGGGGTGGCAATCGCTTGGACATGGTTATCTGGCTTAGATGTTAACGAGATTTAACATATAGGAAACAACGTTTAACCTATTAGTTTTTTTTATCTGAGCCATTATAATTTGTCCGTTGAGGAACTACCAGCAAATACCTATAGTGGCGGCACTTCCTGAGCCGGAACGAAAAGTTTTTTTGGAATGCGTGTTCTGAAGGGCTTTTGGCTTACGGTTGTGATGTTGTGTTGTTGTGTTTGCAATTGGTCTGCGATTCAGACCACGGTAGCAACGCTACCAATTTTTCACTTCCTGTACATTTACCCTGTCTGTCCATAGTGATTAATGTAGCACCGCCAACTTGCGGTGCTTTTTTTTGCCTGAGATCTGTTAATGCTCGATCTCTTTCATCTCTTTCACGTCCGTGCGGTTAATCTGCTGCTTATTCCCGTTAGCATCTTTGTATGAAATCATACCGGTATCATTATCGGTTGTCGGTTTCCCTTCAGAGACGATAGATCGACCATCGTTGGTATGCATTACGTAGTTATTACCAGAACAGGCGCTCAGGGCAAAGGTCAACGCACAGGCAGAAATGATTGCAGCTGTCTTTTTCATGATTATTCTCCTTTAGCAATTAATGCTATTCAAACCTCGATTTATAACAGGCTAAAACATCCGCCTAACACTATTTAGCATAACCTGCTTTTTCAGACTCGCCAGGATAAGCAGACAAATCTGATAGATATCAACTTCCTTGCCCTGCCGCTGAAATTGCGCGACGATCGCAGGATCGATATGAGGAATGCCATGAACGCTTTCAGTCCCGCGCAGTTTCGCGCACAGTTTCCCGCGCTGGCCGATGCCGGCATTTACCTTGATAGCGCCGCCACGGCCCTTAAACCGCAGGCGGTGATTGAGGCAACCCGCCAGTTTTACAGCCTGAGCGCCGGGAGCGTGCACCGCAGTCAGTATGCCGAAGCCCGCCGCTTAACGGCGCAATACGAAGCCGCACGCGACCAGGTCGCGCGCCTGATCAATGCCGACAGCGGTAAGAACATCGTCTGGACGCGGGGCACTACCGAAGCCATTAACATGGTGGCGCAATGCTACGCGCGTCCGCTGCTGCGGGCTGGAGATGAAATTATCGTCAGCGAGGCGGAACATCACGCCAACCTGGTGCCGTGGCTTATGGTGGCTGAACAAACGGGAGCGCGGGTGGTAAAGCTCCCGCTGGGTGCAGACCTTGTGCCGGACGTAGCGCGTCTGCCTGAGCTGATCACCCCGCGCAGCCGCATTCTGGCGCTGGGGCAGATGTCCAACGTCACCGGCGGCTGCCCCGATCTGGCTCGCGCCATCGAGATTGCCCACACCAGCGGCGTGGTGGTGATGGTCGACGGCGCGCAGGGGATAGTGCATTTCCCGGCTGACGTCCAGGCGCTGGATATCGACTTCTATGCGTTCTCAGGGCACAAACTGTACGGCCCAACCGGGATCGGCGCGCTGTACGGTAAACCCGAGCTGCTTGCCCGGATGACGCCGTGGCTCGGTGGCGGCAAGATGATAACCGAAGTATCCTTCGACGGGTTTAAAACCCAGGAGGTGCCTTACCGTCTGGAAGCCGGTACGCCGAACGTGGCCGGAGTCATCGGCCTGAGCGCCGCGCTCGAATGGCTGGCGGAAACCGACGTGGTTCAGGCAGAAAGCTGGAGCCGTGGCCTGGCGACGCTGGCTGAAGAGGAGCTTAAAAAACGGCCCGGCTTTCGTTCGTTCCGCGTGCAGGATTCCAGCCTGCTCGCCTTCGATTTCGCGGGGGTGCACCATAGCGATATGGTGACGCTGCTTGCCGGATACGGCATAGCCCTGCGCGCCGGACAGCACTGCGCACAGCCGCTGCTGGCGGCTCTGGGCGTGAGCGGTACGCTGCGCGCCTCTTTTGCCCCCTACAACACTAAAAGTGACGTCGACGCGCTGGTTGCCGCCGTTGACCGCGCCCTTGAATTACTGGTGGATTAATGACGAGTTCAGCTTTAGCCGGACACCCATTCGGCTCCGTTATTACCGAAGAGACGCTAAAACAGACCTTCGCCCCGCTCACGCAGTGGGAAGATAAATACCGTCAGCTGATCCTGCTGGGTAAACAGTTGCCCGCGCTTTCGGACGATCTGAAATCGCAGGCGAAAGAGATCGCAGGCTGCGAGAACCGCGTCTGGCTTGGGTTTAGCGTATCCGGTGAGAAACTGCATTTCTTTGGCGACAGCGAAGGGCGCATCGTTCGCGGCCTGCTGGCGGTGCTGTTGACCGCGGTCGAAGGAAAAAGCGCCGCGGCGCTGCTGGCGCAGTCACCGCTGGCGCTGTTCGATGAGCTGGGACTGCGCGCGCAGCTTAGCGCCTCGCGCGGACAGGGGTTAATCGCGCTCAGCGACGCGGTGCAGGACGCCGCGCGTCAGGTTCAGGCCTGACGCTCCGCCTTCGCCATCATCTTCTTCAGGGCGTGCGAGACCGCCACAAACCCGAAGGTGGCAGTCACCATCGTGGCTGCCCCAAAACCTGAGGCGCAATCCATCCGCTTCGGTCCTTCCGCCGTGCTTTTCATCGCACAGACCGAGCCGTCCGCCTGCGGATACACCAGCGCTTCGGTGGAGAACACGCAGTCAACGCCCAGCTTGCCCTTGCTGTTTTTCACGACGTTGAAGTCGCTTTTTAGGCGCTCGCGCAGCTTAGCGGCCAGCGGATCCTGAATGGTTTTCGCCAGATCCGCCACCTGGATCTGCGTCGGATCGATTTGTCCGCCCGCCCCGCCGGTGGTCACCAGCGGCACCTTATAGCGACGGCAGTAAGCGATCAGCGCCGCTTTCGGGCGCACGCTGTCGATGGCGTCAATAACGTAGCTGTAGCCTTTGCTCATGTACTCCGCGACGTTATCCGCCGTCACGAAGTCGTCAATCACCGTCACGCGGCACTCCGGGTTGATCAGACGAATACGCTCCGCCATCACCTCAGACTTCGCCAGGCCGACGCTATCACGCAGGGCGTGAATCTGACGGTTAGTGTTAGTGACGCAAACATCATCCATATCAATCAACGTGATTGCGCCAATGCCGGTTCTCGCCAGCGCTTCTGCCGCCCAGGAGCCGACGCCGCCAATGCCCACCACGCACACGTGCGCATCCGCGAACAGCTGCAGGGCTTTTTCACCGTATAACCGTGCCGTGCCGCCGAATCGCTGGCGCCAGGCATCGCTGATTACCACAGACATAAAACCTCAGATGTAAAAAGGGTGAGGTTTTCCTCACCCTGAACCCTAATCCGTATTGCGCTCAGAATACCACAATTAGCCGCTGAATACGTTTCCGGTGCCCGGCGCGGTCTTCAGCACCCATACGCGTCCGTAGTGGTTATACCAGCCTGCGCGATGGCCGGCATCCGGGCCAATGCCCTGATAGATATCAAAGTGCTGCCCTTTGATCGCCCCGCCAACGTCCAGCGCCACCATCAGACGCAGCTCGTACTTGCCGTTGAACTTGCCGTTGTTATCGAGCAGAGGAACTTCCGCCAGCAGCGTGGTGCCCGCAGGAATGATAGAACGATCCGACGCTACCGACGCACGGCCAATCAGCGGTACGGCGCTCGCCCCCTTCACCGGCGCAAAGTTCTGCGGTTTGAAGAAAACAAACGATGGGTTCTGCTCAAGCAGTTCACGCACTTCGGCTTCGCTGTGCTTTTCGCCCCACTCGCGGATCGCCTGCATCGACATATCTTCTCTCTTCACTTCGCCACGGTCGATGAGCACCTTACCGATGCTGCGGTAGGCGTGGCCGTTCTTGCCGGCATAGCTAAAGAAGTTAAGTGGCGAACCGTCGCCAAAATCGATATAGCCGCTGCCCTGCACGTCCATGATGAAGTTATCCATCAGGGAGTTGCTGTAGGCCAGGACATAGTTTTCACTTAGCGCACCGGCGTAGATCTCGGCGCGTGACGGCAGACGACCGCGTTTTGGCGGCATGCGGTAAATCGGATACTGGAATTCACCCTGACGCGTGTGTCGCGCCTGGACAACCGGGGTGTAGTAACCGGTAAACTGAACGTTACCGTAGTTATCCGCCCCCTCCATCTGCCACGCGTCAATGCCAAACTGGCGCATATTGCGGGTATCGCCGCCCGCGCGCAGCCAGTCCTGGACGGCGCTATAAACGTTGTTTTGCGAACTGTATAAACGCGGAGACGCTTTGCGGATCTGGTAGACCTGCTCGGAGAAATCGCCGGCATTGATCGGTGCACCCACGGCATCTGGCTGGTTAACTAACGAGAAAGGCTGGGATAACTTCCCGTCTTTATACTGTTGACCGCGATCGGTCGGTTTGGAGGAGCAGGCCGCAAGAATAGCTACCATTGCGCCTGTCATCAGATACTTCGCCCAACGTCCTTTCATTATATCTCGTCTTTTAGTTGCCCAATTCCGCGTGATGAAGATAACAAACCCACCGTGCTAATGAAATGCAATCGCCTTCCCTTTGGCAAATTCTGGACAAAAAATAGTCCAAAGTGGCTATTACCGTTCATTTTGCATACAAAATAATGAATTATGTGAAAAAGGGGTTGCATCACAAACCTATCCGAGTATAGTGCGCTTCCACGGACGCGGGGTGGAGCAGCCTGGTAGCTCGTCGGGCTCATAACCCGAAGGTCGTCGGTTCAAATCCGGCCCCCGCAACCAATACTTCTAAAACATTAAACACCCTTCCGGGTGTTTTTTTGTATCTGTAGCTTATAAAAATGCCGGGCAACATACCCGGCCTGATGATTTATCCTCGCCGCGCCAGCGTTTCTCCGTCAGAGAAATAGGCTCTGATCCCCGCCAGAATTGACTCCGCCACCTCCTGCTGGAATTTAGCCGTCTTGAGCTTGCGTTCCTCTTCCACGTTACTGATAAACGCGGTTTCGACCAGAATGGACGGGATATCCGGCGCTTTCAGTACCGCAAATCCGGCCTGCTCGACGCTGTTCTTGTGCAGCTTATTGACGCGGCCCAGCTTACCCAGCACCGCTTTACCGAACTTCAGGCTGTCGGTAATGGTCAGCGACTGCACCATATCGAACATCGTATGGTCGACATAGCGGTCACCGCTTTTGCTTACGCCACCGATTAAATCCGAGGCGTTCTGCGTGTCCGCCAGGTATCTTGCGGCGGTACTGGTCGCCCCTTTCGTTGACAGGGCAAATACGGAAGATCCGCTCGGCTGACGGCTGGTAAAGGCATCCGCGTGGATAGAGACAAACAGATCCGCGCGCTGCTTCTGCGCTTTCGCTACGCGGACCTTCAGCGGGATGAACACGTCTTCGTTGCGCGTCATATAGGCGCGCATGTTGCCTTCTTTGTCGATTAACGCCTTCAGACGACGGGCAATTTGCAGCACCACGTCTTTTTCGCGGGTGTGGTATTTCCCCACCGCGCCGGAGTCTTCGCCCCCGTGGCCGGGATCGAGCATGATCACAATCGGGCGATCGCGTCCCGCCTTGCCCGGCTGCGGCCCGCTTTGCGCAGGCGGTACCTGCCGCTGGAGATCGCCTTTGTTGTAATCCTCCAGCAGGGCGAGGAGCGGATCCTGAATATCCGTCGCATTCGAAGGATAGAGATCCATCACCAGCCGCTCCTTGAACGTCGCAACCGGTGCGAGCGCAAAAAGCTGCGGTTTTACGTTCTGCTTCAGCTCAAACACCATGCGCACGGTTTGCGGATCGAACTGCCCGACGCGCGCCGATTTAATAAACGGATCGTCGCCGCGGATCTGCGCCGCCATGCCCTTAAGCACGGAGTTGAGATTTACACCTTTGAGATCAACCACCACACGTTCAGGATTGCTGAGGGCAAATTGCTTGTATTTCAGCACGCGGTTGGACTCGACCGTCACGCGCGTATAGGTCGACGACGGCCAGACGCGCACCGCGACTACCTGGCTTGTGGCGGCAAGACCCACCTGGCTGACGCTAAGCAACCACATCGCCCCGGCCCCTTTTAACAGGCGGCGGCGGCTTATTGCTGAATTGGATCCCGACATGCTTCTCCCGAGCAAGAAATCTGATGAATGAACAAAACGCCCAAATTGACCGAAAACTTTAACGAATGACGCATAAGCTGTCATCTATAAAAGGGTAAACATTCAAACGTTAACGCACGGATTACTTATTATTTTCTGTGGGTCGCAGAAAATTTAGGCTTGCACACGCGGCCACAATCGAATAAAAATACATAAATTACGAATAAACATTCATTAAGGGTTGTGTCATGGTGAAGGAACGTAGAACCGAACTGGTCCAGGGATTCCGCCATTCTGTTCCCTATATCAACACCCATCGCGGAAAAACGTTTGTCATTATGCTGGGTGGCGAAGCCATTGAGCACGAAAACTTTTCCAGCATCGTCAATGACATCGGCCTGTTGCATAGCCTCGGTATCCGGCTGGTCGTGGTGTATGGCGCACGCCCGCAGATAGAAGCTAACCTCGCGGCCCATCACCATGAGCCGATTTACCATAAACATACCCGCGTAACGGATGCGAAAACCCTCGAGCTGGTCAAACAGGCGGCCGGTTTGCTGCAGCTGGATATCACCGCCCGCCTGTCGATGAGCCTGAATAATACGCCGTTGCAGGGCGCGCATATCAACGTGGTGAGCGGCAATTTTATCATTGCCCAGCCGCTCGGCGTGGACGATGGCGTGGATTACTGCCACAGCGGCCGCATTCGTCGTATCGATGAAGAGGCCATTCACCGCCAGTTAGACAACGGCGCGATCGTTCTGATGGGGCCGGTTGCCGTCTCCGTCACGGGCGAAAGCTTTAATCTGACGTCAGAAGAGATTGCCACCCAGCTGGCCATCAAGCTGAAAGCGGAAAAGATGATCGGCTTTTGTTCCTCGCAGGGTGTTGTGAATGATGAAGGCGTTATCGTCCCCGAACTCTTCCCGAATGAAGCCCAGGCGCGCGTCGAAGCGCTGGAAGCACAGGGCGATTACTACTCCGGAACCGTGCGTTTTCTGCGCGGTGCCGTTAAAGCGTGCCGCAGCGGCGTGCGTCGTAGCCACCTGATCAGCTATCAGGAAGACGGCGCGCTGCTGCAGGAACTCTTCTCCCGGGACGGTATCGGTACGCAGATCGTAATGGAGAGCGCCGAGCAGATCCGCCGCGCGACGATCAACGATATCGGCGGCATTCTGGAGCTGATCCGTCCGCTGGAGCAACAGGGCATTCTGGTTCGCCGCTCCCGCGAGCAGCTGGAGATGGAGATCGACAAGTTCACCATTATTCAGCGCGATAACCTGACCATTGCCTGTGCGGCGCTTTACCCGTTCCCGGAGGAGCAGATTGGGGAAATGGCGTGCGTCGCCGTGCACCCCGATTACCGCAGCTCCTCGCGGGGCGAACTGCTGCTCGAACGCGTGGCGGCGCAGGCGCGCCAGATGGGGCTGAGCAAGCTGTTTGTGCTCACCACGCGCAGCATTCACTGGTTCCAGGAGCGCGGCTTTACGCCGGTAGACATTGATTCGCTGCCGGAAAGCAAGAAAGAGATGTACAACTATCAGCGCCGCTCGAAGGTGCTGATGGCCGACCTGGGATGACGGACTACCCTCTCCTCCCGGAGAGGGCGCTCGCTCAGACAGATTCAAATATCGCGCTCAGTCCGCTTCTGCGCTCGGTACGGGTGGCAATCGCCTGTACCAGCACGCGTTCATCCGCGTACAGCGAGAGGCGCTGTCGCGCGCGGGTAATGGCGGTATAGACCAGCTCGCGGGTCACCACCGGCGAAAGCTGTGTCGGCAGGATCAGCGCCGCATGGTTGAACTCGGAGCCCTGCGATTTGTGTACCGTCATTGCCCACGCCGTTTCATGTTCTGGCAGGCGGCTCGGCTGTACGGACTTCACGCTGCCATCCGGCAGCTGGAACCAGACGCGCAGTCCGTTACCGCGATCGAGCGCAATCCCGATATCCCCGTTGAACAGGCCCAGCGCGCTGTCGTTGCGCGAAATCATCACTGGCCGGCCTTCATACCACCGCGAATGCTGCTGTCGGTGAATTTTGCGTTTCTGCACCAGCAGCTGCTCCAGCCTGTCGTTCAGGCCCGCAACGCCAAACGGCCCTTCCCGCAAGGCGCACAGAAGCTGGTACTCACCAAATGCGGCAATGACCTGCTCAGGATCGCTGCGCTGCTGCACGCGGCTCAGGAAATGCTGATATCCCTGAAGAGCGTCCTCAAGCATGGCCTGGTACTCTTCCCCGCTTTGCAGCGATTTCTTTTCAATATCGGTGAAGGTGCCGTCAAACACCGTGCGCGTGGTATGGCGATCGCCACGGTTGACTGCCGCTGCCAGCTGGCCAATGCCGGAGTCGCTACCGAAACGGTAGCTTTTTTGTAGCAGGCACAGGCTGTCGCGCAGCGCACCCGCAACCGGCGTAGCGTCCGGCTCAAGGGAGCAACCTGTCAGACGAGCCAGCTCCTGCGCCCGCGCGGGGGTATAACCGTAGCTGGCGTAGGTGCAGATATCCCCCAGCACCGCCCCGGCCTCTACGGAGGCGAGCTGGTCGCGGTCGCCCAGGAAAATCACGCGCGCATGCGGCGGCAGGGCGTCGATCAGGCGCGACATCATGGTCAGGTCAATCATGGAGGCTTCATCCACCACCAGCACGTCCAGATGCAGGGGGTTCCCGGCATGGTAGCGCAGCCGCTGGCTACCCGGCTGGGCGCCGAGCAGCCGGTGTAAGGTGCTGGCTTCTCCCGGGAACAGCGCGAGCTGCTCCTGCGTCAGCGGCAGCCGCTGTAGCGCACCGCCCAGCGATTCGGTCAGACGCGCCGCCGCCTTCCCGGTGGGCGCAGCGAGACGAATACGGCACCGCTGCTCTCCAGAGAGCTGAATCAGCGCTGCCAGCAGCTTTACCACGGTCGTTGTTTTGCCGGTCCCCGGCCCGCCGGAAATCACCGAGATCCGCCGCGTCAGGGCAACGGCCGCCGCCACTTTCTGCCAGTCTGTTGCTTCGCCAGAGTTAAACAGCACGTCCAGCGTCTGGCGAAGCTGCGCTTCGTCACAGGGGAGCGGCGCATTGGTCTCGCTAAAGAAGCGGGCAACGGTCAGCTCGTTTCGCCACAGGCGGTTCAGATACAAGCGCTCTCCCGTCAGGATCAGCGGCGCCTGGTTTTCTCCCGGCCCGACGGCCGACGATTCGCGCAAAATATTTTGCCAGTCCACCGCCTCTCCCAGCAGCGCAAAGCAGGACTGGAGGACAGGCGGCATTTTCTCGTCACACTTCAGGCGCGAGAGCGGCAGGCAGACGTGGCCCTCCCCGGCGTCTTTACTCAACAGCGCAGCGGCAAGCATCACGGCGGGCTGGTCAGCGGCAATCATCATGGCAAACTGCACATCCAGCTGACGCAGCACGCGTTGCTCTACCGCCTCCAGCAATAGTTCCTGCATCGTCATGCCATCTCCTCCGCGTTTGCTGCAAACAGGCTGTCCATTTTATCGATCAGGTCGGCATCCGGGCGGGTGCTGAAGATGCCCGAACGCGGATCGGCTGCGTCCACCCCGCGCAGGAACAGGTAGATAACGCCACCAAAATGGTCGTCATAGCGGTAATCCGCAATGCGGTGGCGCAGGTAGCGGTGGAGAGCCAGGGTATAGAGTTGATACTGGAGATCGTAGCGATGCATTTGCATAGCCGCCGCCATCGCCTGTTGGGTATAGGCCTCGCTGTTCTCGCCCAGCCAGTTAGATTTGTAATCCAGCAGGTAATAGCGCCCTTCGTGACGGAAGACCAGGTCGATAAACCCTTTCAGCATGCCCTGCACCTGACGGAAGTTCAGCGGCGGACAGCCGGCTGACAGCGGATCGTACTGGCGGATCAGCGCGTTAAGCGCGTCGGCCCTAAGCGGCCCCGCGACGGGCAGATAAAACTCCATCTCAACCTGCTTATTTCTGGCCGTTAACTGGCTAAGAGAGATGCCCTGCTCCGTCAGCGGCGCCTGCAAAATGGCCTTGATCCACTCTGTCAGGACGGGCTGCCAGTGCGCGTCATAGCCTCCGCTCTGCAACATCTTTAATACCCACTCCTCGCTGACGGGCTGGGTGAAATCAAGCTCTTCAAACAGGCTGTGTAAAAAGGTTCCCGGCGACGCGCCGCGCGGAAACTGATGCGGGGTTAACGTCGGCTCAGCCGGCACATCACCCACCCCTGCGGCATCCACGTCGAGCTTCGGCATCAGATCCTGCGCGATGCTTTGCCCGTGCTGCTGAAGGCCGGAATAGCTGGTAACCCGCCAGTCGTCGGCAAGCACCCGCGTGATCTGGCGCGCGTTAAGATCGGACTCTGGCTCTTCCGCCATCTGCCAGCGGCTATTGTCTGGCAACGCGGGAATATGCAGCGCGATATCGTCGCCGCAAAGGGATTCAATACACAGACGCAGCCCCGCCGCGTCTTTCGGCTCGCCACGCTGGATAAGCCGCCCTAACGCGCTTAAGTGGAAATCACTCTCCCCGGCTTTCTCACCGCGACGGCGGAAAACCGGCGCCACGCCGAGGCTGCAATGCCAGACGGAACGGGTCAGCGCTACGTAAAGCAGGCGCAAATCCTCCGCCAGACGCTCCGCTTCCGCCAGCTCAACGCTGCTTTCCGCTTTGCTGAGGTCGAGCACCGCGTCGAAAGATTCACGATCGTGGTAAAAGGCCTGGTCCTGTACGCGGTAGTTAGCGATAAAGGGCAGCCAGACCAGCGGATACTCCAGCCCTTTCGATTTGTGAATGGTCACGATTTGCACCAGGTGCTTATCGCTTTCAAGACGCATCTGCTGGCTTGAGGAATTGCTGTTGGGATCGGCTATTTGCTGCGCCAGCCAGCGCACGAGCGCATGCTCACTTTCAAGCTGGGTACCGGCTTCCTGCAACAGTTCGCTGATATGTAAAATATCGGTAAGACGACGCTCGCCGCCGGATGTCGCAAGCATATTCTCGGCAATCTGACGGCGCGTCATCAGCTCGCGCAGCATCGCCATGACGCCGCGCTTTTGCCAGCGCTCGCGGTAATGGACAAACTCTTCCACCACCGTATCCCATGCATTCTCATCATGGTTGAGCACATCGATATCCCGCGCGTTCAGCCCCAGCATGGAGCTGGCCAGCGCGCTTCGAAGCGTACTTTCACGCTCCGGTGCCAGCACCGCCTGAAGCAGCCAGAGCATTTCCTGAGCTTCCAGCGTATCAAACACGCTGTCGCGGTTAGAGAGATAAACGGACGGAATATCGAGCAGCGTGAGCGCATCGCGGATCAATGCCGCTTCCTGACGACTACGCACCAGCACGGTGATATCGGAGGCCTTAACAGGATTTGCCTGCTCCCCCTTCCATAACAGCGCCTCGCCGCGCGCGCCCGCGCTCAGCCAGTCCCGGATTTGTGCGGCGCAGTGCTGGGCCATCGCCGCCTGATACTCTGCCACGCCAAAGCCTTCCCCCTCCAGCAGCCAGAAGTTCATGGCGGGCTGCGTCGCGCCCCCCACTTCAAAGCGTAAGGTCGCGTTTTTCGCGGCGGATTTCACCGGCAGGAAAGGGATTTCACTGAACATAAACGCCGTCTCCATGCGGCTGAACAGCGTATTGACGCTCTCAACCATGCCCGGGGCGGAGCGCCAGTTAGTGTCTAGCGTGTAGTGCGCGACAACCTCGCTGCGGGCTTTCATGTAGGTAAAGATGTCTGCACCACGGAAGGCATAAATCGCCTGCTTGGGATCGCCAATCAGCAGCAGGGCCGTGTCTGGCTGCTGTCGCCAGATGCGGCGAAAAATGCGGTACTGCTGGGGATCGGTGTCCTGAAATTCGTCAATCATCGCCACCGGGAATCGGGTACGAATTGCGCTGGCAAGCGCGTCGCCGTTCTCGCTGGACAGAGCCTCGTCCAGGCGGCTCAGCATGTCATCAAACCCCAGCTCGCCCCGGCGACGTTTTTCACGCGCTACGGCGTCGCGGATCTCCTTCATCGCGCGGGCGATCATCAGGTCGTTGAGCGTTAAGGGCTCGGCAAGCAGCGCTTCAATCGCCACAAACAGGGGATGCTCCGGCACGATGCCGTCGGCTTTGGTCCGCTCGGTCAAAAACCGCTGGGAAAATTTCTCCAGCGCGTCCGGAAGCTGGTAGCCTCGCGTCTCCTCCTGGGCCCAGGCGCTGATCTTTTCGATCCACTTCCCCTGGTTTCCGCGGTTGAACCTGCGCCTGTCGATACCGGAATTTTCGATAATCCCTTCAATTTCACCGACCGACTCATTCCACTTCTGCTTAAGCGCGGCAATTTTGCTGACGATCTTTTCATGACGCGAGGCCAGCGTTTCATCGGCAGGCGGCGGGGATTTAATGACCGGCGCTTCGCCCTGCAGATAGCGGTCGATGGCGCGCAGGAGCTCTTCGGGGCCTTTCCACAGGGCGTGAACCGCTTCGGCAATATCGCGCGGCAGCGGGTAGCAGTGACGACGCCAGAAGTCCGCGCAGGCCTGATACCGAAGCTCGGATTCATCTTCGATAAGCTGCTGCTCAAACAGCATGCCGGATTCAAACGCATTCAGGCTCAGCATGCGCTGACAAAAGCCGTGAATGGTGAAGACCGAGGCTTCGTCCATTTGCCGTTCGGCCAGCAGCAGCCATTGCGCAGCCTGCTGCTTATCCGCGATTTCGTCCAGCAGGCTTGCGTAGAGGGGGTTATCCGTGGTCTGGCGCAGACAGGCGATGCGCAGTTCATGAATATTGCTGCGGATACGGCCGCGCAGCTCGGCAGTGGCCGCTTCGGTGAACGTCACCACCAGCAGCTCTTCCACGCTTAGCGGGCGTGAAAAAGCCGCGTTACCGCCCAGCCCTAACAGCAGGCGCAGGTATAGCGCGGCGATAGTGTAGGTTTTTCCCGTTCCCGCTGAGGCTTCAATCAGTCGCTCACCCTGTAGTGGTAATCTGAGGGGATCAAGCGGCTCAGCGGTATGGGTCATTCTTTTTTACTCCAGGGCATAGTTTGTTGCAGTGCGCTAACGCTCTTCCAGAGGGTCCACTCCTTCGACTTCACGTAGTCCGCTTTCCCGCTCTGGCTACCAGAGACCTGGGAGAGGATGGCCATACCCTGCGGTTTTACCACCGCCTGATGGAAGAAATCGGCAACCTTTTGTGGCGTTAGCTGTTTTATTTCGGTCACGATTTTATCACGCGAATCGAATTTCATATTACCGCGATCAAAATCTTTGCTCAGCTGCGACGCCTCTTCACCCAGCGTCTGCGGTGGCTGCATTACCTGGGCAATGACCGCCTGCTGGATCTGGGCAAACTCTTCCGGCTTCATGGCGCGAAGCTTGGCTTCTGCCTGCGGGAAGAAGGCCTGATAGCGCTGCCACAGATAAGCCGGTTGCCTGTCGCTGCTTTGCAGAAGGAAGCCCAGCCCCCACTGACGGCCCACGTTCATGGAGAAGGCGAACACCGCGTAGCCCAGCTGTTCTTCGGTGCGCAGCTGGTTGTAGAACCACGGCTGAATAATTTGTCCGAGCACGGCGCTCTGCGCCGAGCTGGTATATTCATCATAACCGGTAGGGACAAACACGGCGGCCAGCGCGGAGTCGGTGCTGCTCCCCGCCTTCTCGAAGAGAACGTTCTGCTTTTTCTCCACCAGCACGTCCTGATTTCGGCACCACTCATCGCCCTTCGAGCCCAGTTGCTTACGCACGTTTTGCGCCAGCGTTTTTGCCTGCTCTTCGCTCATGTTCCCCACCACCAGGAACTCTGGACGGGTATTGCTTTTCAGCGCATCGCGGTAAGCCAGCACCTCTTTTAAGGTGATTGAGGGCAGTAACGCGCGGCGATCTTCGCGCTGGAAGTAAGGAATTTGCGACAGCATCTGGGCGGGCATAATGGCCTGATCGAAGGCTTTGCCCTTCTCCGCAGAGTCCATCATCTGCGCATACCAGGATTTGGCCTGCTCCAGCTGCTCTTCCGTTGGCGTGTAGCTGAAATAGCCGTCCAGCAGCGCCTCGAACAGCTGCGGCAAACGCTGGGTGTAGCCGTTGGCATTAACCATCAGGCCGTTATTGGCGTTGGTCGAGAAGCTGATACCGCCAACGGCGGCCTGGTTGCTGAGCTGATCGAGGGCAATACCGGCCAGATAATCGTTGAGCGCAAACATCACCTGATTTCTGGCGCTGTCCATCGCCTTTGGATTGCGCAGCACCACGCTGACGTCGGCTTTGGGCTCGTCGGCAAAATAGCGGCTTGGGGTGTAAACCACGCGCAGCGTCGGCTCATCAACAATCAGCGTCGGGTGCGGATAAGCTTTGGCGGTTTTGATTAGCGAGAAGTCATCCGGGATGTAGGGGTTAAGCTCCGGCAGCTTCAGCGCAATCTCACCAGCCTTTTTCTGCCAGCCAGCGAAGGTTTGTTCGCTAATTTTTTCTACCTGATACGGGGCATCGACGAAATAGGCCGTTTTGTTATGCGGTTCGTTCGGGCTGATATACCAGACCCTGGCGTTCTGCGGCGTCATCATCGCCAGACGTGCGTTAAGCGCTGCGGCGTCATACTGGTCGGCAATATTTACCGCATCCAGCGTATGCTCCACCGGCACGCGGATCATGGTATCTGCCAGCCACTCAACGTAATCCATGTCACGCGTAATAGACGGGTAGCGGAAGTCGAGATCCAGCACGTGGGCCAGCTCGTCAAAATAGCGTTTATCGACGCCTTTCTCCCGCAGCAGAGCGAGATAGCTGAAAATGGCCGCAACGACCTCGTCACGGTGCGCCAGCCCTTTATCCGTCAGCGTGGCGGAGATGGCCAGCACGCCGCTGTTACCGTTCACCACGGGATCGGAGTCAGCGCGAATACCTTCCACCAGCCCCTGCTTTTGCAGCCAGTCGGAAAGCGTGCCCGGGCTGCGGTTGCCGATAAGATAGGTCACCAGCTCGTCGGTTTTGCTGCGGAACTGCGCCGTGTTGTTATCAATACGAAACTCAACGCGTAACACCTTGCGCGGCAATGCCGGCACGTAGTGGATAACGATGCCTTTTTGCGCGTCGGTGACAACCGGCACGTTAATCTTCGGCAGATCGATATTTTTATTTGGCACCCGGCCATAGGTCTTCGCCGCCATGGCAGCCAGCTCCGGCAACGGTTTGTTGCTGTAGATGACGGCCTTCATCAGGTTGGCGGAATAGTATTTATCGCGAAACGCATGCAGCGCGTCGAGCACCGGGCTGCCCGGTTTATCGCTCAGCGTTTCAAGGTTGCCGCCGGAGAAGCGCGAGCCCGGGTGAGCAGGGTTGATGGTTTCAGCGCTAACCTGCGCCATGCGCATACCGTCTCGGGTGCGCGCCATCGTCAGCTCAGCGTTCACGGCGTTGCGTTCACGGTCGGCGTATTTTTTATCCAGCAGCGGTGCGGCAATGGCATCCGCCAGTCGGTCCACCGCTCCGTCAAGCGCATCATTTTCCACTTCAAGGTAAAACGCGGTGCGATACGGTGCGGTGCTGGCGTTATGGCTGCCGCCGTGCATCTTCAGAAATTCGGACAGGCTATCCGGCTGCGGGTATTTTTTAGAGCCCATCAGCGTCATATGTTCGAGATAGTGCGCCAGCCCAGGATGGGCGTCAGGATCTTCCAGCGATCCAACCGGCACAACCAGTGCGGAGAGCGACTTTACCGCCTGCGGATCGGAAACCAGCAGCACGGTCATCCCGTTATCAAGACGAATAGCCTGGTACTGGCGGGTATCCTTCTCGCTCTTACGGATTGTTTCCTGAACGGGTTGCCAACCGGAAGCTGCCTGAGTGACGGGAGCCCAAAGGGCGATAAACAAAACAAACGCTTTGAACAGGGTGCTGCCTGGCATTACGACCTCTTTATCACGGCTACATCATTAACAACGTGCGTGCTGGACGTGCCAGCATCTCTTTCTTTAGGTACATCAGTCCGTGATAAGAGGTGCATCATAAATGAACACCTCATACTGCGCAATTTTTATACAGCGCTCAGGACTGATTAAATTTAAACAACGGTAACAGGTAGCGTTGTGCCTCTTCCGTGATAATGTCGAAGTATTCTGGCTCAAGCGTGCGCCATAAGCGCTGATACCAGACATCTTCACCTTCGCCACGCACCATCATGTTCCCTTCGTAGGCCTGCAAAAACTTGCTGCGCGCTTTTTGCAGCGAAGCATCATCCGTTAACATGGCATCATTCTGCGCGTCGTAACAGGCTTTTATCCACGCCCCCCCACTTTCAGGCAGCAAAAGCAGAGGTTTGTTCATTCCCTGCCGGTAACCTTCAATATAAAGCGACAGATACGACAGCGCCTGCTCAGGCTTCATCGGTGGGAAGCGCCACTCGCCGTCCTTACGCACAAACAGCCGGCTTTCGCCTTCGTTACCACCCGCACTGTAGACAAGATGTTCGAGCCAGAGTTGCAGGCCATGTGAAACGCTGAGCAGGGATGGACGCCAGCGCAGCAGCCCGTCAGACTGCACGTGGGTGAGCCAACCGCTGAGGTGCACACCGTTACAATCGAGATCGATTTCAATGCTGCTTCCAGGCTGCCGACATGCGATAACGCGGTCAGCAAGGGCTCGCATCTCCTCGCACTGGGCATCCCAGACGATCTCTCCAAAAGCCCCGTACGGTAATAGCCCGGATGCCCGGTAACGACGGAACAGCTTGCTGGCATCTTCCTCATCGACCAGCGCATTCAGAAGCTGGGAATTGAGCTTAAAGCGTTCCAGCCCGTCCAGAATAAACGGTTCGGCATCCGGGATTTCGCTCTCTTCGGAGCGGAAGTTCACCTGCAGGCGTTGCTGGAAAAAGGCCCGAACCGGGTGCGCCCAAAAGCGCTGCAGCTGCTCAAAGGTCAGAGCGTCAATGACGCGCGGCTCAAGCTCCTGAATAAAATCGGTTTGCGGCGTCCCCGCTTTCTTCGCGGCGGGAAGCCACTCCCGGGCGTAGCTCTGCTGTTCATCAGGGACATAGTTGACCGGATCAAACGGCATACGTGAATGGTGACAGGTGATATGCGCTTTCACCCGACGCTCGCTTTCGTCGCAGTTAAGGGCTTCATCCCCAGGCAGGTAGTGACTCTGCCCGATGTAGTCCACCAGCTCCTGCACCAGCACGGACGGGAAACGCTCGCTGTTGTCCTGAATTGACCGCCCGATATAGCTGATATACAGCCTGCTCTGCGCAGAAATCAGCGCTTCCAGGAACAGATAACGGTCATCATCGCGGCGGCTGCGGTCGCCCCGCTTCGGCTGCGAGCTCATGAGATCGAAGCCCAGCGGTGGCAGCGCGCGCGGATAAATGCCGTCGTTCATGCCGAGCAGACACACCACCCTGAACGGAATGGAACGCATAGGCATCAGGGTACAGATATTCACCGGCCCCGCCAGGAAGCGCTGGCTGATACGCTCCTGATCGAGACGCTGCGTCAGCTCATCGCGCAAAAGCGAAAGGGGAACCGCCTCGTGATAGTGTGAATTTACGCCCTCATCAACGATGGCCTGCCACTGCTTCTCGATAAGCGCCATGGCGGCTTCCGTTTCGCTGTCAGGCAGGAAGAAATCGTTCAGCATTTCGCGACAAATCGGCAGCCACTCTTCAAGCGGACGAGGCTGCATCAGCGAACGACGCCAGCGATTGAGCTGCATCAGCAGCGAGGCTAAATGGCCGACCAGCTCCGCGATTAGCCCACTGGATTCGTCATAGGGCAGCACGTCATTCCATTCGCCCTGGCTGCTCTCCATCGCATACCCCAGCAGCATGCGCGTCAGGCCAAACTGCCAGGTATGCTGGCCTGTCGGAGGAAGCTCGAACTCCTGGACGTTATCATCGTCAATTCCCCAGCGGACGCCGGATTCGTTGACCCACTGGCGCAGGTAGCGCAGCCCTTCTTCGTTGATATCGAAACGTGCCGCCAGCACCGGCACATCCAGCAAGGCCAGCACGTCCTCAGAAATAAACCGGCTATCGGGCAGCGAAAGCAGGCTGATAAAGGCCTGCAGCGCCGGATGAGACTGGCGGGCGCGGCGGTCTGAGATCGCGTACGGCAGATAGCGATCGCCCGTTGCGCTGCCAAATACCGCCTGGATAAACGGGCTGTAGCTGTCGATATCCGCCACCATCACCACGATATCGCGCGGCGTCAGGGTTGGGTCGTCGTGCAACATAGCCAGAAGGCGATCGTGCAGAATTTCAACTTCACGCTGGGGGCTGTGGCACACGTGGATCGCGATACTGCGATCGTCGGGATCGAGCCTGCGCTTCTTATCGCTACGGGCAAACTCCTCGGCGGTGAGCCCGGCAACGGCACGGTTTTCTAAATCCAGGATATCGAGCTGAATGTTGTGCAGCAGGCTGTCCGGCGTTATGTCCGCAAACGCATCCACATCGCCTTCACCTGAGGAGGTGATTTCCGAAAGCAGATAGATATAGTCGCGCCCAAGCTTGCCCCACGAGGCCAGCAGCGGGTTCGGCAGGTTCTGGATCCCCTCTTCATCAAACAGCTGCGCCGCGTTTTCGCTGTCTTTAAACAGGGGCACGGCGCGTTCTTCAAAGAGGCGCTTTCTCTGGCGGGTGACCAGTCGTGAAAGCCAGCGCGGATCCTGAATATCCCCCCAATAGTGTCGACACGGGTTGGTAAAGAGAATATGGATATCAGTATGGTTACCCAGCGCTTTTAGCGCGTTCAGGTAGACCGGCGGCAGCGCGGAGATACCGCAAATGAACACGCGTGACGGCAGGCGAGCGGGCCGTTCCGGGGTGTTCTCAAGAATTGAGATAAACCGATCGTATAAATTAGCGCGGTGCCACTTAGGCTGACCAAGTTTTTCGGTATGCTCAACCAGCGCTTTCCAGAGCGGAGCCTGCCAGATTTGCGCTTCCGGCAAGCCATCCACCAGTTCACCGGCTTCCCAGCGAATCAGCCAATCCGCGCGGTAAACCAGATACTGGTCATAGAGGTCGGCGGTGCGTGAGGCCAGCTGGAAAAGCTTGCGCTTGTCGGTGTCGTCATTCAGATAGTGGCGCAGCATGGCAAACTCATCCTGCTCCAGCATGTCCGGGAGCAGCGTCATCAGCTTCCAGGCCATGCTCTGTTTGTTGAAAGCGCTCTGCTCAGGGATATCCGGCAGCACGCGTACAAACATCTCCCAGATAAAGCTCGCGGGCAGCGGAAAGTCGATGTTCGCCGCAATGCCGAATTTCTGCGAAAGGGACATTTGCAGCCACTGCGCCATACCGGTGCTCTGCACCAGCACCATTTCTGGCTCAAACGGATCGTCAAGACGCTCTTGCTCGACGATATACTCCATCAGTGCTTCCAGCACATCCAGACGATTTGAGTGGTAAACCCTTAGCATAAACGCTCCCGACTACCGGCTAACCGGGCAATGCAGACGCGTTAACGCGCCCTGCCGCCCCAGAGGAGAAATAAGTGTGACCGTGATGCTGACACATCCGGACTGCGTTGTCTGCCCCCGACTGACCTGCCAGCCAGGCGGAAGCGGCAACGTTGAGAGCTGCGACTGATTCCAGGCATGATGCCACAGCTGCCGATACTGGCTCAGCGCCGTAAACCGCGTTGCCAGCGCGCGATAATACCCGGTCAATGCCGTGACAACCACAACCAGCAGCATCATTGCCAGCAAAGCTTCCACCATGCTAAATCCTTGTTGCTTACTCAGGGTAACTGACATAGCGCATTCTCCTTAAGCGGGCAGAAATCGCTCCAGCCGTGGGTGGAAAACCGTATCTGCCCTCCCGCCACCTCTCCTCCTCGCCACAGCAGCAGGTCGTCATTGCCGGCGATGAGCAACACGCGCTCGTCAAACCGCCGTAAGCAAACCCGCACACGCTGCACCTGCCTGCACTGCACCTCCGGCTGCAAAGCCCAGCGCTGAACCCGTCCCCACTCCAGGGCAGATTGCACGGCAGCCTGCTGGCGGACAAAATGGCTATCGCCACTTACCAGCGTGCTATAGGTTTGCAGCTGCTGGTTTAATCCGGTGAGGATCAGCGTGCCGAGCATCAGCATAAGCAGAACCAGCGCCAGCGACGCCATTCCCCTCTGGCGACTCACAGGTTAAATCCCGTTACGCTATAGCGGGCCGAAAAGGGCACGGTCAGTGCACCTTTGCTGCGGCCGATCAACTCAAGCGTCATTACCGGTGCAAAGCCAGGATGGTCGGATTTGCTGACCCTGAACTGCTCTATGAAGATCCGCTCAGGGTCGGTGAGTTTATCCCACCCTTTACCTTCACAGGATGTCGCGCCCCGCAGCGTTTCAAGCGAACCGGCCTCAAGCCGATACCCCGTGCTGTCATTTTCTGACGCGGTGGCATCCCACTGGCCGTTGCTGTTGGCATCCCATCGCACAATAAGACACTGCCCTTGCCTGCCGAGAACCATTCCCTGCCCCTGGCAATGCCCGGCACAGTAGCCTGCTCTCTGTAGCTGTTTACCGATCGCGAGCAGACGCTGCCAGACCTCATCCTCCAGCTCAAGCTGCCCGGATTGCAGCAAAACGCTCCGCTGAAGCCCCGGCAGCAAACGCGACGTGCTGAGTAACAGAATGCTGCCTATTGCCATTGCAATCAGCACCTCCGTGAGCGAGAACCCTTTTTGATTTACTGACATCCAGCTTCTCCTGCGGCATTGCACAGCCGGATACGCCCGCCGTTTGAGACAATCACCCACCACGTACCGGCACGGCTCTCCACCCGTATATGTCCGGCCCACGCGGTGTCCCTTAAGCCGTAAAACCCCAGCGATGGCGTGATGTCGCCCATCGCGATCCCGGGCCACAGCGGCTTCATCGCAAAGGGGCTGGCGCTATCACACCCCGAAGCCGCAGAGCTGACCAGGCAGGCGTTTTCCCCGTCACTCTGAAGCGCGATCGTATGTTCGCGGTTGTGACGGTTAGCGTCATTACGCAGGAACACCAGGAAATCCCGCACCTGACAGGCGGTTTGCCAGAGCCGCTGCCGCTGCTGCCAGCGGTCCCAGCCGGAAAGCCCTGTGGCGCTGAGGATCACCACCAGCGAGATGGCAATAAGGGTTTCTGTCAGCGTAAAGCCATGTTCATTTTTCATGGCGGGAGTGTGGCGGAATGCCCGTTTAGGCGCGAGCGGCAAACCATAGCGTTACGAGGCGCATTCCGGAGAATGTGGTCTGTTGCAGCGCGTTGCATATTCTCTGGAAACAGGCTCGAAGAACGCAACGGACGCAAAAAAAAACCGGCGCCAGGGAGCGCCGGTTGTGTCAGGATTTGCCGTATCAGATGGCGACAGGCGCCTTGATGCCGGGATGCGGGTCGTAGCCCTCAATCTCGAAATCATCAAAACGATAGTCAAAGATCGAGTCCGGTTTACGTTTGATCACCAGCTTCGGCAGCGCGCGCGGTTCGCGCGTCAGCTGGAGATGCGTCTGTTCCATATGGTTGCTGTAGAGGTGAGTATCCCCACCCGTCCAGACAAAATCGCCCACTTCAAGATCGCACTGCTGGGCCATCATGTGCACTAACAGCGCGTAGCTGGCGATGTTAAACGGCAGGCCGAGGAACACGTCGCAGGAACGCTGATAAAGCTGGCAGGAGAGCTTGCCGTCCGCCACGTAGAACTGGAAGAAGGCGTGGCACGGGGCCAGCGCCATTTTATCCAGCTCACCGACGTTCCAGGCCGAAACGATGATACGGCGCGAGTCCGGGTCATTTTTCAGCTGGTTCATTACCGTGGTGATCTGGTCGATATGGCGACCGTCTGGCGTAGGCCACGCGCGCCATTGCTTGCCGTAAACCGGCCCAAGATCGCCGTTCTCATCTGCCCATTCGTCCCAGATTGAGACATTGTTTTCATGCAGATAAGCAACGTTGGTATCGCCTTGCAGGAACCAGAGCAGTTCATGAATGATCGAGCGCAGGTGGCAGCGCTTCGTCGTCACCAGAGGAAAGCCTTCCTGCAGATTGAAGCGCATCTGGTGGCCAAAAATGGAGAGCGTCCCGGTGCCGGTGCGGTCGTTTTTCGGCGTGCCCTCGTCGAGCACTTTTTTCATCAATTCAAGATACTGTTTCATGATTCCTCAGGAAAGTTGTTGCTGTGGACGACGGCGATACGCCCAAATCATCATAATGGCACCCGCGACAATCATCGGAATGGAGAGGATTTGCCCCATGCTGATGTACTGTACCCATTCGCCGGTAAACTGTGCATCCGGCTGGCGGAAGAACTCGACGATGATACGAAACGCGCCGTAGCCAATCAGGAACAGACCGGAGACGGCCCCCATTGGGCGCGGTTTGCGGATGTACAGATTCAGGATGATAAACAGCACCACGCCTTCCAGCGCCAGCTCGTAAAGCTGGGACATATGGCGCGGCAGAACGCCGTAGGTATCGAAAATGGATTGCCACTCAGGATGCGAAGGCAGCAGCGCGATATCCTCTGCGCGGGAGCCCGGGAACAGCATGGTAAACGGCACGCTCGGATCGACGCGACCCCACAGTTCCCCGTTGATGAAGTTGCCCAGACGCCCTGCGCCCAGGCCAAACGGGATTAACGGCGCAATAAAATCAGCCACCTGGAAGAAGTTACGTTTGGTGCGTTTGGCGAAGATCACCATCACCAGGATCACACCAATCAGCCCGCCGTGGAAGGACATGCCGCCGTCCCAGACGCGGAACAGATAGAGCGGATCGTTCAGGAATACCGGGAAGTTATAGAACAGGACATAGCCGATGCGCCCGCCCAGGAACACGCCGAGGAAGCCAGCATAAAGCAGGTTTTCCACTTCGTTCTTCGTCCAGCCGCTGCCCGGACGACTGGCGCGACGGCCAGCAAGCCACATGGCAAAGACAAAGCCCACCAGGTACATCAGACCGTACCAGTGAAGCGCTACGGGACCAATTGAGAAAATAACCGGATCGAATTCCGGAAAATGCAGATAACCACTGTTCATCTGTCACCACAAGATGTTGTTATTCCGCTGAAAGTGGACAGCGGCTGAATTGCATTCCCGCCACTGGCAGGTGCTCCAAAGTTGCGAATAATAGCATAAGGCAGGCGCGGAGGATGCGCCTGAGATGTAAAAGATGTGTATATGGAATGGTGCATACTGATGCCCTCCCCCGTCTCTCTTATTCAACAGGCGGGATAAAGAGGGTTTAGCGGCCGCCGCGGATCAACCCGCCCATGCCGCGTCGTTCCATAAACGCAGCCACCTGATGGCGCACCTCGGCGGCAAGCTGTGCTTCAAGGCTACGCGCGGCCAGCTCGCGCGCATCGTCATGTGCGATATGACGCAGCAGGTATTTCACGCGCGCAACGGAACGCCCGTTCATGGACAGGTGACGGAAGCCAAGGCCAATCAGGATCGCCACGCACATCGGATCGCCGGCCATTTCACCGCACAGGCGCAAATCGATATTATGCTGCTCGGCTTCACGGGCTATCATCGCAAGGGCACGAAGCATCGCCGGATGCAGGCTATCGTAAATGCTGGCGACGCGGGTGTTGTTGCGATCTACCGCCAGAATGTATTGCGTTAAGTCGTTGGTGCCGACGGAGATAAAATCAACGCGGGTCGCCAGCTGCGGCAGCATAAAGACCATCGAGGGCACTTCAAGCATCACGCCGATACGTGGTTTAGGGATCGCATAGCCGATCATCTCTTCCACTTCGCGTCCTGCTCGTTCAATCAGCCGCCGCGCCTCGTCGATTTCGTCAATGCTGGTGACCATCGGCAGCAAAATGCTGAGGTTCCCGGTGGCCGCATTGGCGCGCATCATTGCCCGGACCTGAATCAGGAAGATTTCCGGCTGGTCGAGCGTAATGCGGATCCCGCGCCAGCCAAGGCAGGGGTTCTCTTCGCTAATGGGCATGTAGGGCAGCTGTTTATCCGCGCCGACGTCCAGGGTACGCAGCGTAACGGGCTTATCGTTAAACATCTGCAGCATGCCCTGATACTGCGCGACCTGCTCCTCTTCCGACGGGAAGCCGCTTTGCAGCATGAAGGGGATTTCGGTTCGGTACAGACCAATGCCATCGATGCGGCTGCCGAGCTTCTCTTCGTGCTCGGGGCTTAAGCCCGCATTGAGCATCACCTTCACCCGCTCACCGCTTTTCAGCTGCGCGGGCAGGTTGACGTCATCTTCCGCCAGCTTGCTTAATTCATTCTCTTCGCTAATGAGACGCTGGTACTCCTGGAGGAGAACCGGCTCAGGATCCACAAGCAATTCACCGCGATATCCGTCCACCACCAGCGTGCGCCGGTGCAGCACGGAGGGCTGAATGTCCGCGCCCATCACGGTCGGGATTCCGAGCGCGCGCACCATAATGGCGGCATGGGAGTTAGCGGCACCATCGCGCACCACTACGCCCGCCAGCCTGTCCTGCGGTAATTCTGCCAGCGTCGTCGCCGAGAGCTCGTCCGCCACCAGCACAAACCGGTTCGGCCAGGCGTTTGCACCCTGAATGGTATCATCGAGGTGGAACAACAGACGCTGCCCAAGCGCGCGCAGATCGCCGGCGCGCTCTTTCAGGTAACCATCGGTCAGGACCGCAAACTGCTCGGCAAATTTTTCAATGACCTTTTTAACCGCCCACTCAGCCACCGCGCCTTTATCGACCTCGGCGAACAGCTCCCGTCGTAAGCGCGCATCGGACAGCAGGTGCGAATAAAGATCGAAAATGGCCGCCGTCTCTTTTTGCGCGCCTGCGGCAAAGCGTTTGCTGTAGCGACGAAACTCATTCGCCGCCTCTTCCAGCGCGGCGGTAAGCCGTTCGCGCTCGAGTGCTTCATCAAGCGTCGAGGCTTCATATACCTGCTCCATCAGCGGCAGCGTGGCGTCCATCCAGCCTTCGGCAATGGCGACGCCCGGCGAGGCCGGAAGCGCGCGGATACGCGTATGACGATACTGACCAAATAGCGCGGCGAGCTGAGACTGAGAGAGGATTGCGGCCATCTGAGTTGCCAGCGTGACGAGGAAGGATTCTTCGCTTTCATCATACTGACGCAGCTCGCGCTGCTGGACAACGAGCACGCCAAGCAGCTGGCGGCGCTGAATAATCGGCACCCCGAGGAAAGCGCGGAAGCGCTCTTCTTTTACGGAGGGGATATATTTAAAGCTGGGGTGTTTTTGCGCGTCAGCAAGGTTGATTGGCTCTGCCAGTCGCCCGACCAGCCCAACAATACCTTCATCAAACGCAAGCGTGACGGTACGGCCCCGCGGTTTTTTTAATCCCCGGGTCGCCATCAGGTAGTAGCACCGTCGGTCATGGTCGGCCAGATAGACCGAACAGACCTCGGTTTCCATCGCAAGACAGATGTCCGTTACCAGAATGTTTAGCGCCTCGTTGAGGCGAGGCGCGCTGGCAACCTTTTCAACTATTTCTCGCAAGCGGGTGAGCATGATTTGCGTAGCTTAACCTCTTTTACGTCGCCAGGCAGGTGCGCTCTGCGGCTTAGGAGGCGTCTCCTGAAGCTGCATAACAGCACTTGCGAACTCTTTCATCACCCTACGGTAAACATCGCGCTTAAATGACACGACCTGACGAACAGGGTACCAGTAGCTTACCCAGCGCCAGCCATCGAACTCCGGCGTGCTGCTTGTTTGCATATTGATATCTGAATCGTTGCCCACCAACTGCAAAAGAAACCACTTCTGTTTCTGGCCGATACAAACCGGCTTTGTGTCCCAACGCACCAAACGTTTCGGTAACTTGTAACGCAACCAGTTGCGGGTCGACGCCAGGATGCGAACATCTTTCCGGCTTAAACCAACCTCTTCAAACAGCTCCCGGTACATCGCTTGTTCTGGGGACTCTCCTGGGTTGATCCCGCCTTGCGGGAACTGCCAGGAGTGCTGACCATATCGCCGGGCCCACATTACCTGGCCCTGACGATTACAAATTACTATTCCTACGTTTGGGCGGTAGCCATCGTCATCAATCACCGGACTACCCCAAACTAAATCTGATATATGAATGATTGTTTCACACTACAGGGAGGCGGTAAACCACTCTCTTACAGGCCTGCAGCCTAATAACAATTGAATAACTCACAATTTTGTGGGGAGTTATAAACAGATGAAGGCGATCGAGACCATTTTTATTCACCTTTTCTGTGGATATAGTTGTGAAGAAGTACGGAATTACCGATGAACAACCTTTCAGACCACCTTATCACCACCGTTAGCCATTTTGAAAAATCCGTTTAATTTCATAACATTGATAGCATACAAAAGGGAGAAAAGGTGATTAACGTGACGATCGTCACATCAAAGATCCCCGTGCTGATGAAAGATCGAACAGCGTCGGTTTTATCCACAGATTGTGCCAATAAGTTAGGCACAAATTGTGTGAAAATTCGATTTTCATCGCACGTCAAGGCTGTAAATTGAAACAGTAGTGGGGGTTATTCCCAGTTATCCCATTTTTCTGTGGATAACATGGTGTAAGATCCTGTTTATTGTCAGTGACCAGAATTGAACAACCCATTTTTTAGCCGTATCCTGACGCTTTCAGCGCTGAAAAATATTATTAAAATCATCCACATGGAATATTTACTCAGAAAAAGGTAAACTCTATCCACAAGGGATAAAATATCAGCTCATTTTTTAATCAAAAAGGTTGTTAACATGCATTCGCTCGCCCCATTGCCCAGTGCCCCCGTCAGTGAAGCCCAGCTGCTCCAGCAGGCGCAGCGTCTGGCTGGCTATACGCTGGGCGAGCTGGCGGTGATGGCGGGGCTGACGATACCTAACGACCTTAAGCGCGATAAGGGCTGGATCGGCGTGCTGCTGGAACGCTGGCTGGGCGCAAGCGCGGGCAGTAAGCCCGAGCAAGATTTTGCGGCGCTGGGCGTTGAACTGAAAACTATCCCCATCGACGCTCAGGGCAGGCCGCTGGAAACCACCTTCGTCTGCGTTGCGCCGCTAACGGGTAACAGCGGGGTGACATGGGAAACCAGCCACGTCAGGCATAAGCTGAAGCGGGTGCTGTGGGTACCCGTTGAGGGCGACAGGCAGATCCCGCTGGCAGAGCGTCGCGTTGGCGCTCCGCTGCTCTGGAGCCCTGACGAAGAAGAAGAGAGGCAGCTTTCCCAGGACTGGGAGGAACTGATGGACATGATCGTGCTGGGACAGGTGGAGCGGATCACCGCCCGGCATGGTGAGGTGCTGCAACTGCGCCCGAAGGCCGCCGACAGCAAAGCGCTCACTGAAGCGGTTGGCGCACGTGGCGAGCCGATCCTGACGCTGCCGCGCGGCTTCTATCTTAAAAAGAACTTCACCGGAGCACTGCTGGCACGCCATTTCCTGTTGAAAACATAGTTTTTTACCAATTATGCGCTCCGGCTAACATAATCTCCCGCTTTTTAAGATTTCCCCCCTTTCACCTGTCGTAATATCAGGTTATTACTACACTATGATTTGATACGAGCCAGGTGAGGATGAGAACGATGAAAAAATGGGCAGTAATTATCTCAGCAGTCGGTTTAGCGTTTGCGGTATCGGGTTGTAGCAGCGACTATGTCATGTCAACCAAGGATGGCCGCATGATCCTGACCGATGGCAAACCCGAAGTCGACGACGATACCGGCCTTGTGAGTTACCGCGATCGGGAAGGCAATCAAATGCAAATCAATCGCGACGAAGTATCCCAGATTATCGAACGATAAACCGATAAAGGTCAGTGGCTTGCTGGCCTTTTTGATTTTTTCCTTCCCCTTTTGCCTTCCCTCTGCCATGTTTATATTCCTTTGTCGGGAGGTTCCTGACGCGGTCTGTATATCTTTAAAGGAAACCGGCTATGCATTATCACCGTATCCCCCACAGCGCTCTGGAGATCAGCCAACTGGGGCTGGGCACGATGACATTTGGTGAACAAAACAGCGAAGCCGATGCCCATGCACAACTTGATTACGCGGTCAGCCAGGGCATTAACCTGATTGACGTGGCGGAGATGTACCCTGTTCCTCCTCGCCCGGAAACGCAGGGCCTTACCGAAACGTACGTTGGCAACTGGCTGGCGAAACGCGGCAATCGCGAAAAGCTGGTTATCGCCTCCAAGGTCAGCGGCCCTTCCCGCAATAACGATGCCGGGATCCGCCCTAACCAGATCCTCGATCGCAAGAATATCCGTGACGCGCTGGATGCCAGCCTTAAGCGCCTGCAAACCGACTATCTCGATCTGTATCAGGTGCACTGGCCGCAGCGTCCGACGAACTGCTTCGGCAAGCTCGGCTACGCGTGGAACGAAAGTGCTCCGGCCGTGACCCTGCTGGAAACGCTGGAGGCGCTCGCGGAGTGCCAGCGCGCGGGTAAGATCCGCTACATCGGGGTTTCCAACGAAACGGCGTTTGGCGTGATGCGCTACCTGCATCTGGCCGATAAGCACGACCTGCCGCGCATCGTCACCATTCAGAATCCTTATAGCCTGCTGAACCGCAGCTATGAAGTGGGCCTGGCGGAAGTGACGCAGTACGAAGAGGTGGAACTGCTGGCCTATTCCTGCCTGGGCTTCGGTACCCTGACGGGGAAATACCTGAACGGCGCGAAGCCCGCCGGCGCGCGAAACACGCTTTTCAGCCGCTTCACCCGTTACAGCGGCGAGCAGACGCAAAAAGCCGTTGCGGCCTATGTGGACATCGCAAAGCGCCACGGGCTCGATCCGGCGCAGATGGCGCTGGCCTTTGTGCGTCGTCAGCCGTTTGTCGCCAGCACCCTGCTGGGCGCGACGACCATGGAGCAGCTTAAAACCAATATTGAGAGTTTCCACCTGACCCTCAGCGAAGAGGTGTTAGCGGAGATTGAAGCGGTGCATCAGGTTTATACCTACCCGGCACCGTAATAAAAGCATCGGCAACGCGCGTTGCCGTTTGTTGTGATTTCACCCTCTCCCAGCGGGCTAAGGGATCCCCAGTAATTTTATTACCGAAAGCGACGAATGTTGTTTCAGGAAAATAAATGAATTACAGCGACGCCCTGGTCCGGCTGTATATCGCTGAGGCGTTTCCTGCAGGCCGGGGCGAGGCGCAGGGATGCGCCGAGAGGGCGGCTTTACAGGGAGGTTACCTCCGCCCGTCCCCGATAAGCCGGAAGGAATAAGCCGAAGGCACCGCGAAGCGGCGATTTACCGCCGGGAGCCCGG